>NZ_JBVJIJ010000001.1:232295-343621 GCF_055586325.1 Dactylosporangium sp. NPDC051087 | reverse complement strand
TCCCGGGGACGGTTTGGAGGGGGTGGGGGGGAGGCCCAGCCCCCCCACGGGGGAGCAACCGAGGGTTGAGCGGGGAATCCCACGAGCCCCCGGCGAGCGCGCCCCGCCGGGCCGCGCGAGCAGGGTGAGCCCGAGCCTGTGGGCCGCCAGGGACTCGAACCCTGAACCTACGGATTAAAAGTCCGCAGCTCTGCCATTGAGCTAGCAGCCCGCGTGGACAGGTTACCCTGTCGGGCGCGGTGCGCACGCGGGTGTTTCCGTCCCACGCGTCACGCCTGGTCAGAGGGGGATCTGGTACAGGATGAAGCCCCGGTTGACCGCGACATCGTCGTACAGGCGGCGGGCCGTCGTGTTGGTGTGGTGGGTCGACCAGTAGACGCGGTTGCAGCCCTGTGCGCGGGCCCAGTCCGTGACCGCGGCGATCAGCGCCCGTGCGACCCCCTTGCCGCGGGCGGGCGGGGCGGTGAACAGGTCCTGCAGGTAGCAGACGTCGTCGGTGGTGGTGCTCGCGTGGACGAGGAAGTGGGCGATGCCGACCAGCGAGCCGTCCAGGAAGGCGCCGAGGGCGTGGATGCGGGTGTCCTCCTGGAAGCCGGCCCACGCCGTGTCGAAGCGGTCGGCGGGTAGGACGCGCTCGTAGAACGTGTTGTAGCCGGTGAAGAGAACTTCCCACGCGGCACGGTCTTCGGGGCGGAGCGGCGCGATGGTGATCATAAATTGACCCTATAGAAGGATGTCCCGCGTGGCGGTGACGGAGGATGCCGAGGAGACGATCACCGGGGAGCTGCGGCTGCTCGCGATGCTGCTCGGGGCGGTGCTCGGGACGTGGATCGCGTGGACGAGCCCGCAGCATGGGCACGAGCCGCGGTGGGTCCTGTTCGCGGTCCTGGCGGCGGTGCTCGGGGCGGCCAGCGGGGAGGCGTTCGGGTTCGGCGCGGCCCGGTGGCGGGATCTCGGCACGGTGCACCGGGTCCGGTTGTTCCACGTGCTGCATCTGGTGCTCGCGTCGGTGGCGGTGGCGGTCGGCCTGGTGGCGGCGACACCGTTCGTGCTGGGTGAGCAGGGGTTGACGAGCCGCGGGCTGGCGCTGTCGGCGATCGCGATCTGCGGGGCGTTGCCGTCGGCGGCCACGCTGGGCGCGGTGCAGCGGGTCGCGCGGCGCAGGATTCAGGGGTCGCCGGGGCAGCAGCTCAACACGCTGTTGAGCATGCGGCGGCTGGTGAGCCGGCTGCTCAACCAGCTCGGCTTCCTCGTGCTGCTCGTCACGCTGGTCAACGGGGCCGCGACGGGATGGGGTGCGGAGCTACCGAAGGCGGCGGTGCTGTTCTCCGGGGCCGTCGCTTCGTTCGTCGTCGGCGTCATGTACGTCCCGGCGAGCACGACACTGCGTCGCCGGTGCGCGTTGTTCGTGGACAGGCATTTCCCGCTGACGGATGTCGCGCTGGAGGACCTGGTGGACAAGGCGGACGAGCGGGCGAAGCTGGAGAAGCTGCTCGGCATCGACCAGACCACGTTCGGGGAGCTGCGCAGCGGGATGGTCATCATCAGCCCGTTCGTCGTGAGCGCACTGGCCGCGATAATCCCGGCGAAATTCTGAAAAGAAAGGGGCGCCCGGAGGGCGCCCCTTTGGAGGAACAGCGTCAGTTCGAGGCGAAGGTGCCCTCGGCGAACGTGGCGTCGAGGCGGGCCTGCAGCGCGTCGAGCTGGTGGAACTCGCTGGCGCTGTAGGACTCGGAGCCCTCGGCGGCGAAGATGTGGTCGGTCTCCGCGGCGGAGTGGTCGTAGGAGGTGAAGTCCGACTCCTCGTAGTGCGCGCCGTTCGGGTCGGTGTACTCGACGTGGTGGCCCTGGTCGAAGGACGTCGACTCGGCGGACGCGTGGTCCTGCTCGTACACGCCGAACTGCGACTGGTAGTCCTGCTCGCTGGCGTCGACCTCGTGCAGCTGGTCGAGGGACTCGTGCTGCTCGCCGGTCTCGAACTCGCCGTACTCGCTCATGTCATTTCCCCTTTTGTGAAAGCTGGCGTTTATGTGGTGTTCGGTGCGTTCTTGCGATGTGCTGAACACTACGGACGCCGCCGGGAGGTCAAATCCCGGAAACGTGCCACGAGAGGAAGTGCGCGATGCGGGTCAGCGAACTGCTCGTCGAGGGGTTCGGCCGGCTGCCCGATCTGGTCAGGGGCGCGGTCGAGGGGTTGAGCGCGGAGCAGCTGCGGTGGGCGCCGGCGCCGGGCGCGAACACCGTCGGCTGGCTGGTCTGGCACCTCACGCGGGTGCAGGACGAGCACGTCGCGGACCTGATCGACGGCGCCGGGCAGCTGTACGTCACCGGGGACTGGGCGCCGCGTTTCGGCCTGCGGCCCGACCCGGACGACACCGGCTACGGGCACACCGCGGAGCAGGTCCAGGCGGTGCGGGCGGACGGGCCGGAGGCGCTGATCGGGTACTTCGAGGCGGTGTCGGCGCGCACGGTCGAGTGGCTGGGCACGCTGACGGAGCAGGACCTGGACCGGATCGTCGACGAGCGATGGGATCCGCCGGTGACGCTCGGCGTCCGCCTGGTCAGCGTCCTGGACGACGACACCCAGCACGTGGGCCAGGCTGCGTACGTACGAGGTCTGATTCCCTGACCGGGCCCGCGGAAACGTCATGGACGACACACGGCCGGCGGCGCGTTCCAGTGGTGTACTTGATCTGCACGATCCACACTCTGATCGGGAGATGTAGATGGACGAGCGTGCACAAGGACGTCACCGCGTCGTCGTCGTGGGCGCGGGTTTCGGCGGTCTGTTCGCCACGAAGGCGCTCAAGAACGCGCCAGTGGACGTGACCCTCATCAACGGCACCGCCTACCATTTGTTCCAGCCGCTGCTGTATCAGGTTGCCACCGGCATCCTGTCGGAGGGCGAGATCGCGCCGCCGATCCGGGAGATCCTGAAGCGGCAGGACAACGCAAAGGTGCTGCTGGGGACCGTCACGGAGGTCGACCCGGAGGCGAGGACCGTGACCGCGGTCGCGCCCGGGACCAGCTACACGGTGGAATACGACTCGCTGATCGTGGCCGCCGGCGCGTCGCAGTCGTATTTCGGCAATGACCGCTTCGCCGAGCACGCGCCCGGCATGAAGAGCATCGACGACGCGCTGGAGCTGCGCGGGCGGATCTTCGGCGCGTTCGAGCTCGCGGAGCTGGAGACCGACCCGGCGGCGGTCGAGCGGTGGCTGACGTTCGTCGTGGTCGGCGCCGGCCCGACCGGTGTGGAGATGGCGGGTCAGATCGCCGAGCTCGCCCACCGGCACCTGCCCGGTCAGTACCGCAACATCGACCCCAAACAGGCCCGCATCATCCTGGTCGACGCGCTGGACACGGTGCTGTCGACGTTCGGCGACCACCTGTCGACGAAGGCGCTGCGGCAGCTGCACAAGATGGGTGTCGAGGTCGAGCTCGGCACCAAGGTCGTCGACGTCGACGAGACCGGCATCGAGGTGGACACCCGCAACGGGCGCCGGCGCATCGAGTCGATGACGAAGATCTGGGCGGCCGGCGTGGCCGCGCCGGGGCTGTCGACGCAGCTGGCGAAGGCGACGGGCGCGTCGACCGACCGCGCGGGGCGGCTCGAGGTCAACCCCGACTGCACCGTCCCCGGCCACCCGGAGATCTTCGCCGTCGGCGACATGATGTCGCTCGACCGGCTGCCGGGCGTCGCGCAGGTCGCGATCCAGAGCGGCCGGCACGCCGCCGGGCAGATCAAGAAGCGGCTCGCGGGTGAGCCGACCGGGCAGCCGTTCAAGTACTTCGACAAGGGCAGCATGGCGACGATCTCCCGCTTCTCGGCGGTCGCGAGCGTCGGCAAGCTGCACTTCTCCGGGATCATCGGCTGGCTGATGTGGCTCGCGGTGCACCTGCTGTATCTGGTCGGGTTCAAGAACCGGGTCACCGCGGTCATGCACTGGTTCGTCAGCTTCATCGGCCGTGGCCGTTCGGAGCGGGTCGCCACGTTCCAGCAGGTCTTCGCGCGGCGCGCGCTGCAGGAATACCGGGAGCATCTCCCCTAGAGTGGCGGCGTGGCAGCGTGTCCCGAGCAGACCAGCGATGGTCGCTCCGGGGTAACCCCGGGGACGCAGGATTGAGCACGGCAGCACATCGCCGGCGCGCCCTCGCGCTTCGCGCGACCCGGCGCAGGCACGACCGGGATTCGTCGGGGCACGCTGCCCATGTGGTCGCCGGCGCGCTCGCGGACGCCTTCCTGACCGTCGAGTGGGCGCGCGGGCCGCTGCTCGAGGTGGGCTACGAGGTGCTGGGGCGGCGGCCGCGCTGGCTCGGCCCCGTGGTCACCGCCGTCCTGCGCGCCTATCGGGTGGCGCCCGCCGACCGGCCTCGCGAGCTGGCCGGGTTCATCAGCGCTCCGGCGTACCAGCCGGTCAAGGTCCGCCGGGCGACCGCCACCCGCACCGTCCGGCAGCGGTGGGACTCGCCGCGGATCGACGACCTTGCGGCGCTCGCCGAGTTCCTCGACGTCACCCCGGACGAGCTGGACTGGTTCGCCGACCGTCGCGGGATGAACCGGAAGCACCGCGACCAGAAGGTGCGGCACTATTCGTACACCTGGATCGGCGAACGACTGATCGAGGCACCGAAATCGCGGCTGAAGGCGATCCAGCGCCGTGTCCTGGACGAGGTGCTCGGGCCGTTGCCGGTGCACGACGCGGCGCACGGGTTCGTGCCGGGGCGGTCGGTGCACACGTTCGCCGCGCCGCACGCCTCGCAATCGACATTGGTGCGGCTGGATCTGCGGGCGTTCTTCACGAGCATCACCGCGGGACGGATCCACGGGTTGTTCCGCACCGCCGGATATCCGGAGCCGGTCGCGCACGCGCTGACCGGGCTGTGCACGACACGGACGCCGCATGCGGTTTCGGGGCGGATCGAGCACCGCACCCCGCACCTGCCGCAGGGCGCGCCGACGTCGCCGGCGCTGGCGAATCTGGTGGCGTTCCGGCTGGACCGCCGGCTTTCAGGGCTCGCCGCCCGGTTCGGCGCCGGCTACAGCCGTTACGCCGACGACCTCGCGTTCTCGGGGTCCTTTTCGAATCCCGGCCGGCTGGTCGCCGCTGTCAGCGCGGTCGCGTCGGAGGAAGGTTTCCGGGTCAATCCGGCGAAGACCCGCATCCGGGGGCGCGGTGCCCAGCAACGGCTGGCCGGCCTGGTCGTCAATTCACGTCCGGCGATTCCCCGCGCCGACTACGACCGGTTGCGGGCCGTTCTTCATTCCGCCGCCCGCGACGGTCTGGAGGCCGCCAACCGGGACGGGCATCCGGATTTCGCGGCGCATCTCGCGGGTCTGGTCGCCTGGGCCGCGCACGGTCACCCGGTGCGGGCCGCCCGGCTGGAGCGCCTGCTTCGTTCCGTGACAGAGAAGGGCGCCCCACTCCCCGGGGCGCCCTCCTAGCCTGTTCTTCGGATCAGCAGCTCAGGTTGCCCGCTCCGACGCCGACGCCGAGGATGCCGACGAACCGCTGGTACGCCGCCACCCGGCTCTGCACCTGCGCCGGGTTGCGCCCGCCGCACTCGAGGCTGCCGTTGATGCTGCGGATCGTCTCGCCGAAGCCGGCCCCGTTGACCATCGCGTTGTGCCCCGTCATCGTGCCCGGGCCGGTCTGCGTGTTCCAGTACCAGAGCGCGGTCTTCATCGCCACGGCCGGGTCGGTCTGCACCAGGTTCGGGTTGCGCAGCAGGTCGATGCCGAGCGCGTCACCGGCGGCCTTGTAGTTGAAGTTCCAGCTGAGCTGGATCGGCCCGCGGCCGTAGTACGCGGCCTGCCCGGCGGGGCACCCGTACGGCTGGCTCGTGTCGCAGTAGTGCGGGTAGTTCGCGGTGTTCTGCTCCACGATGTACACCAGGCCACCGGTCTCGTGGTTCACGTTCGCTAGGAACGCCGCAGCCTCCTGCTTGCGCTGCGCGTCCGAGCCGGTCTTGGCGAACGCGGGGTAGGCGTTCAGCGCCGCGACCAGGCCGTTGTACGTGTAGAACGGGTTCCTGCTCGGGAACATCTGGTTGAACTGGGCCTCGCTGACCACGAACGCCCCGTTCTGCGGCGGGTTGGTGGTCGGGTTCGTCGGCGGGTTCGTCGTTCCGCCGCCGTTGCAGGTGTACGGGTCCCAGTACCAGGTGCTGATCGTGGGGCTGTACCCCGGGTTTTCGTGCTCGGCGATGTAGTACTTGCCGTCGGTGAACTTGACGATGTCCCCGGTGACGTAGTTGCGCCCCTGCTGCCACGCCGGGAAGCTGCACCCGCCGGCGGACCCGGTCTGCGTCGGCGGCTGCGGCGTGCTCCCGCCACAGGCCCCCTGGTCCTGCCACACTCCCGTGTTCCCGGGCGGCGCCTCGTTCTGCGTCCACCACTTGGCGAGGAAGTTGCGCCCGTTCCGCGACACGGTCGCGCCCCCGGTGTAGACCGACGACGCCTGCCACGCGGGCGAGCAGGAGGCTGCCGACGCCGGCAGCATGTTGAAGACGGCGACGACACCACCGACGACGGCGGTCGCGGCCAGCCCCGCAAGCAGACGCACTCTGGACACCAGATCACTTCCGTTCAGCTCGACTCCGTCCATCCGACCAGCCCGCGGCCCTCAACAGCACCAACAACATCAATTAATGAACAATCTTTACGGTTTCCCTAAGCCGCTGTGCCTCTCCGCGGCGCGGCCGCGGGGCGGGGGATTCTCACCCCGCACCCCCAATGCGCCGCGAGCGGCGCACTGCCTGCGCGACGCGCGGCAGCTTCCGCGCTTCCGCGCGCCATCCCGGCGGCTCGGGCCGCCTACATCTGCCCGTCGGGTGACCGGCACGACACGGCAGAGCCCCGGTGTGGGAGGCGGCCTTGTCGGGCAGCATCGAATGCTTTCACCCGCCGAGGTCAGACGCTCACGCGGCGGGCGTCTCGTCCATGATCACGGCCTTCAGCGTCGTCCATGACGTGGTCATCGCCTGCGCGATGCGCGGCAGTTTTCCGCGCCTCGGCGCCCCCGATCCCGGCGGCCCTGGCCGTGGCCAAGGCGCCGACCCCCGTCCGATCAGCCTGAGCGACGCGGCGAAGCGGCGTCGACATCACCGCAGAGTGAAGGCGCAGAACCTCTGCGCACCGACGGTGCGGGGCGGGTGGGGATCACCCGCCCCGCGGCTCGCCGTCGAGCGGCGCAGCACAGGTCACGCGTTGCCGATCGAGGAAAGCGGGATGGCGAAGACGGTGCGTCTGCCGTTGTATTCGGTCAGGGTCCAGACCCGCTTGCCCTGGGGCTGGTAGGAAAGGTCTTCCGGGCCGCCGAGCAGGACCTTCGTGTGCTGGTTCGAGGAGCCGATGTCCGCGCGGTGCAGCCAGCCGGGTCGGCGGCCGTACTCGCTGGTGCTCAGGACGAAATCGGGGCCGTCGCCGATGGTGAGGGCGCCGTTGATGTTGGCGCGGGACGTCACGTAGGCGGCACTGGACCCGGTGAGTTTGCCGTCCTTGTCGAGGTCCCAGCGGACGATCCGGGCGTTCGCCGGTTTGGGCGAGTTGACGCCGCCGAGATCCTTCTTGAACTCGGCGGTGATCAGGGAGTTCGGTGAGCTGCTGCGGTCGAGGCTGATCGACGAGATGCGCAGCCGGCGGTCCGGCGGCTGCACCTGCGGCGTGTAGTAGCCGATCTGCGGAATCGCGTACCGGTAGTCCGCCGCGTAGGCCTTCTTGTCGTGGATGCCGATCTTCTTGCGCGACGCGTCGGCCCTGGTGCGCCAGATGGTGTGCAGGTCGAAGACGCGGATGGCGTAAGTGTCGGCGACGTACAGGTGGTGGCCGACCCACGCGATGCCGCCGACGTGGGACTTCACGGCCTGGAAGTTGTTGCCGTTGCGGAAGGGCACGACGAGCAGGACGTGCCGGTACTCCGGCTTGCCGGAGTCGTCGTAGTTGACGAACGTGATGCGGCTGCCTCGGTTCGTGCCGTCGCGGCCCTTGTCGTCATACCAGGTGGCCGCGATGACCCGGTGCCCGTTCCAGCGGCCGTCGGCGTCGGCGTCCCACGAGCCGGTGATGCCCTGCGGGATCCAGGTGGTGCCGTCGTTGTCCTCGTCGTTCCAGCAGAACTGGGTCGAGTCCGCGGTCGGCGGCACCCCACAGGGCGCCTGGGCGCTGTGGTTCATGTCGCCGAGGACGTGGGTGAGCGTCGTGTTGGAAATCTTGCCGTTGAGCTCTTCGATGGCGTCTGAGAACGTGGTCGAGCGGTCCTGCAGTCCGTATTCCTGCTCCGATCGGTTGATCTCGGTCGGCTGGAAGTCCGCGAGTTGCTCGAAGAGGTCGATCAACGAATGGGCCGATCAACGAAACGGATCGACGAAACGATCGACGAAGAGCACCCGCGCGAAGCCACGCAAGCGCGTCAACCAGGACCCGTACCCGACCGGGGAGCCAGCAAGCACAATGCCCGGTATCGCACCCGTTCGTGTTCGAAAAAGAGCTGGCGTGTTCGAAGAAGAGCAGGTCAGCAGTGACGCTGAGCGATCACCGGGTTGCGTAGAACGACGGCGGTTGCGCAACGCGCAGCATCGATTCAGTGATTTGCGTCACGTGGTTTTCTTTTGGCAGGCTTAGGCGACCTGCTGGGATGGCACCGTTTCGAGAGGTGCGTCACAGCGGCGCACAATCGGTGCGCTGCGCGGGCGAATAGCCCTGGGTAGGCTGGCCGTCGGTCTCGTCCGACAGGGCGCCGCCCCCGCGGCGCCGGACAGGACTGCCGCCTAATCGCCGGTGCGAACCCGGCGAATCGGGGACCCAACCGTAACTGGGGTGAATCCGCGGGTGACCGCGGTAGGGATCGTTCCGTCCCGAACCCGTCAGCTAACCCGGTCGGCGGCCGACGGAAGGAACAACGAGCCAGATGTCATCACGACATCCCGGACGGCGGATTTCCGCCGCCCTGATGGCGGCCGTGACGGCCATGACGACGGTCGCCCTGTGCGCGGTGGCCGCCGCGCCCGCCGGCGCCGAGCCGGGTGACGACACGGGCGACGAAGGATCCAACGCGACGCTCGCTCAGGTCCTCGACGAGAGCACCCGCGCGTGGATCGAGGCGAAGGACAAGTTCGACGCCTCGGTGAAGAGCCAGGCCGATCTCACCGCCAAGCTCGCCGCGACCGAGACGGAGCTCGCGAGGGTCACCGAGCAGGTGTCCGCGATCGCCGTGGCGGCGTATCAGACGGGGCCGCTGAGCACGTTCGTGGCGCTGATGGACTCGGGCAGTCCGACCGGGTTCGCGGAGCGGGCCGGGTCGATCGACGAGATCGCGCGGCACAACGACAACCTGCTGCGCGACCTCAACCAGCTGAAGAAGGACCAGGCGGCGCAGAAGGCCGCGCTCGAGGGCGAGGTCAAGCTCCAGCAGGAGCAGGTGGCCGTGATGGCCGCGAAGAAGAAGGAAGCCGAGAAGGGGCTGTCCCAGGCGGGCGGCCCGAGCAACGGCTTCGTCTCCGCCAACCTGCCGTTCGCCGCCCCCTCGCCGCGCAACTCCAGCGGTGGCTGGTCGGCCGAGAGCTGCAAGCAGAACGACCCCACGACCAGCGGCTGCATCACGATGCGGACGTTGCACGCGATGCAGCAGGCGCAGGGTGCGGGCTTCAAGCGGTTCGTCTCCTGCTACCGGCCGAGCGGTCCGTACGAGCACCCCAAGGGCCGTGCGTGTGACTTCTCGGTGCAGGCGAAGTCCGGCTTCGGCGGGGTCGCGGCCGGGGAGGACAAGGTCTACGGGGCCAACCTGGCGACCTATTTCGTGAAGAACGCGGACCGGTTGGGCGTCATGTACGTCATCTGGTTCAAACAGGTGTGGACACCCGCGGTCGGCTGGCACCACTACAGCGGCGTCGGCGGGGACCCCTCCAGCGACCACACGAACCACGTGCACCTGTCCATGCTGTAGCCCTCACGTCAGCGGACGGCCGGCCGATAGGGCAACTGTCGACCGGCCGACGCAGCGTGAGGGGAAACCGAAGTGAAGCACCGACTCGTGACGCGCAGCGACTTCGACGGTCTGGTGTGTGCCGTCCTGTTGCGTCACCTGGACCTCATCGGCGACATCACGTTCGTGCACCCGAAGGACGTCCAGGACGGCACGGCCGAGATCGGGCCCAACGACATCCTGACGAACCTGCCCTACGCGCCGGGCGCCCATCTCGTCTTCGACCACCACCACTCGGAGACGCTGCGCAACCCGGGCGAGAAGAGCAACTACATCATCGACGCCGAGGCGCCGTCCGCGGCCCGCGTCATCTATGACCACTTCGGCGGCGCCCCGCGCTTCCCGAACGTGTCGGACGAGCTGATGGAGGCGGTCGACAAGGCCGATTCCGCGCAGTACGACATCACGGACATCCTGCAGCCGGTCGGCTGGACGCTGCTGAACTTCCTCATGGACAGCCGCACCGGGCTGGGCCGGTTCCGGCAGTTCAGGATCTCCAACTACCAGCTGATGATGCAGCTCATCGACGCGTGCATCGATCATCAGGACGTCGAGGAGATCCTCGACCTGCCGGACGTGGCCGAGCGCGCCGAGCTGTTCCGCGAGCAGCAGGAGCTCTTCGTGGACCAGCTGCGGCGGGTGAGCCACGTCGAGGGGGACGTCGTCGTCGTGGATCTCCGCGACGAGGAGGTGATCTACGCCGGGAACCGGTTCATGGTGTACGCCATGTTCCCCGAGGCACGGGTCTCCATCCACGTGATCTGGGGCAAGCAGAAGCTCAACACGGTGTTCGCGGTGGGCAAGTCGATCCTCGACCGCACGTCCCCGACCGACATCGGCTCGGTGATGCTGCAGTACGGCGGCGGCGGCCATCTCGCGGCCGGCACCTGCCAGGTCCCGCACGACGAGTCGGAGCGGGTGCTCGCGGAGATCGTCGCCAAGGTGGGCGCTCCCAGAGCCGCCGTGCTGAGCAACTAGGGCTGAGCAACTAGGGCTGAGCAACTAGGGCTGAGCAACTAGGGCTGAGCAACTAGGGCTGAGCAACTAGGGCTGAGCAACTAGACCAGCGCGTTGGCCCGGTCGGTGACGTGCAGCAGCACCCGGCCCGCGATGTCGAGCTCCTCGGGGGTCAGGTCGCCGTACAGCGCGGCGGTGATCCCGTCGATGCCGGCACTGATCTCGTCGTAGCGCTCCTGGCCCAGCGCGGTGAGCGAGATGTCCCCGGTGAACAGCGCGGGGTCGTCGACGACGGCGGCGACGAGCGCCGGGTCGGTGCGCAGCCCGGTCACCATCCGGGCGACGAGGTCGTCGCGGGAGAGCCGCTCGCCATGGGTGAGGTTGATCGCCACCCACTGCTCGAACGTCGTGCCGGTGCGCTCCAGCAGGCGGTCGAGCACGGCGCGGGTGGCGCGTTCGGCCTGGCCGAGGATGCGGCCGTTCAATGTGGTCACGGGGTCTCCTTGAGTAGGGCGTTGAGGTCGTCGACGAACGCTGACCGGCGATCGGCGGGCAGCGGCGCGAGGAGCTGCTCCATGAGGTCGCGGACGATGCCGACGGCCCGGCCGGTGGTCTCGTGGCCGCGCGGGGTCAGCGCCAGCTGCACCGCCCGCGTGTCCGACGGGTCGGGGAGCCGGTCGAGCAGCCCGGCCGCTTCCAGGGTCCGGGCCAGCTTCGACACGTACAGCGGCTCGAGACCGGTGTGGTCGGCGAGCCGCTTCTGGCTGGGCCGCTCCGTGCCGGCAAGCCCGTAGAGGGTGGCGAGCAGCGAATACTGCGCGTGGGTGAGCCCGACGGGCGCCAGGGCACGGTCGACGGCGACCCGCCATTTCATCGACAGCCGCCAGACCAGGAACCCAGGAGTCGGACCACTCATGGGAGAAACAGTACATGGCTATAGTAGCCATGGCTACTAAGTCAGAGGATCTCCGTGTCGCGCAGGAGGCGCCACAGGCCGGCGCCGTCCGGCGCCCGCAGCCAGCGCCCCGCGGCGAAGGACGAGGACGGCAGGCGGCGGGTGCTCTCGACCGTGGTCGGGAAGCCGCCGGCGAGGACCGCCTGGGTCGGCGAGAGGTGCCGGATCGCGACGGCCGCGACGCTGTCCGGGTGCTCGGCGACGAACTCCGCGTAGATCTCCGGGTCGTGCTGCCCGTCGTCGCCGACGAGCAGCCACCGGACGTCGGGGAACTCCGAGGCGAGCCGCGCCAGGGACGCTCGCTTGTGCGCCTGGCCGGAGCGGAAGAACCGGTCGGGCTGCGGCCCCCAGTCGGTCAGCAGGAGCGGGCCCGCCGGGTACAGGTGCCGCGAAAGGAACCGGGTGAGCGTCGCGGCGACGTTCCACGCGCCGGTCGAGAGATAGAAGACCGGGGCGCCGGGGTTGGCGTTGACGAGGCGCTCATAGAGCACGGCCATCCCGGGCACGGACGCGCGGGCGTGCTCGTCGAGGACGAACGTGTTCCACGCGGCCAGCAGCGGGCGCGGCAGCGTGGTGATCATGACGGTGTCGTCGACGTCGGAGACGATGCCGAAGCGCACGGTGGGGTCGATGATCCGGACCGGCGCCTCGACCGGGGCGCTGTCCTCGCTCTGCAGCGTGACGGTCGCCCAGCCCGGGGCCAGGTCCGCCTCGATGACGGTGTCGATGAAGCCGCCGCGGTCGCAGCGCACCTCGCACGTCCGGTCGCCGGCCGTGATCCGGACCGGCGCGTTCGCCACGGAGACGGCGGTGAACGAGCGCCAGCCGCGCAGTTTCTTGAGCCGCTTGCCGGGTTTCGGGTCCAGGCGCGCGAGCAGCACCCGGCCGAGGACACGGACCCAGCCGGGGCCGCCGTAGCCGGTGTACGGAGTGACGGCGACCTTCCACCCGCGCAGCCGGAGCCGCCGCTCCAGCACGTCGTGGAAGGCGTCCTCGATGCGCGCGGCGCGGTGCAGGCGGACGGGACCTGAAGGGGTCAACGACACGCGCCAACCCTGTCACAGCGCCCCCGGTGCCGCACCATCACACGGATGGTGACAGTTACACGACGGTGGCATGAATCCGTGAGCCCGAACACATCCCGCGCTTCTAGCGTTGGTGTTAGCAGGAACACACACCAAGGGGTGAGAGATGGCAACTACAACGTTCGAGGCGGTGCGAGCCGAGGCGCTGTTCGTTTCGGACCTGCAGTGCTCGCAGGCTCCGAGACGCGACGAGATCCGTGCGGCGGTGGCCACCACGCTGCGGCGGGTCGGCATCAAGGGCTGCGCGACCCAGGTCGCCGGCGAGTTCGGCGACCACCCGGACACGGCGGTGGCGCGGATGGCGTGGGCCCTCGCGCTGGTCCGCTCGACCTACCCGGCCCACCGCAACGCGCCGCGGTCGGTTCAACTGCTGACCCGCAGCGCGTGAAAAACATCGAAGATGGGTATCGCGCGCACATGCAGGAACTTCACGTCTCACTCGACGACGCTCAGCTCAGCCCGGCGGCGCAGAAGCTGCAGGAGCCTCTCGAAGCCCAGCTGAGCTCGGCGCTGCAGCGCGCCGCCGAGGTCGTGGAGCAGGACTACCACGGGGAGACCGCCGCCGAGGTCGCCGACCGGTTGCTGGAGATCGCGAAGTCGAGCCTCCACCCGGACATCGCCGCCGCCTTCGCGCCGAACCCCGCCGAGCTCGACCAGGCCGCCAGAGCGGTCATCGAAGCCGCCCGAACCGGGTCGTGAGCGACTTTCACGAAATGCCCCGATCGTGCAACCCAACCGCTCCACACTGAGGTCCTACCGCCGCCGGACCTTGGAGGACTGCCGTGGAGCAGCACAAACTCACGATCGACATGAGCGACGCCACGATCGAACAGCTGCGCGACCACCACTTCGCGCTCTTCGGCCTCCACGCGATCGCCACCTCGGCGAGCGGCACCCCGACCATCTGGCTCTCCGTGCACTACCTCGAACGCCATCTCGAGGTCACGTGGCAGGAGACGTATTCGATGTTCACGGCCCGCCACAAGACCTTGGCGCCGAGCACGAAGGTGGTGCCGACGCACAACTATCCGGCGCCGCTGGGCAGCGTCCTCACGGTCGCGGGCAACGACGGCGCGGGCATCGTCACGCCCGGCGGCCCGGCCGGCCACATGGAGATCGACAACACCGGGCGGGTCGAGCTCGGCGCCGGCATGTGCATCCACGACACGCACGGCATGTATCAGCCGATCGGCATCTTCGACCTCGTCGACGTGGACCTGTTCCAGCCGATCCCGAAGGTCGCGTTCTTCTTCTCGCCGATCCCGCACATGGCCGGCGAGGTCGCGACCAGGGCGCTGGGCCCCGGCATCCTGCTGGACTACTCCAGGGCACGGGACCGCAGCTTCTCCGTCGAGTACGACCTGCACAACGGCTGGTCGGTGGAGAACCGGCCCTACGCCACGGCGATCGCCGCGAACGAGCCGCTCAACCCGCTGCTGCTGGTGCGGTCCTCGGCCCTGCAGGCGCTCGCGATGCAGCGCCAGCGGGTCACCGCCACGGGCGGCATGGGCCCGATCAGGCGTTGAGCACCCAGTCCACGCGGTGGGCCTCCGTGGGGTCGGGCGTCTCCCAACGCCCGGCCATCCGGTCGATCACGCCGTCGGGGACAGGCCGCGGACGGGCGCGGTTGCGCCGGCGCATGACGTCGGGCGGCGCCTCGACGCTGACGATCTCCACCCGCCCGCCGTAGTCGGCGACCAGCCCGATGCAGCGGGCGCGCAACTGGCGGGTCAGGTTGGTGGCGTTCCAGACGAACGGCGTCCGCGCTCTGAGCAGTACCTTGGCCTGGTCGGTCGCGGCGGCGACCACCGGGCCCTGGTCGTCGGTGGGCTTCACGCCGAGCCGCTCGCGCCAGTCGTCGAGGCTGACCACGGCCACGCCGGGCCGGTTGGCGGCGATCCAGTGGTCCTTGCCGGAGCCGGGCAGCCCCGACATGACGGTGACGGTGACCGTGGTGTCGTCGTAGGCGTCGTAGTCGGCGACCCGCGAAGGGTTCCGGAAATAGGTGAACCGCGCGTGGTCCGACGGGAAGCGCCGCGGTTGCTCCAGGCAGCCGTCGTCGCTGGTGTACTGCCGAAACAGTTCGACATTCTCGAGCATCCCCGACGCGTCGGCGCAGGAGCGGCCCAGGATGTCCGCCGTAGCCAGAACACTCAGGTCGGTGTTGCTGGCCAGCAGGCTGACGCGGTGGACGATCCGGTCGAGCTCACCGCGCGGCCGCTCCAAAGCCCAGAAGGGCACCTGGTGATGGCGGATCAGCGCGGCGACGTGCTCCCGCCAGGCGATCGGCACGCCGGCCTCCCACAGGACCCGCCGCGCGATGAGGTCCCCGCGGCGCGAGTGGCCGTGCGCGGTGATCCGCCCGTCGTCCTCGACCTGGGTGCAGTACGGCTTCGCCGCGTCGTGCAGCAGGACGGCGGCGAAGAGCCGGACCCGCTCGTCCTCGGGCCGCTCGCGCCAGGCGGGCAGCGCGGCGAGCGCCTCGCAGGCCATCCGCGTGTGCGTGGCGACGTCGCCCTCGGCATGGTGCACCGCGTCCTGCGGTACACCATCCAACCGGCGGACCCAGTCGAACTCGGCGTGGATCTCCGCCCACGGCACCGACCAGTCAGGACCGGTCGGGCAGAACCCCTCAAAGGCGTTCACGATCTCACCCGGTTCGCGACGATCGGGCGGTCCTGCCAGTGGCTGCCGGAGTCGAGGATCGCGGTGTGGAAGCTGGGCCGCACCCACTTGTAGCGGCCGAGCACCGTGCCGGCGGACTCCAGCTTCAGGTACAACCCCTCCATGTCCTCGGACATGTCGGTCTCCTTGACGACCTGGTCGGGGTCGGCGCCACCGGCGACGGCCGCCTCACGCAGCGCGTCGCGCCACGCGGGGGTGCGGCAGGTCGACGGCCCGACGAACGCGGTCAGCTCGGCGAGCTTGCCGACGCGGCCGGTGTACAGCACGGGCACGGAGCTCACGGGCAGCCCGTCGAGCAGCGCCCGGCGCCGGTCGGTGGACAGGAACGCATCGGTCGTGCGGTCGTAGACGTCGAACTCGCAGAAGTGGTGCGGCAGCGCGTCGTAGAAGACGGTGTGCTTGGCGTAGAGCCATTCGCCGTACATGACGTATCGATCGGTCAGGACGGGCTGGAGCTGGTAGCGGACCGTCGCGGCCCACGCCTTCAGCGGGCCGAACTGCTTCTCGCGCGGCCCGCCGGTGAGGTAGTGGCCGCGGGACTGCAGCAGCAGCTCACCGGCCGCGTCGAAGCTGACCGCGCAGTTGGCGCCGTCGAGCTTCTCCTCGACGACCAGGTCCTCCCCGGCGAGCTGCGCGAACGGGACCTGGGCCAGGTCGTGGTCGCCCGGCTGCAGGCGGGAGCCCTGCAGATGAGGCGTTCTCGGGTATTTGCGCAGCACCTGACCGTTGTAGCCCACCCTCACTCGGCCGCCTAGCGGTTTTTGCTCGGGTGGAGGAAAGGGTCTTTTGCCTTCCGCGCGTCAGGCGCGCCCGAAACCATCAGCGTGACATTGTTTTGCCCGAATCAGTTGCCCGAAGACACCCATTGGGGCAACTTTGGGAGGATCTATGAACTTCAGAAGGGGCTTCGCCCTCTTCACCTCGGTGGCGACGGCACTGGTCGTCGTCCCCGCCACCGGCGCGTCGGCGGCGCCCACCGCCGAGGCCGCCGCCGCCAAGATCACCTGGGGGCAGTGCGAGAGCCCGGGTCTGCAGCGCCGCGGCGCCGAGTGCGGCCTGCTCGACGTGCCGCTCGACTACAGCAAGCCCAACGGCAAGAAGATCCAGATCGCCGTCTCGCGGATCAAGGCGAAGGTCGCCGCGAAGGACTACCAGGGCATCATGCTGGTCAACCCGGGCGGCCCCGGCGGGTCCGGGCTGACGCTGTCGGTGCTGGGCGAGTACGTCCCCAACGGCGCCGGCGAGGCCTACGACTGGATCGGCTTCGACCCCCGCGGCGTCGGCTCCAGCGTCCCCGCGCTGTCGTGCGACAACGACTACTTCAACGGGCCGCGTCCGGAGTACATCCCCTGGAACCAGAGCATCGAGAAGACCTGGCTCGACCGCTCCAAGAACTACGCCAAGGCCTGCGGCAAGGCCGGCGGCGCGCTGCTGGACCACATGACCACGGTCGACTCGGTCAACGACATGGAGTCGATCCGTAAGTCGCTCGGCGCCAGCCAGATCAACTTCTACGGCTTCTCCTACGGCACGTACCTCGGCCAGGTCTACGGCACCCTGCACCCGCAGAAGGTGCGCCGCATGGTGCTGGACGGCAACGTCGACGTGCGGAAGGTCTGGTACCAGGCCAACCTCGACCAGGACGTGAACTTCGAGCGCAACGTGCGCATCTGGTTCGACTGGGTCGCCAAGTACGACTCCGTCTACCACCTGGGCAAGACCGGCACCGAGGTACAGCTGCGCTGGTACGCGGAGCAGAACAAGCTGCGCAGCAAGCCGGCCGGCGGCGTCGTCGGCCCCGACGAGTTCGCCGACATCTTCCTCTACTCCGGCTACTACCAGTCGACGTGGCTGGAGCTGGCGGAGGCGTTCGCGGGCTGGGCCAACGACAAGAACACCGACCTGATCGTCGCGGCGTACGAGAACTACGTCGGCCCCGGCGACGACAACGGCTTCGCGGTCTACAACGCGGTGCAGTGCACCGACGTCCAGTGGCCGCAGAGCTGGAACACCTGGGAACGGGACAACTGGAAGACGTTCCTCAAGGCGCCGTTCATGACGTGGGACAACGCCTGGTACAACGCGGCCTGCCTCTACTGGCCCGGCAAGGTCTCCAAGCCGGTCAAGGTCGACGGCTCGAAGGTGCAGAGCGTGCTCTTCGTCGGCACGACGCTGGACGCGGCCACGCCGTTCGAGGGCAGCCTCGAGGCGCGCCGCCGCTTCCCGCACGGCGCCCTGCTGGCGGAGGTCGGCCAGACCACGCACGCCAACTCGCTCAACGGCAACGAGTGCGTGGACAACGTGATCGCCGACTACCTCGCGACGGGCAAGCTGCCGAAGCGCAAGGCCGGCGACAAGCCGGACGCGACCTGCGACGCGCTGCCGCAGCCCGACCCGACGGCGGCTTCGGCCGCGGCTTCGGCGAAGTCGCTGCGGGCGGACAGCACCACCGCGGTGCGTGAGCCGCTGTACCCCGTGCACCACTGATCGTCGCTCATGAAAAGGGGGGCCTTGCGGCCCCCCTTTTCCTTGTCTTCCAGTCTTCCTACTGCTGGACGATGAACTCGACCCGGCGGTTGATCGCCTTGGCGGCGTCGCTGGTGTCGGGGACCTTCGGGCGGGACTCGCCGAAGCCCTTCGAGCTCAGCCGCTCCGCGGCGATGCCCTGGGCGATCAGCGTGTCGAGCACCGTCTTCGCGCGGGCCTCGCTGAGCGTCTGGTTCCTCGCCTCGGTGCCGGTGCTGTCGGTGTGACCCTCGATGCTGATCCGGATGCTCGGGTTGGCCTTGAGGATCGACGCGACGTTGGCGACGACCGCCTGACCCTGCTGGGTCAGCGTCGCGCTGTTGTTCTCGAACTCGACCGTCGGCAGCGCCACCAACTGCGTCTGCACCTGCTCGGCCTTGGCCTCGCCGACCGCGAGCTCGTTGCGCACGATGCCGGTCACCTCACGGGCCGCCAGCTCCGCCCGGTCCTTCACCTCCTGCGAGGCGACTGTGCCGGTCAGCGTCACGGTGCCGCCCTGCAGGTCGACGACCCCGGCCTTGGTGTCCTTGCCGAGCGCGACCAGCACCGGCGCGAGCGCCGCGACCTTGACGCCGTCGCTGCTGCGTTTCGCGTCGACGGTCACCTCGTCGAGGACGTTCTCCGCGCCGAAACCGGCCTTGGCCGCGTCGGCCAGCCCCGACTTGGCGGCTTCGTCGGCGACGGTACCGGTCAGCGTGACCTTGCCCTCGTCGACGAGCAGCTTCACCGCGACCGGCGACGGCGGTACCTCCACCTTCGGCGGCGCGATGACCGTGACGACGCGGACGCCCTCGACGGCCCGCGAGACGTCCTCGGCCTTCTGCTTCTCGTCGGCGGAGTCGACGCGGACGGTGCCGTCGCGCCCGGTGAACGACACCTCGGCGTCGATCCCGGCATCGCTCAGGGCGACCTTGGTGTGGTCGGTCAGGACCGCCTCGATGTGGTGCCGGAAGGGCACCTCCATGCCACCCACGAGCGCGGCCAGCCCGACCACGCCGACCACGATCGGCACGAACGGGTTGACCCTGCGCAGCTCGTGCCGCACGGTCCGGGTCGTCGTCGTGCCCGCCATCAGGCTTCGCCGCCGGCTTCGGTGCTTGCTGCGGCGCTCGCGCCGGTGCTTGCCTCGGTGCTTGGCTCGGTGCTTGGCTCGGTGCTTGCCTCGGTGCTTGCCTCGGTGCTTGCCTCGGTGCTGATGAAGGGCTTGTCCGTGGGCTCACGGCCGGCGATCAGCCAGTCGGTCAGCGCCTTGAACTCTTCTTCCTTGCCCTCGGCGAGCAGCCGCGCCTGCCGGGCCCACGTGACGATGCTCGGGGCGAAGTGCAGGTTCGCGTCCTCGATCGCGGTGCGCAGCGTGTCGACGTCGGAGTCGGCGAGCTTCACGTAGGTCCGGATCCCCGCGGCGAGGAGCGCGGCCGACATCTTCGGTCCGATCCCCTCGATCCGCTGCAGGTTGTCCGGCGGCCCGTCATCCACGGCGACGGCCGCGACGACCGGCTCCGCCTCGACCGGCGCCTTGGACACCACGACCGGCTCGACGACGGCAACCGGCTCGGGCTCGGGCTCGGGCTCGACGACAACCGGCTCGGGCTCGGGCTCGGCGGCGATCGGCTCCGGCTCGGCGGCGATCGGCTCCTGGATGGGCTCGACCACCGGCTCGGCCGCTACGACCGGCTCGGGCTCGGCGACGGGCTCCGCGACGGGCTCGGCAACCGGCTCGGCGGCCAGGGCGGCCTCGGGCTCGGCGACCGGCGCGGCGGCGGTCTTCTTCGGGGTGGGTTCACGACCGGCGATCAGGTAATCCGTGAGCGCCTTGAAATCCTCCTCCTTGCCGTCGGCGAGGAGACGCGCCTGCCGGCTCCACGAACCGATGCTCGGAGCGAACCGCAGATTCGCATTGGCGAGCGCGTCCTCCAAAGTGGACCGCTCGGCGTCGGCCAGCGCCGCGAACGTGGTGATCCCCGCCGCCTTGAGCGCCGCGGCGATCTTCGGGCCGATGCCCTCGATCCTCGCGAGGTCGTCCTCGGCCTTGGGGGCGTCGTCGACGACCGGGGCCGCCGCGAACGCGGACTCGACGTCCGCGATCAGTTCGTCGTCCACATGGACCGGGTTGTCCACAGCGGGCGCCTCGATCTCGGCGACCGGCTCGGGTTCGGGAGTAGGTTCGGGTTCGACAACAAGCGCGGGTTCGACGACCGGCTCGACCTCCGCGACAGGCTCTGCAACAGGCTCGGTGACGGGCTCGGGCTCGGCTTCGACGGCCGGCTCGGGTTCGGCGACGGGCTCGGCCTCGGCGACCGCGACGGGGGCCGGGTCCTCGACGATCGGGTCGGTGGCGGCGGGCTCGGCCGGCAGCGGCTCGGCCGCCGACACGGAGTCCGCCTCGTCCTCGGCCGACGCGACCGGCTCGGGTGACGCGGCCGAGGCGACCGGCTCGGCCGACGCGACCGGCTCGACCGGCGCGGCGGTCGACGCGACCAGCGGCTGAACAGCCGGCACGGCAGGGGAGGTGGTGGTTTCCTGGGAACGGACCCGGCGCACCTGACGGCCCCACCAGAGGTAACCGACGAGCAGGCCGAGTAGGAAGGCAATGACGATGAACAGCAGTGACTGGTTGATGAACCAGGTCACGACGGGCCTCCGGGGGAAAGTGACCGACGCGTGATTGGGGGAAGTTTGCGGGCAGCCTTCCATACCTCGATGCTTGGCAACAGAGCCGGAAAGACGGCACGACCTGCCGGTTCTGTCTGTTCGCTCACGCGGGCGCCGCGCCCATATCTCACCCTCGGAAGCATTTGCGCTGATGAGAGGGCATGTGACGGGCCGTGACGGCCAGTCGGTCGGAAAATCCGTGCAACCGTGGGTGTCGTGCCGATGGAAAGCTTGGTGCGCAAGCTCACGACATGGCAGGTGAACTGGAGGTCGACGGAGCATGGGCAAGACGACACGGGTCCTGACGCTGGCGGCGATCGCCGCTGCGGCGGGTGGGGTGGCGTGGGCGCTGCGTGATCTTCCGGCGCAGTTGGGTGCGGTGGCCTCCGGTGCGCGTGCGGAGCGGATGCGGCGGTCCCCGCAGTATGGGGACGGCAGGTTCGTGAATCCTGTGCCGCGTGAGGTGCTGCCCGACGGCGCGATGGCGGGCGCGTTCCGCGAGCTGCTCCTTGGCCAGCAGCCCCGGCGCCCGAAGGGGGTGATTCCGGTGGTGAGGCCGGCGTTCCCCGCGAAGCAGGAGGGCGACCTGCACATCACCTGGCTGGGACACTCGACGGCGCTGGCGGAGGTCGAGGGCGTGCGGGTGCTGTTCGACCCGGTGTGGAGCGAGCGGTGCTCGCCGACGTCGTTCGTCGGGCCGAAGCGCCTGCACCCGATGCCGCTCGGGCTCGAGGAGCTGCCGAGGATCGACGCGATCGTGATCTCGCACGACCACTATGACCACCTGGACCTCGCGTCCATCAAGGCTCTCGCGCGCACCCAGCAGGCGCCGTTCCTGGTGCCGCTGGGCGTCGGGGCGCACCTGGAGCGCTGGGGTGTGCCGCTGGACCGGATCATCGAGCTGGACTGGGACGAGTCGTTCGACGTCCGGCACGTCACGCTGACCGCGACGGCGGCGCGGCACTTCTCCGGCCGGCGGTTCAGCCGGGACGGCACGCTGTGGGCGTCGTGGGCGGTCAAGGGCGAGCGGCGCAGCCTGTTCTACACCGGCGACTCCGGCTACTGGGGCGGCTACAAGGAGATCGGCGAGCAGCACGGGCCGTTCGACGTGTCGCTGATCCAGGTCGGTGCGTATGGCGACGCGTGGCCGGACATCCACATGAAGCCCGAGGACGGGGCGAGCGCGCACCTCGACGTGCGGGCCGGGGTGCTGATCCCGCTGCACTGGTGCACGTTCAACCTGGCGGTGCACGCGTGGTCGGAGCCGGTCGAGCGGCTGCTCGACGAGGCCGCGGCCCGCGACATCACGCTCGCGATCCCGCGCCCGGGTGACCGGATCAACATCGACGCGTTGCCGGCAGTTGAACCGTGGTGGCGCGCTATTGCGTAAGGGTTAAAAGCGCAGCTCAGCGCACGTGTCGGGGCACACACGCCAGGACCCGACAAAACACTGGCGAGGACGGCCCTCTCGACGTACTGTATCGATACAGAAGGAACTGGATCGATGCAGAGAAGGGAGGGACCTGAGCCATGAAAGCGACGTTGCAGACCATCGCCGACGAGCTCGGCGTGTCGCGCAGCACGGTGTCCAATGCCTACAGCCGGCCGGATCAGCTCTCCCCCGAGCTGCGCGCCAGGATCCTCTCGGCGGCGCAGCGGCTGGGCTACGCGGGTCCCAACCCGACGGCGCGTTCGCTGCGCAGCGGCAAGGTCAACGCGATCGGTGTGCTGCTGACCGACAACCTGTCGATGGCGTTCACCGATCCCTATGCGGTGGCCTACCTGCGCGGGCTCGCGGAGGCGGCCTCGGCGCGGGAGACCTCGCTGCTGCTGCTCAACCTGCCCAAGGACGAGGCAGCGGGCCGGCGCGTCATCAGCAACGCGGCCGTCGACGCCTTCTGCCTGTATTGCGTGCCCGACTGGCACTCGGCGCTCGAGCTCGTCCGGTCCCGCGGAGTGCCTGTCGTGATCGGCGAGGACCCGCAGGCGTTCGGGCCGGAGGCGAGCTACGTCGGCATCGACGAGCGCGCGGCGGCCCGGCGGCTGGGCGAGCACGTCGTCAACCTCGGCCACCGCGACATCGCGGTGGTGGCGCACTGGATCGTCGACGACGGGGTCACCTCACAGGTCCACGCCGACCCCGACGACCTGCGCTACTACGTGACCGGCGAGCGGGTCCGCGGCTTCCGCGACGCGCTGCTGGCCGCGGGGGTGCCGTGGGAGAAGGTCGTGCTGATCAACGCGGCGGGCAACCAGCGCGAGGAGGGCGCCGAGGCGGCGGCCCACGCGCTGGACCGGCTCGACCGCTCGACCGCGATCCTCTGCACGTCCGACGTCCTGGCCCTCGGCGTGCTCGACGCGCTGCGGGTGCGGGGCCTGCAGGCCGGCCGGGACGTCTCGGTGACCGGCTTCGACGACATCCCGGAGGCCGGCGCCACCGGGCTCACCACCATCCGCCAGCCCAGCGTCGAGCGCGGGCGGCTCGCGGGCGAGCTGCTGCTCGACCCGCCCGAGGACCCGGCACTGCGTCGCCTGACGCTGCCCGTATCCCTGGTGGTCAGGTCGACCACCGGACCCAACACCGCCAAGGAGAAGTAATGACCCCGATCGCCCTGATCATGTCGCTGGAGGCCGTCCGCCTGGAGGCCAACTCGGCGATGCCCAACGCCCCGGTCGTCGACGACCGTCGCCGTGAGTCGGTGACCATGGGCAAGATGCGCAACTTCACGGCTCGCACGCTGCGCCGCGCGGCCGACCGAGTCGAGCCCACGCCTGCCCTCACTTACGGGTAATCGCGGGTAGCGCAACGAGAAGCGCCCGGGGCGGATGCCCCGGGCGCTTTCGTGTGTCTGGATCGGTTACCGCTGTGACGAGGCGAAGTCCGGGTTGTCCGACCGGGCGGCGTTGGCGCGGGCGCCGAGGCCGATCGAGTCGTAGTCCTGCCGGCTGGTGGCCCGCAGGATCAGCGCCCAGATGATGCCGATGAGCGCGACCGCGCCGTACGCCGCCGGGAACGCCCAGACGGCGGCGTTCTCGGTGCCGGGCTGGAAGCCGAGCAGCCCGCCGAAGTTGTCGACGACGAGCCAGATGATGTAGGCCAGCGCCACCGACGACAGGATCGGGGCGATGAGCCGCGACCAGGCGCCCTCGCCGCGGGCGTCCTTGAGGAAGTACCCGATGACCGACAGCGAGGTGGCGAAGACCAGGAACAGCACGCCGACGCCGCCGGAGGTGCCCAGCCAGAAGAACAGGTTGAGCATCGGGTCCCAGCCCTGGACCGCGAAGAGCACCAGCACGACGAGCGCGATCACGGTCTGGAAGATCGAGCCGGACGCCGGGGCGCCGGAGCGGGCCCGGGTGCGGCCGAAGAACGCCGGGAGGACCCGCTCGCGGCCGAGCGCGAAGGCGTAGCGCGCGGTCGTGTTGTGGTAGCTCAGGGCCGCGGCCGCGATGCTGGTGGTGAGCAGGATCAGGCCGAGGTCGGCGGCCCAGGTGCCGCCCTTCTCCGCGAGGGTCGGGAAGAAGGGGCCGCCACCCTCGGCGGTCTCCTGGGCGAGCGGCACGGTCTGGTCGACGCCGATGCTGACCGCGGCGGCCCAGCTGGTGATGGCGTAGGAGACGACCATGACGGCGAGGCCGAGGAACGTGGCCACGGCGACGGTCCGGTTCTTGCCCTTGGCCTCCTCGGCGAAGACCGGCGCGGCCTCGAAGCCGACGAAGGCCGTGATGCAGACGGCGAACGCCGGGCCTGCCGCGTCCTTCAGCGAGCCCCAGGCGAAGGGCTCGAGGGTGATGCCGCCCTCGGCCGGGTTGCTCAGGAAGATGAAGTCGAAGACCGTCACGGCGATCAGCTCGGCGCCGAGCAGGACCATGAGGACCTTGCTGTTGACGTCGACCCGCAGCAGGCCGAGCACCGCGATGACCAGCCACAGCCCGAGCGCCAGGATCCACCAGTCGACCGTGGCGATGTTCTTCTCGGCGAGGATCACCGAGGCGAAGAAGCCGAAGGCGCCGTAGAGGCCGATCTGCAGCAGGTTGTAGGCGAGCAGCGCGACGAGCGAGCCACCGACGCCCAGCGGCCGGCCGAGACCCTGAGAGATGTAGCTGTAGAACGCGCCGGCGTTGGTGATGTGCCGGGACATCGCGACGTAGCCGAAGCTGAACAGCGCCAGGACGATCGCGATGATGATGAACGCGAGCGGGAAGCCGGTCACGCCGACCCAGGCCCAGGCCGACGAGACGAGCGCGCCGACCACCATGAGGGGGGCGGCCGCCGTGAGGGCGAACATGATGACGGAAGGCACGCCGAGACGGTCTCGGGCCAGTGCCTGGGATACCACGCTCGGTCGCGCAGGCGACGTTGCGGACATCGGTCCTCCAGGGGGTTTAAAGGGGGGAAGGGGAGAGGAAAGTCCGCTAGCCGCGCTGCGACAGCACCGAGTCACCGACCGCCGACTCGACCTGGAGGATCAGGTCGCGCAGCGGTGGAGGGAGGGCGCTGACCGCCTGTTGCAGTCGTCGCACGCTGGTCTGGTCGGTGTCCCACAGGACGTGACCGGTCAGGCCGGTCGCATCCGCCAGTCCGGCGAGCGTGGTGTCGGCGACCCGCATCGGCTCCTGACCGGTGAGCAGGCGGCGCAGCCGCACCACCCGTCCGGCCGGGAGGTTGATGTCGGTGGACACCCATCGTGTCGTGGTGCGCAGCAGCCGCCGGACCTGGGTCTGTTCGACCAGTCCGACGCGGGCGAGGCGCTGGCCGACCGCGTCGACCGCGGTCTGGCCGAGGAAGAGCAGCCAGGTGCGGATCTCGCGGTGCTGCGTCTCGGCGATCATGGTGGCGAGGTTGGTGTGCGCCAGCGGGTCCGACGGAGGCTCCCGGCTGATCACGCGGAGCCGGTCGCCCTCACAGACGATCCGCTGCTCCAGCACGAGCTCGCCGAGCATCGCTCCCGCGAGGCCGAACTCGACCGCGCGCTGCGACAGGCGGGACCGTCCGTCCCGGTCGTCGTGCGCGATCAGGAAGAAGTCATCTGCAAGCAGCATCCGCCCGCACTCCTCGAAGAGGGCAGGGTGAAGGGCGCCACGAACCCCAGCCTGGCGCGCACCGTCACCGCACTTCCATCTTCAGCTCAGTTTGGATCCGAAAGATCTCACGGACCCAACGCGAAAGCATGCACTGCGGGACAGTGCTCCGCAACATATGTAATAGAGATTTGAATAATTGACCACCCCTTGTAGCAACATTGACGCCCGACTCAGCCAGCGAAGGCTACCGAGCGTGATGATTCCTAATTCGGGTCCAAACGTCACCACCTCCAACCCTGGGTAACATTCGGATCCGTACGGCGGGGGCATTGTTGGGCCTTGTTCGCTGCTGATTGCGGTACAGAACTCAGTCGTCGATATCGCGCAGGGTAACCGTCGGCGGACACGCGTGAGGACCGGCTCCCACACGGCGCGTAACGGGAGCCGGTCTCACGTTCGGGAAAAGTCAGACCGTTGCCTCCGCTGCCTCGTCGACGGCCTCGAGGAGCTCCTCGAGGCCGTAGCCGCCGTCATGGCGGATGCCGTTGATGAAGAACGTCGGCGTGCCGTTGACCCCGCTGCGGACCCCACCGACGAAGTCGCGGCGGACCCGGTCGAGGTGGACGTGCGCGCCGACCTCGTCGGCGATCTCGTCCGACGGCAGGCCCAGCCGCTCGACGCCGACCATCAGCTGGCGCGGGTTGATGCTGCGCTGGTGCTCGAAGAGCCAGTCGTGCGCCGGCCAGAACTTCCCCCGGGCCGCGGCCGCCTCCGCGACCTCCGCGGCCAGGTCGGCGTAGGGGTGCACGTTGGTGAGCGGGAAGTGCCGGTACGTGTACCGGACCGTCTCGTGCCGCAGCCGCAGCAGGTCCTGCACGATCGCGTGGGCCATGCCGCAGTACGGGCACTGGTAGTCGCCGTACTCCACCAGCGACACCGCGCCGTCGGACAGGGTGTGCTCCTCGGCCCCGACCGGCACGACCAGCCGGGCCACGGTCACCTGGAACGGGGTCGTGGTCACAACACCGGCCGCCGTTCACCGTCGGACCCGGACATGCCCGACATCCCCTCAAGGGCGTTGAGGATCCCGTCGGCGCCGGGGTTGACCCCGGGCGGCGAGACCTGGCTCCAGGCCACCACGCCGTCGCCGTCGAGCACGAAGAGGGCCCGCTCGCAGACCCCGGTCTGCTCGTCGTAGACGCCGAAGCGCCGGGCGACCTCGCCTTTGGGCTCGAAGTCCGCCAGCAGTGGAAACGTGATCCCCCGGTCCTCCGCGAACGCCCGGTGCGACCAGACGTTGTCCACGGAGATGCCCGCCACCCCGGCGTTGTAGCGCTCGAACTCCGGCATGACCGCCTGGTACAGCGCCATCTGGTCGCCGCAGACCGGGCTCCAGTCGGCGGGGTAGAACGCGAGCACCGTCGGGCGGCCACGGAACTGGGACGTGCCGACCTTGTGGTCCGGTGCGTCGGGCAACTCGAAGTCGGGCGCCCGCTGTCCAGCGTGGAGGACCGACTGGGATACAGAACCGCTCATACCTCAACGGTTCGCCGCGGCACGGCGGGCCGGGTCACTCCGCCGGGATGACCGTCGTGACCTTCAGCGGGCTGCCGGAGCATTGCGACTCGAACGTCGGGTCGGGCAGGCCGGTGACGGACACCCGCTGGCCGGCCTTCAGGCCGACGGCGGGCGGGCCGATCAGCACCCACACGATCGTGGACGTGACCAGCTCGACGCAGGCGCCGGCGACGCGGACCTGGCCGCGCGCGGTGACCACGGAGAAGTCGTCGGTGGGCTCGTGCGGCGCGGTGGTCTTCGGCACCCCGGACGGCAGGGTGGTGAGCACCGAGGGGTCGGCGGCGGGCTTCGACGCGGAGGGCGCCACGGTGGACGAGGGAGCCGCGGTGGGGGCAGGGGCCGAGCCCGCGGGGGCGGCCGGGTTGTCCGCCGACTTCGCGGCGCACCCGGTCAGGACGGTCAGGACCGATACGGCGAGGAGGAGGCCCAGTGTGCGTTTCATAGCACTTGGACCTCCTCCCGCCGTACCTGGTTCCAGCTGGCGACTAACCGCTCAGCCGGTGATCTTGACCTTGACGGTGGTGCCGTTGGTCGACACGACCTTGATCTTCACACCGTTGTTCGGGACCTTGACACCGTAGTACGTGTTGGTGGCCGGGTCCTCGCGGTAGTAGTTCTTGCTGTCGTCGAACGTGGCGACACCGTTCTGGCCGCGGATGTAGCTCGCGGTGCTGGCGGGGCCGTAGTGCAGGGTGAAGGAGCTGGCCTTGGTCGTGCCGAAGGTCGCGTCGTAGCCCTGGATGCGCGGACGCCACGGGGTGCCGTCCAGCTTGTAGATCAGGTCAGGGTGCGCGTCGATCGGCAGGATCAGGCCACCACCGTGGTGCTGGCTGGTGTTGTTGTCCGAGTAGGACGTGTCCCAGTAGGTCACCAGGAGGCCCTGCTCGTACGGGAAGTGCTCCACCAGGTCCGGCTTGCTGGCGAAGCCGAAGTTGTACGGGCCGTTCTGCAGGTACTGGTCCCACGACACGTACTGGCGGTTCGAGGCGATGTAGAAGTTGTCGTACGCGGTGGTCAGCGTGCTGCCCACGGCGGTGAAGCCGACCGCGGTCCAGCCGTTGGCACCGGCCTCGGCACCGTCGGCGAAGACGGTGGTCGCGCCGTTGGTCACCTTGATGTCGTCGGCGAAGAAGCCCTGGCCGCCGGCGGCACCATCGGTGAAGTAGTGGAACCGCAGGCCGACCGTCTTGCCCGCGTAGGCGGACAGGTCGAACGTCGCCGGCACGAAGCCCGCGCTGGTCCCGTCGATGCCGTTGCCCTCGGCCGCGGTGGTGATGTTGCCCGGGATCGACTTGTACCCGGTGCCGTCGTCCACCTCGACGTAGGCGTAGTCACACGCGTCGGGGCCGCAGTCCTCGATGTCCCACGCCGCCTTGAAGCTCAGCGTGGTCGTGCCCGCGGGGATCGCGACGGTGCGGCTCAGCGAGTTGTTCAGGTTGTCGCCGGATCCGCTCCACCACGACTTGGTGCCCTCCGGCGGGGCCGGGAGCTGGGTCACGATCTGCTTCTTCGGCAGGACCACGACGACGGCCTGGGCCTTGTTGCTGTTGTACTCGTGCGGCCCGAGGTCCAGCGTCTTGTTCTGCCCGGCCACGACGATCTCGTAGTCGAGCCAGCCGAGCTGCAGCTTGTCCCAGGCGCCGAGGTCGGCGGCCCGGTCACCGATGTTGTTGTCGCCGGCCTTGCTGACCCGGCTCTGGGCCATGATGGTCCACCAGTTCACCGGGTTCTCGGCGTTGCCGCCGGCGCCCGAGGTGTCGTAGTGGTCCGGCAGACCGAGGTCGTGGCCGTACTCGTGCGCGAACACGCTCAGGCCGCCGTTCTCGGGCTGGATCGTGTAGTCACGCACCCACAGACCGGTGGTGCCGATCTGCGTGCCGCCCATCTGGTTGAAGGACGGGCCGCTGGTGAAGTTCTGGAACGCCGCCCAGCGGTGGCTCCAGATCGCGTCCTCGCCCTGGTAGGGGTCGCCGTCGGCCTGGTCGCCGCCGGAGTGGACGATCTGGAAGTGGTCGATGTAGCCGTCGGGCTCGTTGAAGTCGCCGTCGCCGTCGTAGTCGAAGCGGTCCCACTGGTCGTAGGAGGCGAGAGCGGCCTTGATCTGCGCGTCGGTCTTGCCCTGGGCCTGCTGGCCGGCGACCCACGCGTTGATCGCGTCCTGGATCAGGTACCAGGTGTTGCTGCAGACGTTGCTGGCGCACGGGTAGCCGTTGCTACGTCCGTAACGGGCCTCGTTGTAGGGGACCTTCACCCAGTCGGTGACGAGACCCTCGACGCTGTAGCGACCCGAGGACTGCTTCTCGTAGTACGTCTTCAGCGACTCCGCACCGCTGCCGGTGGCGAAGTACTTGTTGTAGAAGTACTGCTGGCTGAAGTCCTGCTCCCAGAGGGTCGAGTTGTCGACCGACCGGTCCGGCTCCGGGATCGCGTTGTGCAGCGGCCCGTCGAACACCGTCGGCCCCGGGGTGGCGGCGCTCGTGTCCTGGTCCGGGTAGCTCGGGTGCCGCGTGTTGCCGAACTCGGCGAGGACGACGAAGATCTTGTCGGTCTTCTCCCGGCTCAGCTCGACGTACTGGTCGACGCGGGCCTTCTTGGTCTTGGTGTCGCCACCCTTACCGGTCTGGCCCTTCTTGCCGATCTTCACGACCGTGCTGGAACCACGCTTCTCCGGCGTCGCCTGGCCGCTCAGGATCTGCGAGATCGCGACCTCACGGGATTCGCGCCGCTTGTCCTCCAACGGGTTAGGCAGCTCGTCGGAGGGTGACGCGGCGTCGGCTACGGACGGTCCCCCGGACGACGGCACCGCGAATGCGGCACCACCACCGACGAACACCCCCATACCCGACGCAAGCGTGAGACTCAGAAGTCCCACGGTCAACTTACGCACAGGTACCTCCCTGGTGGGGCGAAAGCACCCAGGCATGATGTCGATGCCTCGATGCACCTGTCGCGAGAGACTAGGCGTTCCCCGAAGTCGATAAAGATCAACTACGGGGTATGCGCATAGTTGCAAGGGTCAACGCAAGGGTGACCCTCGCGAAGACCAGGCCTATTGAGCGCGATCTCTCAATGCCGACAGGTCCCGGACGATCACGTGCAGGCGACCGGTCTGGATCCAGCCCTCCTCACGCAGCGTGCGCAACGCCTTCGTGACCGCCTCACGGGACGATCCGGTCCAGCCGGCGAGCTCGTCCTGCGACAGCGGCAGGCTGATGCGCAGCCCTTCCCCGGTCTGCTCGCCGAAGCGCTCGGCGAGCTCGACGAGGCGCGCCGCGACCCGTCCGGTGGTGTCGTAGGCGCCGAACTCGATCCGCTTGCGGTCCGCGTCCCGAAGCCGGCCGATCAGCTCCCGCATGAGCAGCATCGAGACGCGCGCATGGCTCAGCAGGTACCGCTCGAAGTCTGGCGACGGCACGGCGAGCGCGGTGACCGGCTCCAGCGCGGTGAGCGTGGCCGACATCGGGCCGCCGTCGACCGCGGACAGCTCGCCGAGCAGCGCGCCGGGCCCCCGCACGGCGAGGACCACCTCGGTCCCGGACGCGGTGTCCGAGGAGACCTTCACCCGGCCGTCCTTGAGGATGACCACCAGCTCGGAGCGGCTCGCCTCGCGGCCGATGACCGCGCCGCGCTTCCATTGCCGCCGATGCCCGGCCGCCTCCAGGGCGGCCTGCTCGTCGGCGCTGAGCAGGTCGTAGAACTCGGTCACGAGTGCAGAGTCTCCACCACATATGCCCGGACTGTCTGTCGGCGTCCTTTCACTTCGAGCTCGCCGAGCGGCGTGGCGACCACGTCGCGGAGCGCGTCGAAGGTGGCGCCGCCGATGACGACCTGGCCGGGCTCGGCGATCGTCTGCAGGCGGGCCGCGACGTTGACGGCGTCGCCCATCGCGTTGAAGCCGCGCAGCAGCTCGCTGCCGATGTTGCCGACGAGCGCCGGTCCGGTGTTGGCGCCGACCCGGAACTTCGGCCAGTCGGGGTGCCCGGCGGCGATCCCGCGGACCGCCTCCTGCATCTGCAGGGCGGCCCGGACCGCGCGGGTCTCGTGGTCGGCCTGCCGGGCGGGCGCGTTGAACAGCGCCAGCAGCGCGTCGCCGACGAACTGCACGATGGTGCCGCCGTTGTCGAGGATGCAGGGCACCGCGACCCCGTGGTACCGGTTGAGCATCTCGACGATCTCGCCGGGCTCGACCGCCTCGGAGAAGGTCGTGAAGCCGCGCAGGTCGGCGAAGAGCGCGGTCACGTCGACCAGCTGGCCGCCGAGCGCCGCCTGGTCGGGGTCGGCGAGCAGCGCGGCCGCGACGTCCGGGGACATGTACTGCCGGAAGAGCGTCGACAGCTCCGCATACAGGCGCGAGTTCTCCAGGCCGATGGACAGCTGGTTGGCCAGGGTCGCGCGCAGCTCGGGGCGGCCGGTGGCGGGGATGCGCACCCCGCCGGCGACCTGGCCCTTGACCGTCAGCGGCAGCACGTCCTGCCCGGCCACGCCCGGCACGCCGTCGTGGACCAGGCCGACCTCGACGGCACCGAAGGACGGGCGGACCGCCGCCACCGCCGAGCGCAGGAACTCCTCCTCGCCGGCGCCGACGCGGGCCTGCTCGCCGACGGTGACCAGCGCGCCGAGCCGGCCCGACAGGTCCCGCTCGGCGAGCAGCGCGGCGGCGGCCCGGTCGAGGACCTCGGCCTGCTTCTCGGTGAGGCCGAAGCGGGCCGCCATCCGCGCCGCGAGCTTCTCCGGCCGGCCGCCGGCCTCCGACTCCTGCAGGGCCGTGACCAGCTCCTCCAGGGCGGTCTCGTACTGCGCCCGGATCCGGCGGGTGGTCTCGGCGGCCGCGATGCCGTCGAAGAGGCCGGCCGCGCTGCCCTCGCGCCGGTACTGCACATAGGCGGAGTAGCCGACGAACAGGAACGCGGCGGTCAGGATCAGGTGCCACTCCCACCAGGACAGCCGCCACTTGTCCGCCAGGGTCACCGCCAGCATCGCCTCGGCGAGCAGCACGAACGCGGTCACCACGGACATCAGCACCACGCCGGGGGTGCGCCGGTACCGCAGGTAGAAGCACACCGCGGCGACCAGGTAGAGCGCGACCGCGGCGTAGGAGGCGTAGACCATCGGGCCCTCGACGTCGCGCACCTGGGTCTGCCGGTTCAGCGGCGGCAGGTCGAGCAGCGAGACGACGACCCACCCGAACAGCACCAGCGCCAGCAACGGCCGGAGAACGAGCTGCCATTTCGGGATGCCGGGCGGCAGTCGTACCGACGACACCACCGCGAGAACGGAACCGATGATCAATCCGACGGCCATCGCCATGTCGAAGCCGGCATTCGGGTGCGCGATGAGGACCTTCGGCGTGGCGATCGCGTGCGCGAAAAGGAATCCGGCACCGGACAGGAAAACCAGCGAGACCAGGAACAGCCGCCCGTCCTGCCGGCGGCGGGCGGCCACGCTCATCGCCGCGCCGACCGCGATGTTGACCGCGGCGACGGTGAGGACCAGCCAGAAGTGCGTGTCGTGATGCTGCCAGATCAGGTCCGCCCCGGGCCTGGTCAGCAGCAGCCACAACCCGGCGAGCGGCAGGGCGAGGTGGGTCGCCCACACGACGACACGAGGCATCGAACGCACCATTCTCGAGGCTGGTCACTTTGGCGACATTGCAGCAGTTGCGTTGTGCGTCTTTGGACGCAGACACCGTACGCCAACCTCGGTCTCATATTCAGCGAAGCACCTGTCGGGTGCGATCAACTGTGGGAGTTACCGATGAAGTTCAAGGCACCGCTCATCACGCTCGGCGCCGGACTTGTAGTGGCCGGCGTCCTGTACACGCTCAATGTCGACCTCAGCAACGACGTCGAGAAGAACAACGCGGCGGCGAACCAGGCCACCACGGCCGCGGCACCCGCCGCTCCCGCCTCCTCGCAGCCGGCCGCGGACCCTCCGTCCAGTGCCGCGGCCCCGGCGTCCAGCGCGGCGGTCGGTGACGGCACCGGCAACGCCGCCCAGCAGGGCACGGTCACCTACGCCGGGTCCGTCGACGGCGGCGCCGCGTCGCTCGCCATCGTCGTCAACAACGGCAAGGCGATCGCCTACGTCTGCGACGGCAAGAAGGTCGAGGCTTGGCTCAACGGCACCATGGCCAACGGTCAGATCGAGCTGACCGGCGCCAAGGGCAGCCTGAAGGGCACCTACGGCAGCGGCCAGGCCAAGGGCAACGTCAGCGCCGGCACCAAGTCGTGGGGCTTCACGATCAAGACCGCGACCGCGCCGTCCGGGCTGTACCGCTCGGCCGCCTCACTGCGCGGCAAGCTCGACGCCAGCTGGGTCGTGCTGCCCGACGGGCGCCAGGTCGGCGTGCAGACGAAGAACGGCGAGACCAGCGAGGCGCCGCCGTTCGACGTGAACAGCAAAACCGCCACCGTCGACGGGACCCAGGTCCCGATCGAGGCGGGCAACCCCAACGCCAGCTCCGGTTACTGAGAGGAGAGCCGTCACCATGTCCCCGGATGAGACCCAGACCGCTCCGGTCGTCCAGCCCACCAACCCCAAGACGGCCGCGACCCTCATCGTGCCCGTGCTGGTCGCCTGCTTCGTCGCCGGTGCGCTCGGCGTCTACGGCAAGCTGCACGAGCCGACCGGCATCGCGGTGAACGTCGCGGGCTTCTCCAGCCCGCAGACCGTCAAGGTGTGGCTCGCCACGCTGGCTTTCGTGCTCGCCGTCGTGCAGCTGTTCACCGCGCTCGTCATGTACGGCAAGATCCCGCTGCGCAACGCGTCCTGGCTCGGCGGGGTGCACCGCTGGTCCGGCCGGCTGGCGTTCCTCGCGTCGATCCCGGTCGCGCTGCACTGCCTGTACGCGCTGGGCTTCGCGGACTTCGACACCCGTACGCTCATGCACTCGCTGTTCGGCTGCTTCTTCTACGGCGTCTTCGCCGCGAAGATGCTGCTGCTGGCGAAGAAGGGCGTGCCGAACTGGGCGCTGCCGCTGTTCGGCGGCCTGGTCTTCACCGCACTGTCCGGCCTGTTCGTCACCTCCGCGCTGTGGTTCTTCACCACATTCGGCGTCAAGATCTGAAAGGGATCGAAGAACCATGAGCAACACGACTCGACGGACCCTGCTGACCGGCGCCGGCGCGGTGGGGCTCACCGCGGCCCTCGCGGGCTGCGCGGCCTACGGCGACACCGGCACGGCCGCCCCCGCCGACACCGGCGGTGGTGAGGCCGCCACCACGGCCGCCGGCGAGACCGGCGCGCCGGCGCCGGCCGGCAACAAGGGCTTCGCCAAGACGTCCGACATCCCCGTCGGCGGCGGCAAGATCTTCGAGGACCAGAAGATCGTGGTGACCCAGCCGACCGCCGGCCAGTTCAAGTGCTTCACCGCCGTGTGCACGCACGCCGGCTGCGTCGTGGGAGACGTGTCCGGCGGCACCATCAACTGCCCGTGCCACGGCAGCAAGTTCAAGGTCGCCGACGGTTCGGTCGCGAACGGTCCGGCGAACAAGGCGCTCAAGGCCGTCGCGATCAAGGTCGACGGCGACGCCATCTCGAAGGCTTAGCTCCCACAGGGTCGGCTGCCCGGGATCCCCTCGCGGATCCCGGGCAGCCGGCTTTTGAGAATCTCCGGATCCTGTGTAATCCGATCGCGCGGAGGTGGCGTTTATAGCGGTCACTGGAACACCACACGGGAGGAAGCCCCACCCCATGAACCGCATCGCGTGCACCGCCCGGACCGTGACCGCCACCTTCCCGGCGCCCGCCGGCGAGCTCCTCCACACCGCGTAGCCGCGGCGGCGATGGAACAGGACGAGCACGACTTCGAAGCCTTCTACCGGGCCAGGACCCCGGCGCTGCTGCGCACGGCCTACCTGCTGACCGGTGACCGGCACCTCGCCGAGGACCTGGTGCAGGACGCCCTGGCCCGCACGCACCGGGCGTGGCGGAAGCTGCGCGACGGGGGCAACCCCGAGCGTACGCCCGCCAGGTCATGTACCACCTGCAGGTCAGCCGGTGGCGCCGCAGACGCGTCCCGGAGTCGCTCCCCGGCGACCTGCCGGAGCGCCGCGACGGCCGTGGCGGCGGCGACCCGGCCGGCGACGCGGCGAACCGGCTGGCGCTGCGGCAGGCATTGCTGACCCTGCCGACCCGCCAGCGCGCGGCCCTGGTGCTGCGGTACTTCGAGGACCACAGCGAGGCCGCCGCCGCCGAGCTGCTGGGCTGCCGGGTCGGCACGCTGAAGAGCCACGTGTCGCGCGGTCTGGCGGCGCTGCGCAGGGCACTGCCGGACCTGGCGACGGAGGGGATGTTCCGATGAACCTGCACGAGCAGTTCGACGACCTGGCCGGCGAGATGACCGGCACCGACCTCGCCGCCCTCCGCGACCGGGTGGACCGCACGTCGCGGCGGCTGCGGGCCCGCCGGATGATCGCCGTGTCCGCTGCCGCGGTCGCGGTGGTGGCGGTCCTGACCGGCGGCGCGGCCGTGCTGCGGTTCCAGTCCGAGGACAGGCGGCCCGACCTGGTGCCGGGCGTGTCCATCGCGCCGTCCGCGCCAGCCGTCGTGCCGCCGTCCTCGTCATCCTCGCCGGGCTCGGTGCCGCCGTCCACTGTGGACGCCATCCCGGGGGAGCTGTCCTTCCTCACGCTGAAGGCCGGCCGCCCGATCGAGCTGCGCCGGTACGCCGGAGGCATCTCGCAGACGGTGAACTTCGGCACCGCGACCGGCAAGGACGTCTACGCGACGCCGTCGCCGGACGGGACCCGTCTGGCGATCAACACGTCGCCGAACCACGACCAGATCGCCCCGGGTGACCTGGTCGTCGTCAGCAGCGGCGGGGCCCGCAGGGTGGTCGCCCGCGACGTCAGGTGGGACGGCGGGAGCACCGTCATCTGGACGCCTGACGGCACGGGCCTGATCGCGGACGGCGTCCGGTACGACGCGGCGACCGGCGCCTCGTCGCCGGTGCGGGACGAGCCGCAGTACCTGGCCTACTCCCCGAACGGCGCCACGATCGCCTATCCGCACCAGGCCGACGCCATCAAGGTCTCGAAGGTGGACGGGAGCTCGCCGCGGATAGTGTCGGTCGCCGGTCTCGAGGAGTGCCAGATCACCGCCGGCTGCCCCTCGTCGGTCCAGGCGGTCTCCGACGACGGCCGCTACGTGGCGCTGGGCAACGTCAACAGCGACCCGAGCCATGTGTACAGCACGGTCCTGGTCTACGACACCGTCGCCAAGAAGCGGTTGTCGCTGGGCACGTTCCAGCACGTGTGGTTCCGCGCGGGCGGTGCGGTCCTGGTCACCGCGACCCAGGTGAAGGTGCTCGACAAGGCGTGGAAGGTGATGCACACGTACCCGCTGCCGGCGCACGATCCGGGCGCGGTCATGTTCTACCGGGCGTGAGGAAGTCGAGCAGGGACTCGGTGAACGGGGGCCCGCCCGACCACAGCACGAGCGTGGGCAGGGCGGGCGGGGGCAGCACGACGGCGTCGACGACGACCAGGCGGTCGATCTTCGTCGGGTGCTCCGCCGCGAGCCGTGCGGCCACGTGCCCGCCGAGGTCCTGCCCGACGACGGCGAAGGTGTCGTGGCCGAGCGAGTGCATGAGCGCGAGGCAGTCCAGCGCCATCTCGTGCTCGAGCGCCGGCCAGTCCTCGTCGGTCGCACGGGCGGACCCGCCGTAGCCGCGCAGGTCGGGACGGACGACCGTGAGCCGGGTGGCGAGGACCGGGGCGAGGGGATCCCAGGCCTCCAGGGTGCCGGCGTGGCCGTGCAGGAGCAGCACCGGTGGTCCGGCGCCCTCCCGGCGGACCCGGAGGGTCACGTCCCAGAGATCGACCCGTTCATCGAACACCCTCATTTCATACCCAACTGCCGCGACAGCACTGCAGATGGCCCACCCAAGAGGGAACCAACTTTTGCAGACATAGAGGAAAGTCTGTTGTTTCTGAACGAAAGACGCTACTGTCTGGCGCACATCGATGTCTTCCAGTCGGCGGGAAGCCATCGACCTGTCCGCTAACAGGAGGTCCGGTGAAACACCCCCACCGCCGACGATGGACCGTCGGCACGTCTGCCCTGGCCCTGATCGCATCCAGTCTCGTGAGTGTCGCGACGTTCGCGGCCGTCGAGGTCGCCGCGCCCGCACCGGCCGTCGCGGCGCCACCGCCCGCCAGCGACTTCGAGAAGGTCAAGCTGGACGGCGGGCTCACCATGGGCGAGCCGATCGAGCTCGCCGTCCTGCCTGACGGCAAGGTCATGTACATCAACCGGGGCACGACCGCCGCCGGCGGCCAGGTCCGGCTGTACAACCCCACGACCCAGTCCACGACCGTGGCGCTGACGCTCCAGCTGGACGCGCGCTTCGAGGACGGCCTGATCGGCATCACGCTGCACCCGCAGTTCGCCACCAACCGGTGGGTGTTCATCTTCTACTCCCCGAAGGTGACCCCGCTGGTCAACCGGATCTCCCGGTTCACGTTCAACGCCTCGACGAACGTCCTCGACCCCGCCAGTGAGGACATGATCATCGAGTGGCCGACCGAACGGAACCTCTGCTGTCACTCGGCCGGGTCGATGACCTGGGACAGCAACAACAACCTGTACTTCGCGGTCGGTGACAACACCAACTCCGGTGGCGACTCGGCCGGCATGGCGCCGATCGACGAGCGGACCAACCGGGACCCGCAGTACGACGCCCAGCGCACCTCGGGCAACACCAACGACCTGCGCGGGAAGATCAACCGGATCCACCCGGAGAGCAACGGCACCTACACGATCCCGTCCGGGAACCTCTTCGCGCAGAGCGCGCAGACCCGTGGCGAGATCTACATCATGGGCACCCGGAACCCGTACCGGATCTGGGTCGACACCAAGGCCAACAACACCCTCTACTGGGGCGAGGTCGGCCCCGACGCGGGTGCCACGGTCGCGAACCGTGGCCCGGCGGCGTTCGACGAGTTCAACCGGGCGAGCGGGCCGGGCAACTACGGCTGGCCCTACTGCGGCGGGCCGAACGTGGCCTACAACGACTGGGACTTCGCGGCCAACGCGCCCCGCGGCTGGTTCCCCTGCGGTGGCAGCACCGGCCCGGTCAACAACTCGCCGCGCAACACCGGCCTGCAGCAGCTCCCGCCGACCAAGCCGGCGCTGGTCTGGGAGCAGCACGGCGGCAGCGTGCAGTGGCCCCAGCTGGACAGCCCCGGCGGCTGCGGCTCGCCGAACCACACCGAGGTGTACCACTACGACCCCAACCTCAACTCGTCGGTGAAGTGGCCGCAGTACTACGACAACAAGTGGATCATCTCGGAGTACTGCCGCAACTGGCTGAAGATGGTCAACTTCGACAACGGCAACCCGGCCACCGGCAACCCGGTCTCCGGCGGGATCGAGCCGGTCAACGCGGGCGCGCCCTTCGTGCACCCGATCGACTGGCAGTTCGGCCCCGACGGCTCGATGTACATGCTGGAGTACGGCAGCGGCTACTTCTCCGGTGCCGCCGACGCCGGCCTGTACAAAATCAACTATGTCCAGGGTGGACGGTCACCGGTCGCCAAGGCCACCGTCAACAAGGACAACGGGCTCGCGCCCCTCGCGGTGACCTTCTCCAGCGCCGGGTCGAGCGACCCTGACGGCGACGCCATCACGTACGCCTGGGACTTCGACAACAACGGCACGACGGACTCGACGGCCGCTAACCCGTCGTACACGTACACCACGAACGGCGCGAAGCAGGCCCGGCTGACGGTGCGCGACCCCGCGGGCCACACCGGGACCACGCTGGTGCCGATCACGGTCGGCAACAACCGTCCTTCCGTCACGATCTCCGGTGTACCGGCCGGCGGCATGTTCGACTGGAACGACAACTTCACGGTCACGGCCTCGGCCACCGACCCGCAGGACGGCCCGATCGACTGCTCGAAGATCGTGATCGCGGTCGCCCTCGGGCACCAGGAGCACGCCCACGACGAGGGTTCCGGCACCGGCTGCTCGGCGACCTTCAACACCGGACCGGTGCACGCCGGACCTGACTCGGTGCTGTTCTTCGTCGTGCGTGCCACGTACACGGACAACGGCGCGGCGGGCTCGGTGCCGCTGACCGGGTCCTCGGAGTTCACCCTGTGGCCCAAGTACTGGCAGGGCGAGCACTACGTGTCGCTCAACGGCCCGCAGGTCATCAACGCGGCCGCGGCCGACGGTGGCAAGCGGCTCGGCGACATCCAGACCGGTGAGTACGTGCGGCACCACGCCGTGTCGCTGAAGAACATCACCGGCGTCAAGGCCCGGGTCACCTCCGGCGGTGGCGGCGGCACGATCTCGTTCCGCTACGACTCGCCGACGGGCACCGAGGTCGCCCGGCTGACCGTGCCCAACACGGGCGGCTGGGAGACCTACGCCGAGGTCAGCGGCGCGGTGACCAAGCCCGACGACGGCACGCACGACCTGTACATCGTGTTCACCGGCGGCTCGGGCGCGATCCTGGACCTGGACAGCTACACCTTCACAGGGCCCGGCATCGGTACCCCCGGCAGCACGCGGACCGGCACGCTGAAGGCGCTCGGCAAGTGCGCCGACATCAACGCCAGCCAGACCGCCGACGGCACCAAGGTGCAGATCTACGACTGCAACGGCACCGGCGCCCAGAACTGGACGATCAACGCCAACGGCACGATCACCGGCCTGGCCGGCAAGTGCCTCGACGTGAAGGCCAGCGGGACGACCAACGGGACGCTGGTGCAGCTGTACACCTGCAACGGCACCAACGCCCAGCAGTGGGTGATCGAGTCGAACAACGCGATCCGCAACCCCCAGGCCAACAAGTGCCTGGACATCCCGGGCTCGACCACCACCAACGGCACCCAGTTGCAGATCTACGACTGCAACGGCACGGGCGCCCAGACCTGGACGCACCCCTAGTTACATCAGCGGCAGCGTGACCCTGAACGCGGCGCCCTCGCCGGGCGCCGTGCGCAGGGTCACCTTGCCACCGTGCGCGGCCACCAGGGCGCTCACGATCGACAGACCCAGTCCCGAGCCGGACCCGCTGACGACGCGGGTCCGGCTTTTTTCGAGCCGGTGGAAGCGCTCGAAGACGAGGACGGCGTCCTCCGCGGTCATGCCGGGGCCGTTGTCGGCGACTTCCAGAACGGCGTCCCGGCCCTCAGTGCCGACGAAGACGGTGATCTCGGTGCCCGGCGGGGTGTGGATCATCGCGTTGGCGATCAGGTTCTGCAGCACCTGCCGCAGCCGCGGCTCGTCGCCCTCGACGATCGCCGGCTCGACGTCGTCGTCGTCCCCGCCCTGCGTGCGCAGCCGCAGCTTGTGGTGGTGCGCGGTGACCCTGGCGTCGATCATCGCGTCGGTGGCCAGGGCGAGCAGGTCGACCGGCTTCTTCTCCAGCGGCCGCTGCTGATCCATCCGGGCGAGCAGCAGCAGGTCGTCGACGAGCAGACCCATGCGGGTGGCGTGGTGCTCGATCCGGCCGATGCTCTCGTCCTCGCCGCCCGACTGGCGGTGCAGTTCGGCGAACCCGCGGATCGAGGTCAGCGGGGTGCGCAGCTCGTGGCTGGCATCGGCGACGAACCGCCGCATCCGCTCCTCCGACGCGAGGGCCGCCTCCTCCGACGACCGCCGCTCCTCGAACGCCGTCTCGATCTGTCCGAGCATCGTGTTGAGCGCCATCGACAGCCCGCCGACCTCGGTCCGTGGATCCGCCTCTGGTACCCGCCGGGTCAGGTCACCGGCCGCGATCGCCTCGGCGGTCTCCTCCACCTCGACCAGCGGCCTGAGGCTGGACCGCACGAGCATGTACGCCACGACCGCGAGCACGAGCAGCACCCCCGCCCCGACCCCGACAGTGACCCAGATCTGCCGGTTGACGGTGTCGTCGACCTCGTCCAGGCTGACCGCGACCAGCACGAACTGGTTGTGGTCACGGCCCAGCAGCACCCGCCAGTCATGGCCCTTGCCGTCCACGGCGGGCACGGTGAAATACGGACCGCTTCCCGGGAGGTCGGCGACCGTGGCCGGCATGTCCGGCTTGCCCTGCTGCGAGGTGCGCGGCGCGAAGTTCGCCTCGGTGATGGCACCCGACTTGACGCATCCGACCCAGTAGCCGATCCGCGGCGCGGGTGAGCCGCGACCGGGGTCCGTCGGTTTGCCGTAGCTGCAGTCCATGCCGGCTCGGGGCAGGCTGTCGGCGAGCTGGCTGTCGACTTTTGAGTCCATGTATTCACGGGTGCTGTAGAGGCTGATGCTGCCGGCGATGGTCAACGCCGCGGTCAGCAGCAGCATCATCAGGGCGACCAGCTTGACCCGCAGGGGCCAGGACCTCATGTCCGCGGGAGGCGCAGGGAGTAGCCGACGCCGCGCAGGGTCTGCAGCAGGCGGGGCTCGGACGTGTCGATCTTCTTGCGCAGGTAGGAGACGTAGGACTCGACGACGCCGGCGTCGCCGCCGAAGTCGTACTGCCACACGTGGTCGAGGATCTGCGCCTTGGACAGCACGCGGCCCGGGTTGGTCATGAAGTACCGCAGCAGCTTGAACTCCGTCGGCGACAGCTGGACCTCCTGGCCCGCCTTGAACACCTCGTGGGTGTCCTCGTCGAGCTCGATGTCGGCGAAGGTCAGCCGCGACGCCTGGGTGGCGGCGCCGCCGGCGGGGTCGGCAACCCGGCGCAGGACGGCCTGGATGCGGGCGAGGATCTCCGACAGGCTGAAGGGCTTGGTGACGTAGTCGTCACCGCCGAGGGTCAGCCCCTTGATCTTGTCCTCGGTGGCGTCGCGGGCGGTCAGGAAGAGCACGGGCACACGGGTGCCCTCGCCGCGCAGCTTGCGCAGCACCTCGAAGCCGTCGAGCTCGGGCATCATGACGTCGAGGAGGATCATGTCGGGGCGGAAGCGGCGCGCCTCCTCCATCGCCTGCCGGCCGCTGGTGGCGCTCGACACGTCGTAGCCGTGGTACTTCAGGCTCGCGGACAGCAGCTCGACGATGTCCGGCTCGTCGTCGACCACAAGCAGCCGCGTCATGATTCGCTCCCAGTTCCGTCAGGATTGCCTTGTCACCGTCGAGAGTGCCGCCGGTTGCTGACCGCCGGATGCGGTTTCCCTGAAAACCAGCTGTGAACGCGCTGCACCGGTGCCGAGCAGCAACGCGAGCAACACGGGAAACTCCAGGTAGGCGTGATATGAGGCAAATGCACTGTAAAGCGCCCGCCCGGAGGCGTAGTCGACGGCGAAGAGCACCGCCAGGCACGCGCCCAGCCCGGCCCCGAGCGCCCAGGCCCGGGGGCCGCGCAGCCAGGGGACCCGGGCCTCGAAGGCGCGGGCCGCGTCCGGGGCGTGCCGGGGCAGGAACCAGACCCAGACGAAGTAGTGCATGGTCTGCAGGAACGCGAAGACCACCAGGAACCTGGCGCCGATCTCCACGGAGGACCCCGGCGGCGCGCTGAGCGCGACGATCTTCGCGGGTTCGCCGGCGAAGGCCGCCACCGTCGACGGGGCGACCGAGGAGACGTCGAAAGCGCCGAGCAGGACGGCCGCGGGCAGCACGAGCACCCAGCCGACCTGGATCGACCGGAACCAGCGGCGGGTCACGGTCGGCAGCGCCGCGGCCCATTCCCACAGGAAGAACAGCGGCACGACGTTGTGCAGGTGCGCGAGGACCACGAAGTGGTACGCCGGCCAGGTCAGCGACACCGCGCAGGCGACCGCGAGGGCCGCACCGGACAGGCCGAGGAGCCATCCGCGCAGCGCGTACGCGCATCCGGCGGCGAGGACCGCGTAGCCGACGAGGATCTCCGCGATCCGGGCGGGCTGCCCGACGAACATGGCGGCGACCCGGCACAGCACGATCGCGCTGATCAGCCCGAACAGCACGGCCAGGAACCTGCCGCTGAGCACCGGTGCGAACCGTCCGGCGACGTACCGCAGCTCCAGGACGTTGTGCAGCACCCCGAACGCGATCAGTCCCAGCACGGTCGTGGCGAGTGGCGCGCCGAGCGCGACGGCCAGCGCCGCCGCGGCGGCGAGCACGAACGGCCAGGTTACCTTCATCGGGTGATCCGGGCGCTGCTGCTGACCCTCGCCGTGGAGGTGCCGCTGTACGCGTCGGCGCTCACCGCGCTCGGCCTCGCGACCTGGCGGAAGGCCGTGCTGCTCGGCGTGCTCGTCAACCTGCTGACGCACCCGGTGCTGTGGTGGTTCCTCGCGCCGCGCCCGTCGGCGGGCCGGTTCTGGGGCGCGGAGGCGGCGGTCGTGGTGGTGGAGGCGGCCGTGCTGTGGCTGGCCTGCCGCCGCGACCCGGTGCTGCTGCTGGTGACGAGCCTGGGGGCGAACGCCGTGTCGGTCCTCATGGGACTGCTGCTGCTCTAGTACCGGGAGTTCTTGGTCCGGCGCACCAGCCAGACGATCAGCACCGTGAGCCCGGCGACGGCGGCGACGCACACCAGCGCCACGACGATGGCGGTGCCGGCCAGAAACGACGGTTCCGGAGCGGCGTCCGCAAGCACGATCTTCATGCCGCGCAGTGTGCACCGCCGCCCCGGAAGCCGGTAGTCGTCGTTACTCCCGAATCTGGTCCGCCGGGGGGATGTCGCTCTCCGGTGGCGCCTCGGCCGGGCGCCACCACTGCCAGAGCAGGAACAGCAGCCCGAGGGCGAGCATGCCGAGCCCGATCCAGAGGTTGATCCTGACCCCGGCGGCCTTGTCGATCTCCTCCTGCGAGTCGAAGATGCCGAGGATCGTGACGATCACCCCGTACACGGTGAAGAGCCCGCCGATCACGCGGCGCACGTCGAACAGCCGGGCCGCCCTGGCGGTCTCCGCTTTCGTCGTCTGGTCAGACATGTGCAGACACCCTCTCCACTACAGGAACGGCAGGTAGAACGCGACGGCGAGGACCAGGGCACCCACGCCGAGCAGGACCGGGGACCGGTACCAGGCCTGGTCGCCCGCGATCGCGCCGGCCTTCAGGTCGTGGCTGCCGATGCCGTACACGAGGCCGCTGAGCTCCTCGTCGGTCTTGCTGGTGGTGAAGAGCGTGACGACGACGGAGACGATCGCGACGGTCACGAACGCGATGCCGGCCCCCCAGAACGACTCGTCGAGGTCGGAGCCGAACGTGAAGATGCCCCACCACTTGTAGCCCGCATAGACGAAGAACGCCGCCAGCGTGCCGGTGAGCAGCCCCCAGAAGCCCGCCCAGGCGGTCATCCGCTTCCAGAACATGCCGATGATGAACGCCGCGAACAGCGGGGCGTTGAACAGCGAGAACAGCGCCTGGATGTAGTCCATGATGTTGCTGTAGCCGGAGGCGATGAACGCGGTGCCGATGCCGATGATGACGCCGACGACGGTGATCCACCGGCCGATGCTCAGGTAGTAGCCGTCGGGCTTGTCCTTCTTCACGTACTCCTGCCAGATGTCGTACGTGAAGACGGTGTTGAACCCGGACACGTTGGCCGCCATGCCCGCCATGAAGGACGCGAGCAGACCGGTCACGGCGATGCCGAGGACCCCGTTGGGCAGGAAGTCGCGCATCAGCAGGGGGATGGCGTTGTTGTACTGCAGGTCGCCCTTGTCCGCGCCGAGCCCCTTGACCGTGACGAGGGCGACGAGGCCGGGGATGACGGTGACGAACGGGATGAGGAGCTTCGGGTAGGCCGCGATGATCGGCGTGCGCCGGGCGGCGCTCATGTTGCGGGCCGACAGACCGCGCTGGACCTCGGCGAAGTTCGTCGTCCAGTAGCCGAACGACAGCACGAACCCGAGGCCGAAGACGATGCCCCACCACGACGCGCCGAGCGGGTTGTCGCTGCCGCCGGTGTTGGCCCAGGTGTGCAGGCCGGCCTCGCCGAGCTTCGTGTCGCGGACCGCGTCGAAGAGCCCGTCGATCCCGCCCATCTTCACCAGGCCGATGATCGCGATCGGCAGCAGCCCGGCGATGATCACGAAGAACTGGAGGACCTCGTTGTAGATCGCGCTCGAGAGACCGCCGAGGGTGATGTACGCCAGGACGATCGCCGCGCCGACCACGATGGCGGTCCACAGCGGCCAGCCGAGCAGCGCCTGCATGATCAGGGCCAGGGCGTAGAGGTTCACGCCGGCGATGAGGACCTGGGCGAGGGCGAACGACAGGGCGTTGAGCAGGTGGGCCGGGCGGTTGAAGCGGCGCCGCATATATTCGGGGACGCTGCGGACCTTGGAGCCGTAGTAGAAGGGCATCATCACGATGCCGAGGAACACCATGGCCGGCACGGCGCCGATCCAGTAGTAGTGGACGGTCATCATGCCGTACTTGGCGCCGTTGGCGGCCATGCCCAGGATCTCCAGGGCGCCCAGGTTGGCGGAGACGAACGCGAGGCCGGTCACCCAGGCGGGCAGCGAGCGGCCCGAGAGGAAGAAGTCGGCGCTGTTCTTGATGGAGCGGCGGGCGGCGAGGCCCACGCCGAGGACGGTGATGAAGTAGAGCGACAGGAGGACGTAGTCCAGCGCGTCCATCTGCAGGCGTAGACCTTCAGCGAGCGTCTCCACCCGTTCCTCCCCTGCGACGACGAGTGAGCATCAACCCACCTACCCACCGGTAGGTGATGCTCAAACCCCGTCAGGAGGGGAGATGAGTAGCGAGAATCTTCAATAGGTCCTGCGCGCCGTAGGGCTTGTCGAGGAAGGCGTCGCAGCCCGCGCTCATCGCCGCGGCCCGCTCGTGCGGCAGGACGCTCGCGGTCAGCGCGATCACCTGCGGGCGGTCGGGCTGGGTGCTGAGGTCGGCGGCGAGGCTTAGCCCGTTGCCATCGGGCAGGTTGACGTCCAGCAGGATCACGTCGACGGCGTCGGCCGCGAGCGTGTCGCGGGCCACCTCCAGGCTGCCCGCCTCGAGCAGCTCGACCTCGCGTATCGCGTCGTCGGTCGCGCGGGCCAGGATCGCCCGCACCAGCACCCGGTTCAGCTCCTCATCCTCAACAAGCAAGACCTTGCTCACGCCTGCTGCCCCCGTTCCCCCTCGCCTCGGACAGTGTGCTGGCCACCGCGGCCAGGTCGACCCACTCGCGGACGCCGTCGGACGCGGCGGCGCTGCGGGGCATGGTGCCGATGACCTTGCCGGTCAGCCGGACCCGGTCGGCGTCGGACAGGTCCGGCTCGGCCAGCGCCAGGACGGGTATCCCGCGCGTCGACGGATCCCCTTCCAGGCCGGCCAGCAGCGCGAACCCGTCGATGTCGGCCATCTGCAGGTCGCAGATGATCAGGTCGAAGCGCCGGTCCCGGGACAATCGCAGCCCCTCCGGCCCGTCGTCGCAGGTGACGACGTCGAACCCACCGTCGCGCAGGTGCTGCTCGACCACCTGCCGGGTCTGGTCGTCGCGGTCGACCACGAGCACCGACGCGGGCCCCGCCCCGGCCGGCACCACGTGCCGGGCGAGCTGCGCGAGCAGGTGGTCATGATCGACGGGCTTGACGAAGAAGTCGGTGGCGCCGAGCGACATGCCCGCCTTCCGGTCGTCGATGATCGAGGCGAAGAAGACCGGGATCCGGCACAGCGCCTCCTCCCGCTTCAGCTCCCGGATCACGTCCCAGCCGTCGATGCCGGGCATGACGACGTCGAGGAGGATCGCGTCGGGCACCCAGGCCCGGGCGACGGCCAGGCCGTTCTCGCCGCTGGGGGCGACGCGCACCTGGTAGCCGGCCGCGGCGAGGTAGGTCCGCAGCAGCTCGGCGGACCTGGCGTCGTCGTCGATGATCAGCACCCGGCCACGGGCGGTGCCGATCAGCTCCGCGGCCAGTGGGGCGGCCGGCGCGGCGGCGGGCATCTCGGCGGTCGCGTCCGGCAGTCGTACGGTGAACCGGCTGCCCTCACCGAGGCTGGACCGCAGCACGATGGAGCCGCCGTGCGCCTCGACCAGCCGGCGGGTCAGCGCCAGCCCGAGCCCGGTCCCCGCCTGCCGCTGCGCGGCGTTGCCGACCTGCTGGAACTCCTCGAACACCTTGGCATGGTTCTCCGCGGCGATGCCGATCCCGCTGTCGGCGACGCAGAGCGCCACCTCGCCGGTCTCCTGCTCGGCGGTCAGTGTGATCCGGCCGCCCTCCGGGGTGAACTTGATCGCGTTGGACAGCAGGTTGTCCAGGATCTGCCGGAAGCGCAGCGGGTCGGCGCGGACCGCCAGCTGCGGCACCTCCACCACCACCTCCAGGCGCTTGCGGTCGGTGAGCGGGCGCAGCCCGGTGATCACGTCGTTGACCGCGGCGTCCAGGGCCAGGGGCTCCGGGTTGAGCTCCAGCCGGCCCGCCTCGACCTTCGCCAGGTCGAGGATGTCGTTGATGAGGCCGAGCAGGTGCCGGCCGCTGTTGTGGATGTGGTCGACCCAGTCGGCGGGCACCGAGCGCCGGTCACCCTCGGGCTGCTCGGCCCGCATCAGGTCACTGAAGCCGATGATCGCGTTCAGCGGGGTGCGCAGCTCGTGGCTCATCCCCGCCAGGAAGTCGCTCTTGGCCTGACTGGCGTGGGTGAGGGCGTCGACGGACTCGGTCAGCTGCTCGGCGAGGTGGCGCTGCTCGGCGGAGATCTCGCTGCGCTCCGCGAGCACCTGCGCCTGCGCGCCTAGCACCACGGCGAGGCGCAGGTCATCGGCGGTGAACAGGGCCTGGTACCGGTCCAGCAGCAGCACGGCGCCGCGCTCGTCGTCACCCAGCGGCAGGTCCAGCGCGGTCACCAGCCGGGCCCCGGTCTGCTGGCCGTAGTACGCGGCCAGCGCCGGTGCGGCTCTGCGGGTCGCGGCGATCGGCTGCCGGACGGCCAGCAACGGGTCGAGCTCGGAGCCGGCCACGTGCGGCATCGGGCCGTGCGGCAGGCTGGTGCCGGACCGGCAGACCGCGGCGACCTGCTCGACCGCGCCGCCGTGGGTGACGCGGAGCAGCACCACCGCGTCGGTGCCGGTGGTCTCGTGCACCACCTGGACGAAGCGGCGCCACACCTGGCCGGTGCTCACCGCCGCCGGCAGCCGCTGGAGGTCCTCGGTCGCCTCGTACCAGACGGTCGCCGACATCATCCGGCGCAGCCAGGCCGACGGCATGAAGGCGATGAGGTAGCCGATGGCGGAGACGAGCGCGACGATCCGCCCGGCCGGGGCGAGCCAGCTGGTCTCGTCCGGGTACAGCGCCGCGCCCGTGTACAGCATCAGCATCATCACGACGAAGGCGTAGGTCGCGGCCGCCGCGAGCCGGAGCCTGCCCCGGGCCGCGCCGGAGCGGGACTGCGCGCCGAGCAGCAGGAAGGTGCCGGCGATCAGCTCGGTCGCGGTGAACGTGCCGGACGCCAGCAGCAAATACCCGATGTCGAGCGGGCGGGGCGCCGCCGCGACGGCCACGATGCTCGCCACCAGCGAGATCAGCAGGAGGCGGTCCAGCCAGACCGGCACGTGCCGCAGCCGGGCGGTCAGCCGCAGCGTCAGGTACGGCTGCAGCATCAGCAACGCGGTCGCGGTGGCGTTCACCGCGATCGGCAGCGGCCGGTCGACGATCTCGCGGACCAGCCCGTTGACGCCCACCGCCACCTGCGGCAGGAAGATGAGCGTGATGTCCCGTTGCATGGGATCCCGGCTGGCGACATAACCACCGAGCGCGCGCAGGAACACCGCGAATACCAGCACAGCTGTGACTAGAGTTATCATTCGACTACGCCCCGTAACGATTCGAACGGGACTCACTCTAGCCAGGGGGACGGATGGGCGAGACAGAACCGGCCGACGAGCTCGCCCTGCTCCGGGCCGAGATCGCCGACGGCGCCCACGACCTTTCCAATGCTTTGGGCGCGATTCTCAACTATGTGGCGTTTCTGGCCGAGGATCTCGGCGACAACCCGGCGGCCGCGGACTACCTCCCGCACCTGACCAGGGCCGCGCACCGGGCGCTCGGTGTCGTCGAGCGCCTCAGCGCCAGCGGCGCTCGCTGAGGCGGCCCGGCTGCGTGCGGCGTTCGCCAGGCGGGGCCGCCTTCGCCTCGGCGGGTCAGCGGCGCTCGGTCAGGCTCTTGCAGCGCACGCAGAGCGTGGCCGACGGGAAGGCGGTCAGCCGCGCGACCGGGATGTCCTCGGTGCAGCGCTCGCAGCGGCCGTAGGTGCCCTCGTCGAGCCGCTCCAAGGCCCGCTCCACCTGGTCCATCCGGCCCCGGATGGTCAGCGCGAGCGCGAACTCCTGGTCCCGGCTGAACGCCTTGGTGCCCAGATCGGCGACATCGTCACCGGCGTCGGCCACCCCGGCGAGCGTCATCTCGGCGACCGCCTCGGCGTATTCGCCGGACAGCTCCTGGTGGCGCGCGGCCAGTGCGGCACGAAGGTCCGAAGAGCGCTGCGCGCCGCCGGCAATCGACATTTCTGGCTGGACGAGCATCGTGGGCCCCCTGTAATCGCGCGGTCACCGCGTTCGGCTGGGTTCCGGTTTGCCCCTCCGTGACGTGGCGCAAACCTGTCTCTTGGCCGACTCTGCAGGCCGTGTCACTGTTCAACACCGCCCCGACCGGGCACCATGAGTGACGTGTTCACCGTGGATCCCCACACCGAAGCGGTCACCGTCGAGGTGCCGGCCGGTGAGGCCCGTCAGGCCAGGAGGGTCATCACGCGCGCGTTGAACGCCTGGGGCCTGCCACATCTCACCCGGACCGCGGTGATGGTCGGCCACGAGCTCGTCGCCAACGCGCTGCGCCACGGCATGCCCCCGGCGGCGCTGCGCCTGCTGCGCCACGACGGCGTGCTGCTCATCGAGGTCGGGGACGGCAGTCCCGCGATGCCCCGGATCGCCGAGATCGACAACGAGACCAGCACCTCGGGGCGGGGCATGTTCATCGTGTCGCGGCTGGCCCGCTCGTGGGGCGTGCGCACCCTACCCACCGGCAAGATCGTCTGGGCCGAGCTCGGCTGACCGTCGCCTAGGCGGCCTGCCGCTCGTCCCGGATCGGCAGGATCTGGTCCAGCCCGGTGATCTCCAGCGTCATCGACACGTCGTCGTTGGGGTTGGCGACGATCAGGGTCGCGCCCTTCTGCTGTGCCCGGCGCCAGCAGCCGACCAGCGTGCCGAGCCCGCTCGAGTCGATGAAGGCCAGCGCGGTCAGGTCGATGACCAGCTCCGTCGCGCCGGCGTCCAGCTGCTCGACCACCTCGGTGAGCAGCTTCGGTGCGGTGTCCAGATCCAGGTCACCCACCGCGTCGAGTCGTGCCCGCTCACCCTCGCGGTGCACCGACAGCTCCCAGACTGTCTCGTCGTTGACCACGTTGCGCCATGTCCTTTCGCGAACCGAGCTGCGGACCTGCTACTGATCGCTGGTCAACAGTGTGTGGTACCCATTGGGTGGACTTCAAACGCTCACACCGTTTGACCCGGTCCGGGCAACGACGCAGACTCGGGGGATGAGCAGCGATCTCGAGTTCGTGGGGCGGGCCCCGACCTCGCTCGACGATGCTGCGATGCTGGCCGTCGCGCAGCGCCGGGCCCAGTTCCTCGCCGATGCCAGCCTCCAGGTCTCCGGCTCTCTCAACCTGCCGCACACCGTGCGGCGGTCGCTCGCCGCGTGCGTGCCACACCTCGCCGACTTCGCGCAGATCATGATCATCGGGAAGGACAGCGCGGCGTACACCGGCCTCGTCGTCGGCAGGTCGGGCACGACGTCGACCACCCGGCGCCACCCGGACCTCGACGGGGTCGGCGGGCAGGTCAGGCTGCTGATGACCGGTCGCCCCGAGCTGCTGCACGTCTCGCTGGACCAGGACCCGCTGGAGCCCGACGGCCTGGTCGCCCTCGTGCCCGACGAGCAGATGCGCGCGCAGGTCGCGGCGCTGCGCCCGGCCGACGTGCTGGGCCTGCCGCTGACCGCCCGCGGCACCACCTTCGGCACACTGACCCTCGCCCGGCGCTCCGGCTACGGGTTCGTCGCCGAGGACATCTCCGTCGCCGAGGAGCTGGCGGTGCGCATCGCGCTGGCGATCGACGCCGCCCGGCGCTATGCGGAGCGCTCCAACGTCGCGACCGTCCTGCAGGCCAGCCTCCGCCCGCCGGAGCTGCCGAACCTGGAGGGCAGCCTGCTGGCCGCCCGCTACCGTCCGGCCTCCGGCGACGCCGAGATCGGCGGCGACTTCTATGACGCGTGGGGCGAGTCCGACGACTGGGCGTTCGTCCTCGGCGACGTCTCCGGCAAGGGCGTCGAGGCGGCCGTCGTCACCGGTCAGGCCCGGCACACCGTCCGCGGCGCGTCCGCGGTCGACCGGGAGCCGGCCGCCGTGCTCCGCGCCCTCAACACGATGCTCGACGGCACCACCTCCGGCCGCTATGTCACCGCCCTCTACGGCCGCGTCCGCCGGTCCGCCGGCGGCGGGCTGCACGTGACGGTCGCCTCCGCCGGCCATCCGCCGCCGCTGGTGGTCCGCGCGTCCGGCGACGTCGAGGAGGTGCGGGTGCGCGGCCTCGCCGCGGGTCTCGTCGCCGGGGTCGAATACACGCCGGCCCAGGTGATCCTCGCGCCCGGCGACACCCTCGTGCTCTACACCGACGGCGTCACCGAGGCCGGGCACCACAGCGTCCGCGACGGCACCCGGCGGCTCGCCGACCTGCTGGCGCAGTATGCGCAGGTCGACCTCGCCGCGCTGGTCGAGGCGATCGAGATCGCGGTGCTCGAAGGCTCCGACGGCATGCAGCGCGACGACCTGGCCGTCCTGGCACTCCGGGCGGCCGACTCGTGACCAGGAGCACCGCAGGCACCCGGCACGCGACCGAGCGCGCCCCGAACGGCCGCCTCGCGACCGGGAAAGCTCCGGGCGGCCTGACGCTGCGGATGGGCGGCTCGTGACCCCGGCACTCGACTTCCGGCCGTATTTCGACCACCTCGAGCGCCGCGACGCGAACGGCGCCGTGCGGCACGTGCTCGACCTGATCGACGGCGGCGCCGACCCGGTCGGCGTGCTGCTCGACGTGGTCGCCCCCGCGCAGGAGCAGGTCGGCCTGCGCTGGGCGGAGGGCTCGTGGACCGTCGCGCACGAGCACGCCGCGACCGCGATCAGCGAGTCCGTCGCGGTGGCCGTCGGCGCCCGTATCCCCGTCCCGGCCGCCCCGCTCGGGCACGTGATCCTCGCCTGCGCGGAGCGCGAGTGGCACGGGCTGCCCGCCCGCCTGGTCGGCTATTGCCTGCAGGCGGCCGGCTGGCGGACCACGTTCCTCGGCGCGTCGATGCCGGCCCGGCAGTTCGCCCGGTTCCTCGACGACGTCGACGCCGACGCGGTCGCGATCAGCTGCTCCGTCGCCGCGTCACTGCCCGCCGCCCGACGGCTCATCGACGCCGCCCGCGAGGCGGGCCTGCCGGTGCTGGTCGGCGGCGGCGCGTTCGGCCCCGACGACACCCGGGCCAGGGCGCTGGGCGCTTCCGGCTGGGCCAGGGATGCCCGCGGCGCGGCGACCGTGCTCGCCGAGATCGTCGCCGCGAGCGAGGCGGCGGCCTGGACCACGGACCGCACCCGGCACGCCGGCGCGGACGAGCACGCCGAGATGGTGATCCGCTTCGCCGAGTTCCGCGCCGCCGCCCGGCACCGCTGGCTCGACGCGCCCGGCGACCCGTCGGACGGGCACGGCCTGGCCGACGACGCCATGGACCACGCCCTGCACTCGCTGTCCGCGGCGCTGCTCACCGACGACCCGAGGCTGCTGCGGGAGGCGAGCGACTGGCTGACGGCCCTGTTCGCGGCCCGGGGCGAGCCGGTCGGCGCGGTGGAGAGCCTGTGGCGGTCGCTGCACCAGACCGTCGGCGAGCCGCTGCCCGAGGCGGCCCGGCACCTGAAGTCGCTGTGATGGTCCCGTCGATCGCGATCACCGGCTCGGCCGGCCAGGTCGGTGGCAGGGTGGCCGCGGCGCTGCCCGTCGCCCGGCGGCTGACGCGCAAGGACGCCGAATACCGCGACACGGACCGGATGCGCCAGACGCTGGACGGGGTCGGCACCCTGTTCCTGGTATCCGGGCGGGAGTCCGCGGACCGGCTCACCGAGCACCGCAGCGCGGTCGACGCCGCGGTCGGCGCGGGCGTCCAGCGGATCGTGTACCTGTCGTTCGCCGGCGCGGCACCGGACTGCACGTTCACGTTCGGCCGGGACCACTGGCACACCGAGCAGCACATCCGGCAGACCGGCCTGCGCTGGACGTTCCTGCGGGACAACCTCTACCAGGAGATGCTGCCGGCGCTGACCGGCGCCGACGGCGTGATCCGCGGGCCGGCGGGCGACGGCCGGCTCGCCGCGGTCAGCTACGACGACGTCGCCGCCTGCGCGGTCGCCGCGCTCACCGGCGACGGTCACGACGGCAGGACCTACGAGCTGACCGGTCCCGAGGCGCTGAGCATGCACGAGGTCGCCGAGCGGCTCGGGGTCCGCTACGAGCCGGAGACCGTCGAGGAGGCCTACGCGTCGCGCGCCCACTACGGCGCCCCGGCGTTCGAGGTCGCCGGGTGGGTCAGCTCCTACGAGGCGATCGCCAACGGCGAGCTCGCGGCCGTAAGCGACCGCGCCCACTACGGCGCCCCGGCGTTCGAGGTCGCCGGGTGGGTCAGCTCCTACGAGGCGATCGCCAACGGCGAGCTCGCGGCCGTAAGCGACGACGTGCCACGCCTGACGGGCCGGGCCGCGAAACCCCTCAGCACCCGATGAGCACCACCCGCGCCTGACGGGCCGGGCCGAAAACCCTTCAGCACCCGATGAGCAACACCGCGAGGCCTTTCAGTCCCAGGTGAGCAGCTGGTCGACCGGCGCGTGGTCGTCGGTGAGCACCGTCGCGTCGCCGGTGAAGGCGCGCAGCTCGGCGCCGGTCAGCGAGTCCGGCGCGGGGCGCAGGGGCGCGGTGGAGGCGAACACGACGAAGTTGCTGCCGGTCTCGCCGCGCAGCGCCGCCGCCGGGGCCACGAGCGTCACGAACGGGAACACGGCGGCGATCGTGGCGACCTCGGCGCGGACGAAGCGGCGGGCCGGGCCGTCGATGACGTTGAGCGCGTAGACGCCGCCCGGGCGCAGCACCCGGCGGACGTCGGTGACCAGCTCGCGGGTGGTCAGGTGCCATGGCACGGCGAGGTGCCCGAAGGCGTCGCCGATGACCACGTCCCGCGACGCGGACGGCAGGCGGCGCAGGTTGGCGCGGGCGTCGCCGGTCTCGACCCGCAGCAGCGGCCCGGTCCGCAGGCCGAGGCTGCGCCGGTCGAGGTCGACGAGTGCCGGGTCGAGCTCCAGGACGAGGTTGTCGCTGCCGGGCCGGGTCGCGGCGACGTACCGCGGCAGCGTGAACCCACCGCCGCCCAGGTGCAGCACCTGCAGGGGGCCCGGCGGCAGACCGTCCACGTAGGACCCGATCCACTGGGTGTAGGAGTACTCCAGGTGCGTCGGGTCGTCGACGTCCACATAGGAGTGCTGGGCGCCGTTGAGGAACAGGGTGCCGTCCTTCACCGCGGCGCAGGTGTAGGCGGTCTCCACGTCGCACGGGTTGGGCGTGACGATCCCGATGGGCACGCCGATGGCGACGAACGCGAAGGCGGCCGACAGGTTGCCGCGGCGCCGCCAGTACCCGCCGAACGCGAACCCGGCAAGGGCCAGCACACCTGCCAGGCCGAGCAGGATGACGCTGGTCGGCACGGTGGCCACCAGCACGAACCCGGTCGCGAACGTCGCCGTGATCGCGCCGAGGGTGCCGACGCTGGACAGCCGGCCCACCACCCGTCCGGTGTGCGCGAGGTCAGCGAGCTGCAGCTTGACCACCAGCGGCGTGACCGCCGAGAGCAGCGCGGCCGGCACGAACAGGGCCATCGCCGCCAGGAGCAGCACGCTGGTGGGCTCGGTGCCGCGCAGCCACTCGCCGGCGACCCTGATGATCGGCAGGGTGGCGGCGGTCGCGGCCGCGCCGAGCAGCAGCAGCGGCGACAGCAGCTTGCGCTGGTCGATGCGGCGGTCGGCGAGCCAGCCGCCGGTCCAGGCGCCGTATGCGATGGCGGCAAGGGCCACGCCGATGATGGCCGTGCTGCTCGACAGCGTCACGCCGACGTACGGGCCGACGAGCCGCAGCCCGACGATCTCCAGGACGAGCACGGCGCCGCTGGTCAGGAACACCAGGCCGGCGGCGATGCGGTTATTGAGGGGTGTCGCGGCAGTCACCGCTCTAGCATGGGGCACATGTCCGATTCGACGCGCATACCCGCCAAGCCCACCCTCGATGGCCTCGAGGCGCGCTGGGTAAAGGTATGGGACGTCGAGGGGACCTACAGGTTCGACCGGACCGCGACGCGCGAGGACATCTTCTCGATCGACACGCCGCCGCCGACGGTGAGCGGGGCGCTGCACATCGGTCACGTGTTCTCCTACACGCAGACCGACGCGATCGCCCGCTATCAGCGCATGCGCGGCCGGGTCGTGTTCTACCCGATGGGGTGGGACGACAACGGCCTGCCGACCGAGCGGCGCGTGCAGCTGACGTATGGCGTGCAGTGCGACCCTTCGCTGCCCTACGACCCGCACCTGGTGATCACGAAGACGCCGGGCGGCCCGCCGCAGAAGATCAGCCGGCGCAACTTCATCGACCTGTGCAAGCGGCAGACCGAGGTCGACGAGCAGGCCTATGAGCAGCTGTGGCGCAACCTCGGCCTGTCCGTGGACTGGTCGCTGCTCTACACGACGATCGGCGACCGGGCGCGGACCGCGGCGCAGCGGGGCTTCCTCAACAGCCTCGCCCGCGGCGACGCGTATGCGGTGGACGGACCGACCCTGTGGGATGTGACGTTCGGCACCGCGGTGGCGCAGGCCGAGCTGGAGGACCGCGAGCGCCCCGGCGCCTATCACCGGGTCCGCTTCGGCGACTTCGCGGTCGAGACGACCCGGCCGGAGCTGCTGCCGGCGTGCGTGGCGCTGGTCGCGCACCCCGACGACGAGCGCTTCCGGCCGCACTTCGGCACGACCGTGCGCACGCCGTTGTTCCACGTGGAGGTGCCGCTGCTCGCGCACCCCCTGGCCGACCCCGAGAAGGGCAGCGGCCTGGTGATGGTGTGCACGTTCGGCGACCTGACCGACGTGACCTGGTGGCGGGAGCTCGACCTGCCGTCCCGGACGGTGATCCAGCGCAACGGCCGCTTCGGTCTGCAGCCTCCGGCCGGTGTCGAGGAGGACCTCTACGCGCTGGTCGCCGGGCTCACCGTGCACCAGGCACGGGAGAAGGTGGTGACCGCGCTGCGCGCCTCCGGTGAGCTGGAGGGCGAGCCGCGGCCGATCAAGCACGCCGTGAAGTTCTACGAGAAGGGCGAGAAGCCCCTGGAGATCGTGGGGACGCGGCAGTGGTACATCCGCAACGGCGGCCGGTCGCCTGAGCTCCGCGCGGCGTTGCTGGCCCGCGGCAGCGAGCTGCGGTGGACGCCGGCGCACATGCGGACCCGCTACGAGCACTGGGTGGAGGGGCTCACCGGGGACTGGGTGATCAGTCGGCAGCGGTTCTTCGGGGTGCCGATCCCGCTCTGGTACCGCTTGGACGACGACGCCCACCCGGTCTACGACGACCCGATCGTGCCCACGGCACTGCCGATGGACCCGAGCAGCGACACCCCGCCCGGCTTCGAGGAGTCGCAGCGCGGGCAGCCCGGCGGGTTCGTCGGCGACCCCGACGTGATGGACACCTGGGCGACGTCGTCGCTGAGCCCGCAGATCATCGGCGGCTGGCTCGACGACCCGGACCTCTTCGGCCGGGTGTTCCCGATGGACCTGCGCCCGCAGGCCCACGAGATCATCCGGACCTGGCTCTTCTCCTCGGTGCTGCGCGCGCACGTCGAGCACGGTGTGCTGCCGTGGAAGCGGGCGTCGATCGCCGGCTGGATCGTCGACCCGGACCGCAAGAAGATCGGCAAGTCGAAGGACAACGCGGGCGACTCGCCGGAGTCGCTCATGGAGCAGTACGGAGCCGACGCCCTGCGCTACTGGGCGACCAGCGCCCGGCCCGGGGTGGACACCGCGCTGGACGTCAACCAGATGAAGATCGGCCGCCGGCTGGCGACGAAGCTGCTCAACGCGAGCCGCTTCGTGCTGGGCTTCCCCGCCTCCGGCGACGGTGCCGTCACCGAGCCGGTGGACCGGGCGATGCTCGCCGCGCTGTCCGCGGTGGTGGCCGAGGCGACGGCGGCCTTCGAGGCGTATGACTACGCGCGCGCCCTGGAGCGCACCGAGCAGTTCTTCTGGTCGTTCTGCGACGACTATCTGGAGCTGGTGAAGGCGCGCGCCTACGGCGAGGTGCCGGGCGGCGACTCGGCGCGGGCCGCGCTGAGCACGGCGCTGTCGACGCTGCTGCGGTTGTTCGCGCCGTTCCTGCCGTACGTGACCGAAGAGGTCTGGTCGTGGTGGCAGTCCGGATCGGTGCACCGCGCGGAGTGGCCCACCTTGTCCGACTCCTCCGACGTCTCGCCTCTGTCGATCGCCACCACGGTCCTCGCCGCCGTGCGCAAGGCGAAATCCGCCGCGCAGCAGTCGATGAAGGCCGAGGTGGCCCTGCTGACGGTTGCCGGGCCGGCGGCGATCCTCACCCAGCTCGAGCCGGACCTCACCGCGGCCGGCAACGTGCGCGCGTGGGCCGTCACCGACGCCGAGGAGTTGTCCGTTACCGTCACGTTGTGATGGAACTCCAGGCCATCGGGGTCCAGCACCCCGCCGTGCGGCAGGTGCAGCACATCCAGAACAACACCGCACCCAACCGCTACAAGCTCTTCGTGGCCGAGGGCCTCTGGGCGCACAACATGCTCCTGGAGGCCAACGCCCCCATCGACACCTTCTTCTGGTGCCCGGAGGCCATCTACGCCGACGAGGCGCACCGCCGCGCCGAGGAGATCGCCGCCCGCGCGGACCGGTCCTTCCGGGTCTCGCTGCGGACCATGGAGAAGATCTCCGAGCGCGACAAGCCCGACGGGCTGCTGTCGCTGGCCGCGCTGCCCCGCTGGGCGCCGGAGGATCTCCGGTTCCGCAAGACGTCGCTGGTACTGGTAGCTGACGGCCTGGAGATCCCGGGCAACCTCGGCACGCTGATCCGGTCCCTGGACGCCTGCGGCGCCGACTGCCTGGTGCTGACCAACCGCAAGACCCGGCTGACCCATCCGAAGGTGATCCGCGCCAGCCAGGGCACGATCCTGACGGTGCCGACGGTGGAGTTCGAGGACACCGCCGACGCGATCGACTGGCTCGACCGACACCGGTTCACGGTGCTGCTCGCCGACACCGACGAGGCGATCAACTACCGGCAGGCGGACTACTCGGGCCGCACCGCCCTGGTCGTCGGCAGCGAGCGCTACGGCATCGGCAAGCAGTGGTACGGCCACGGATACCAGCGAGTCGCCGTCCCCATGCTCGGGTCCGGCGACTCGCTCAACGTCTCGGTCTCCGCGTCGGTCCTGCTCTACGAGGCCCGCGCCCGGAAGTCGGACTGGTAGGGCCTGTCACCAGCTGCCCCACCGCGAGCGGCGGGTCCCGGCGGGGGGTTCCCACCCCGCACCCCCCATGCGACGCAAGCGCCGCACTCAAGCCCTATTTCGGCTGCGCGGCCTGGCCTCGCAGGGAGATGGCCTGCAGGAAGATGTCGCCGATCTTGGCCGGGTCGGGCGCGACGAAGGTGCCGCCGCCGACCGCGTCGGTGATCTGGCGCATCGCGGCCTCGCCGACCTTGTCGCCGATGCCGATCAGGATCACCTGGATCGGCTTGGCCGGGTCGGCGGTCGCCTTGAGCTCGCCGATCAGCTGCTCGAGCGACAGACCGCCGGCGGGGTCGTCGTTCTCGCCGTCGGTCATGACGATGAGCGAGTTGATCCGGCCCTGGTCCCAGCCGCTCTGCACGGCCTTGTAGCCGGCGAGGATGGTGTCGTAGAGCGCGGTGTCGCCGTTCTGCTTCGGGCGGATCGACTGCAGCGCCTGCAGGCACTGGTTGCGCTGGCTGACCAGCGGGCCGATCGGCACCAGCTGCTTGTAGTCCTTCGCGCCGTCGAGCTGGGTGGAGAAGGTCCACACGCCGAGCGCCCACGAGTCGTCGAAGAGCTGCATGCCGCGGCGGGCCGCCTCCAGGGTCACCGTCATGCGGTCCACGCCGCCGGCGGTCGGCACCTTGGTGAGCATCGAGCCGGAGACGTCGATGACGGCGAGCATGCGGGCCGGCAGCGTGATCGCCTGCCACTTGGTCAGCAGGCCTTCGATCGCGGCCGCCTCGGGCACCTGGCTCGCGGTGAGCGCGGTCGGCGCGCCGGTCGGGGTCTGGAAGCCCTTGCCGGCGGCGCCGTCGGAGCCGCGCAGGCCGATCGCGCCGAGCCGGTCGCGGAACCCGTCGCCTTCCAGCGACTTGAGCAGCTGCTCGGCGACCGCGGCGCGCTCCTTGCCGAGGATGACGTACGGGTAGTCCAGGGCGACCGGGGCCGGCTCCGCGTAGATCGCGGCGATGCGGACCGGCGGCTGCTGGGCGTTGTACTGGATGACCGACTGCTCCGACAGCGGCGCGACCGTCAGGCCGGCGCTGAGCGCCTGCGGGTCGGAGCCGCGCGGGAACTTCTGGATCAGGTCGTCCTTGATCGAGGACCGGCCGGCGGCGAGCGAACGCAGCGCGGCGGTGGCGATCTGGGTGGCCTGGGTCGCGTTGCCGCCACCCGCGGCGGTCGCCGCCCCGGCGAGGGTCATCAGCCCGGCGAGGCCGGTCGAGTCCCGGCTGGGCTCCACGATGCCGATCTTGACCTTCTGGTCGCCGGACACCTTGGCGATCAGGTCGGTGTACTTGATCTTCGTCTGCGGCCAGCCGAAGGACGTCGTCGCGATCGGCTCGGGCACGGCCACCACGACCGGGCTGCGGGCGATCGACTTGGCGCTGGCCGGCACGCTCTGCGGGTTCACCGCGCGCAGGCGCTGCAGCCACAGCGACGAGTCCGGCACCCACACGTCGGGGATGCGGGTCTTGCCGTTGGCCTGGCCGACGCCGGTCAGCGACTTCTTCGAGCTCGCGGCGATCGCGGCGGCCACGTCGGCGGACGACGCCTCGATGACCTCGACGTCGACGCAACTGTTGTCGGACTTGGCCTCCTCGGCCCAGGCGGCCGCCTGGAGCTTCAGGGCCGGCGCGATGTCGGAGGGCGCACTGATCGTGAGCTTCGTCGACGCGCCGCACGACGGCTGGGAGAACTTCCGGAACGCATACCAGCTGCCGGCGAGGACAACGAGCACGGCGACGGCGGCGGCGCCCATCTTGAGCGCTGCGCCTGACGACCCCGCTGAGCGGTGGCGACCTTTCACGGCTCTTATCCTCCGGACCGGCGGCCTCTGCGGCCTTGTACCTTCGGTTGGAAATCACTGACGGTACGCATCCCAACAAACGAACGCCCAATCTACAAGGCACCGAAGAATCGTAGTTAAACGAACACTGCTCGCAATCACGCCGGGACAAACCGCCGTAAGCAGGCATTCCGCTCGCGCTTAAATCTGCCCTAATCGATCTTCAGCGTGCCGAGTCGGTCACGCAGGGTCACGACCAGCGGCCGATGGTCGGAGAACGGCACCGCCGGGGCCGCCACCCCCAGCACCCGCGGGAGGCGCTCCTGCCCCCGCCGATCGACGAGCACGTGGTCGAACTGCACGCGTGGCGCCGGTGACGGGAAGGTCGGCAGGCTCGCGAGCCGGTGCCAGCCGGAGAAGAGCCGGGGCAGCCCGCCGGGCAGGTTGAGGTCGCCGAGGAGCACGCGCGGCGCCGGCAGCACCCGCAGGGCGCGGCGGACCAGCTGGAGCTGCCTGATGTTCCAGCCGGGCATGAACGACAGGTGTGTGGTGGCGACCGTCACACGTCCGGCGGGGGTCTCGAGCACCGCGGCGATCAGGACGCGCGGCTCGTCGTCGAGCAGCATGAGCTTCGGTCCGCCGGCCCAGCCGGCGAGGATCGGCGAGCGCAGCGGGGCGGCGGGCAGCCGGGTCACCCGCCACTCGACCACCGGATACCGGCTCACCAGGGCCACGCCGTAGTGCGGGTCGGCGCCGTCCTGGTCCTCGTCGGTCGCGACCCGGAAGCCCTCCCCCGGCGTGCCCACGACCGCCGGCACGAACATCACGTGCCTCGCGCCCAGCGCGTCGGCGGCGATCCCGGCCAGGTCGGCGTGGCCGCTGCGGAGCTGGCCCCGGTCGACCTCCTGCAGGCCGAGCACGTCGGCGTCGAGGCTCTTGATCGCGGCGTGCACGCGGTCGGCGTCCACCAGGCCGTCGGCGAGGGAACGCCCGTGCATGAGGTTGAACGTGCCCAGCCGCATGCCTCATTGTCGCCGCTGCAGCTTGCGTACCGCTGCCTTGGCGATCGTCTCGGTCTCCGCCGGATCGACCTCCGGCTGGCCGAAGTGCACGATTGTGCAGGTCGTGCCGCCGACGCGGACCGCGAGCAGGTAGCCGCTGAGGGTGTACGCGTCGTCGCCCGCCCCGCCGGAAGCGGCCATCCTGAGCGCCGTGGACTCCTCGCCGAGGCCCGGCAGGCCGGCATCGGCCACCGTCACGCTGGTCGTGTCGCCGCCGGCGTCGGTGTCGGTGAAGGTCCCGCAGCGGGTGCCGAGCTCCCGCAGTACATCCACCGCGTCCGCGGCATCGGTCAGCTCCTCGGCGAGGAAGGGCCCGGACGCACCGCCCTCGAACCGGACGCCGGTGCCGCCGTCGCGGAACCTGTTGAGCAGGGCGTCGCAGCCGGCCACGCTCACCGAGCTGACCGCGCTGACCTCGGGCTCCGCCTGCGGCGGGCTGGTGACGTAGCCGTCGGGCAGGTCCTCGACTGCGAGCATCGCGCTCCCGCCCGCCGAACGCGAAGACTCCGGCTCGACGGGTGTCGAACCGGAGTCGCAGGACGCCAGCGTGAGTGCCAGGGCGAAGCCGATCAGGTAGCCGCGCATCAGGCCGTCCGTCAGGCGGCGCTGACGGTCGGCTGGGAGCCCTGACGCAGCGGGGTGCGGGCGCCGGTGGCCAGGTTGACCGCGGTGATCCACGAGTGGCCCTGGTGCGACGCGGTCAGCACGCCAGTGCGGGCGCTCGCGTAGACCATCTCGCGGTCGTCGGCGGCACCGACCTGGCGGCGGTTCGCACCGTTGGCGTCGGCCTCGGTGACGCGCACCGCGGTGCCGTCGGCGGTGTAGGTGGTCCAGGTGACCTTCTGGCTGTCGGCCCGCCACGCCGGCACGACGCCGAAGCCGCTGGTACCGCTGCCGCCACCGCCGTAGTAGTCGATCGCGCGCTCGGTGCCGGAGTCGACGTTGCCGATGCTCAGGCAGTTGTCGGCGATCGACTCGCACTCGCCGCCCCGGAACGCGATCTTGGTGCCGTCGGGCGACCAGGCCACCGCGTCGTCGGTGCGCAGGCGGTCGACCAGCTTGGCGGCCGGGGCCTGCACGCTCTCCTCGGGCTGCTCCATGACGTAGCCGACCTCGGGAAGGGCCTGGTCGCGGCAGGAGGCGGGGAAGAGCGCCTCGGAGGCGGTGCCGCCCTCGGTGCCGACGCGGAAGACGCCGGGGCCGCCGGTGCAGGACAGCGCCGAGTAGGCGATCCACTCGCCGTCCGGCGACCACGAGGGCCCGCCGGCGGTCCGGTCGCTGACCTGGTGCTTGTCGCTGCCGTCGGCGTTCATCACCCAGACCGTGTTGTTGTGCAGGTAGGCCAGCTTCGCGCCGTCCGGGCTGAAGCGCGGGCGGGCGTTGACCTCGTCCTCGGTGAGCCGGGTCTCGGTGGTGCCGTTGCTGCTGTAGATGACCCCGGCCCGAACGTAGGCGACGGTCTTGCCGTCGGTCACACCGGCGGTCGCGGCGGTGGCGGCGGACGAACCGATCATCGTGCCGAGGCCCGCCAGAGCGGCGAAACCGGCCAGCGTGACTGCCTTGGTGATCGCGTTGCCGTTCATCCGTGCCCCCCGTGTTTCTGTCTCTTCCGTGTGACGCAGAGACCATCGGCGCAACCGTGCCGCACCTGAACGGTTCCCGTTGTGGAACTTGGAGAAATTCCGCCAATCGGACATGCGATCCGGTACGGCAAACAATTTGCACTCCCAGTGCCTTTTCGGGACCGTGTCTCAGGGGCGAGTATCGGAGGCATGACTGACACACAGGCCCGCGTGGCGATCGTGACCGGCGCGGCCCGCGGCATCGGGGCCGCGACCGCCCTCCGTCTGGCCGCCGACGGGCACGCCGTAGCGGTGCTCGACCTGGATGAGGGCGCCTGCAAGGACACCGTCGAACAGATCCGTGCCGCGGGCGGCACGGCCGTCGCCGTCGGGGCGGACGTCGCCGACTCGGGCGCCGTGACCGCCGCCGTGGCGCGGGTCGCCGAGGAGCTCGGGCCGCCGGTGGTCCTGGTCAACAACGCCGGGGTGCTGCGCGACAACCTGCTGTTCAAGATGAGCGACGACGACTGGGACACGGTGCTGGGGGTGCACCTGCGGGGTGCGTTCCTGATGAGCCGGGCCGCCCAGGCGCACATGACCGCGGCGAAGTACGGCCGGATCGTCAACCTGTCGTCGTCCTCCGCGCTCGGCAACCGCGGCCAGGCCAACTACTCCGCCGCCAAGGCAGGGCTGCAGGGCTTCACCAAGACGCTGGCGATCGAGCTCGGCCCGTTCGGTGTCACGGTCAACGCGGTCGCGCCCGGCTTCATCGCGACCGACATGACCGCCGCGACCGCGGCCCGGGTCAAGGTGGACTTCGAGGCGTTCCAGCAGGCGGCGGCCGAGCGCATCCCGGTCCGCCGGGTGGGGGTCCCCGCCGACGTCGCGCACACCATCTCCTTCCTCGCCAGCGAGGGCGCGGGCTTCGTGTCCGGCCAGGTCATCTACGTGGCCGGGGGTCCCCTCAATTGAGGCCGGCAGAGCTGGCCGGGGAGTTCCTCGCCGCACACGACCCCAACGCGCTCGAGCCGCTGGACTTCCTGCGGGCCCGCTTCGACGCCGGCCTCGCCTGGGTGCAGTTCCCGGAAGGGCTCGGCGGGCTCGGGCTGCCACGGGAGGAGCAGGCGGCCGTCGACGAGGCGTTCACCGCGGCCGGCGCGCCCGACAACAACCCGCGGCGCATCGGGATCGGGCTCGGCATGGCCGCGCCGACGATCCTGCGGCACGGCACCGACGAGCAGCGGCGGCGCTGGCTGCGGCCGCTGTGGACCGGCGAGGAGGTGTGGTGCCAGCTCTTCAGCGAGCCCGGCGCCGGCTCCGACCTCGCCGGCCTCGCCACCCGCGCGGTCCGCGACGGTGACGGCTGGATCGTCGACGGTCAGAAGGTGTGGACCTCGATGGCGCACGAGGCACGGTGGGCGATCCTCATCGCCCGCACCGACCCGGCGGTGCCGAAGCACCAGGGCATCACGTATTTCGTGCTCGACATGACCGCGCCCGGGGTCGAGGTGCGCCCGCTGCGGCAGGCGACCGGCGAGGCCGAGTTCAACGAGGTGTTCCTGACCGGCGTCCGGGTCCCGGACACCGACCGGCTCGGCGCGGTCGGCGAGGGCTGGGCGGTCGCGCAGACCACGCTGATGAACGAGCGGGTCGCCATCGGCGGCGGCGCCGCACCCCGCGAGGGCGGCGTCATCGGCGTCGTGGCCGACCTGTGGCGCGAGCGGCCCGAGCTGCGCACCCCGGCGCTGCACGACGCGCTGCTGCGGCTGTGGGTGGAGGCCGAGGCGGCCCGGCTCACCGGCATGCGGCTGCGCCAGCAGCTGGCCGTCGGCCAGCCGGGGCCGGAAGGCTCGGCGGCGAAGCTGCTCTTCGCCCGGCTCAACCAGGAGATCTCCGCCCTGGAGCTGGACCTGCTGGGCGAGGAGGGGCTGCGGCACGACGAGTGGACGATGCGCCGGCCCACGATCGTCGACTTCGCGGGCAGGACGGCCGGTTACCGGTACCTGCGCGCCAAGGGCAACTCGATCGAGGGCGGCACCTCGGAGATCCTGCGCAACATCGTCGCCGAACGGGTCCTGGGGCTGCCGCCGGAGCACCGGCTCGACAAGGACGTCGCGTGGAAGGACCTGCCAAAATGACCGATCTGCTGTACAGCGAGATCGAAGAGGAGCTGCGCGCCAGCGTGCGTTCCTTGCTCGCGGACCGCGCCGGGTTCGAGGCGGTCCTCGCCAGGATCGAGTCGGCCGAGCCGGTCGACCTGAAGCTGTGGCGGGCCCTCGCCGTGGACCTCGGGGTGGCCGGCCTGCCGGTGGCCGAGGCCGACGGCGGCGCGGGCGCGTCCTGGCGGGAGACCGCGGTGGTGATGGAGGAGCTGGGCCGCAGCGTCGCGCCGGTGCCGTTCCTCGGCCACTCCGTCCTGGCGGTGGCCGCACTCTCCGGGACGGGCGATCCGCTGCTGGACGCGGTTGCGGCGGGCAGCCGGACCGCGACCCTGGCCGTGCCGCTGTCCACCCGCGCTTGGAGTGCGACCGTCACCGCCGACGGCGACCGGCTCGACGGGACGGTGACCAGCGTCGCGGACGCCGGGGTCGCCGAGGTGCTGCTGGTGCCGACCGTCGCGGGCCTGTTCGCCGTCACCGACTTCCAAAAGACCCCGGTGGTCAGCTTCGACCTGACCCGGCCGCTCACCGACGTCACGCTCCGCGGCGCGGAGGGCCGGCTGGTCACCGCCGACACCGCCGGAGCGGTGGACCGGGCGCTGACGGCCGGCGCGGCGCTGCTCGCCTCCGAGCAGCTCGGCGTCGCCGAGTGGTGCCTGACCACGACGGTGGAATACGTGAAGACCCGGCGGCAGTTCGCCCGGCAGGTCGGCTCGTACCAGGCGATCAAGCACCGGCTCGCGGACCTGTGGGTGAGCGTCACCCAGGCCCGGGCGGTGGCCCGCTACGCGGCGGACTGCCTCGCGACCGGCGACGCCGACCTGCCGGTGGCGGCCGCGCTCGCCCAGGCCGTCTGCTCCCCCGTGGCGGTCAAGGCCGCGGAGGAGTGCGTGCAGCTGCACGGCGGGATCGGCTTCACCTGGGAGCACCCGGCGCACCTGTATCTCAAGCGCGCCCGCTCCAACGCCGCGACCTTCGGGTCGGCCTCGGCGCACCGCGCCGCGCTGGCCGACCTGGTGGCGCTGCCCGGCTGAGGTCCTAGAGGTTCTAGAGGAGGAGCCGGGTCAGCGACTCGGCGACGCAGACCGGCTTCTCCTGGCCCTCCCGCTCCACGGTCACCTTGTTCTTCAGCTGCAGCCAGCCCTCGCCGATGTCGTCGGCTGTGAGCAATTGCACGGTGGCCCGCACCCTCGACCCGACCGGCAGCGGCGAGGGGAAGCGCACCTTGTCCAGGCCGTAGTTGATGCCCATCCGGGAGCCCTGCACCCGGTACACGCCGGAAACCAGCACCGGGAGCAGCGACAGGCTCATGAAGCCGTGCGCGATGGTGGTGCCGAACGGGCCGGCCGCCGCCTTCTCCAGGTCCACGTGAATCCACTGGAAGTCGCCGGTGGCCTCGGCGAACAGGTTGATCTGCTCCTGGGTGACCTCCCGCCACTCGCTGTGGCCAAGGACCTCGCCGACCGCAGCCAGCAACTCTTCGCCGTTCGCAAACGTCCGCATACCCTCGATCTTGCACAGACCGTGCAACATCCGTCAACGACCGGCGGCCGGCCCCGTGGATCGGGACCGGCCGCCGTTTGCGCCTACGTGCTTACGTGCCGATGCGGTTGAACTTCAGCGTCACACCGATGTCGGTGGAGACGACGGTCGTGCCCGGGACGGCCGGGGTGACCACCGAGGTGGTGACCTTGCCCGAACCTGGGAACAGACCCTTCACCGTGACGGTGTAGGACGTCGACGCGCCCGGCACCGGGTCGGTGCTGGTGACGTAGAGGTCCGTGGTCGGCAGCGTGTTGACCGGGAGACCCTGGCCACCGTTGCCCGCCTCGTTCTCCGCGCCGACGACGAGGTTCTGCCCGGCGGGCAGAGCGCCGACGGTCCCGAAGTCGTAGGAGAACGCGATGTCCTGCGGGCCACCCGAGCCCAGCCAGACCTGGAACCGGCGGTCGTTGAGGGTGCCGAAGTCGCGCACCCGCCATTCGACGACCGTCCAGGTGCCGACGCCGTCGGTGAGGACGTTGATCAGGAGACCCTGAGCGCCCGTGCCGTCGAGGTCGGTCCAGAACGGCGCGAGCACGTTGTTCGGCTTCGCGGGGTTCGGGATCGGGCTGATGTCACAGCAGTTGTTGTTCTCGTTGCTGTCGTCGCTGCCCGGGTACAGGTAGCCGTTCGAGTCGACGGTGAGCGAGGAGTACTCGACACCGTTGTACTTGAACGACGGCACGTTGAACGTCGTCAGGTCCTCGTCGCCGACCGGGGTCACCAGGGTGCCCCCGAACAGGTCGAGCGGGATGTACCCGGCGATGGTGCCCGGGGCGATCGACGGCGTGCCCGCGATGGCACCGGCCAGCGGCGCGTTCTTCTTCTCCGCCTTGAACGGGTTGACCACCGTGGCACCGCTCGCGCCGACGATCGGCAGGTTGAGCGTGGGCGTGGTGACGAAGTCCGCCGTGGTGTCGTTGAAGGTGCCGTTGGTGGCCGTGACGGTGCAGGTGCTGTTCTGCAGCAGCGTCAGCGACGCCGGGGTGCAGGACTGGGTCACCTTGACGTCACCCTGCTGCGGGATGAACGCGACCGGCAGGTGCAGCGCCGGCACGCTCGAGCTGACCGGCTTCAACCGGACCTCACCGAAGTACTGCGCCTTGGGAGCGCTGGACTTGATGGTGATGTTGATGGTCGCGGTCGCGCCCGCCGCCACGGTGAAGATGGCCGGCGAGGCCGTGATGGAGGAGCCGGCCGGCGACGTGGTCTCGACGCGGTAGGTCTGCGTCCTGCCCGAGACGTTCTTCGCCGTGCGCACCGCGGTGAGCTTGCCCGGCATGACCGGGGCGTTCACCGAGGGCAGGTTGATCTGCACCGCGTTGACCGGGTCGTTGCCCAGCGCGTACAACCGGTCGGCCGTCTCGTCGAACGTGAGGCCGGGGTTGGCGGCGAGGTTGACCTGGACGCGACCGGCGCCGAGATCGAACGGGTCGGCAGGCGTCGTCCCGTTCTCCTTCTTCACGTTGGTGGTCGCGGTGGTCATCAGCGAGGACTTGATCTGACCCGGGGTGAAGTCCGGGTGCGCCGCCTTCTCCAGGATGGCCGAGCCGGCGATGTGCGGCGAGGACATCGAGGTGCCCGCGATGGCCATGAAGTACTGGCCGGGCGGGCCGCCGGCGGCGTCGTCCGGGGTCGGCGTCTGGCCGGCCAGGATCTGCGCACCGGGTGCGGTGATGTCGGGCTTGATGAACTGGCCGCCGGGGCCGCGCGACGAGAAGCTCGTCATCACATCGCCGGTGCCGATGACCTTCTCACCGGCGGTGAACTTCGCCGTGATGCCCGGGTGGGACGAGACGTAGTTCAGGAACGCCGTGCCGTCGGCCAGGTGCACCGTCGGCAGCCAGTGGTTGTCGCTCAGCGCGTCAGCCGCCGGGTTGTTGTACAGGATCATGCCGGCGGCACCACCCTGCTTGACGTTGAAGCCCTTCATGATGCGGCCGGGGCTGCGCTGGCACGCCACGATCTTGCCGATGAAGATGCCGGGCGGGGCCGGGACCTCACACGTCGGGCTGTTGTACGGCGGAGCCGACGCCATCACGACCGGGGTGGCGGAGCTGACGCCCTGCGTGATCGAGACGCCCTTCAGGACCGTCTGGGTGCCGTCGGTGGAGCTGACGGTCAGCGTGGACTCGAAGGAGCGCTTCTGCGTCGAGGCGCCGACCGTGGTGACCCAGCCGGACAGGTGGTCGGCCGTGGACGCGCCCGGGCCGGAGTTGCCGGCGGAGGCGGCCACGAAGACGCCGGCCTTGTAGGCGTCGAAGAACGCCAGCTCCACGATGTCGGTGTACGGGCTCGCGCCACCCGAGATCGAGAAGTTGATGACCTTGACGCCGTCCTTGATCGCCTGGGCGACCGCGGCGGCCGAGTCGGTGCTGTAGCAGCCGGTGGCGCCACAGACCTTGTAGACCGAGACCCAGGCGCCGGGCGCGACGCCGTTGATCGGCCCCCGCTCGACGCCGAGGACGTTCGCCGACGCGACCGGGTTACCGGCGGCGGTCGACGCGGTGTGGGTGCCGTGGCCGTCGGAGTCACGGGCGGTGTACCCGTACATCTCCATCGGCTGCAGCGCGTTGTAGGTGTCAAGGAAGCCCTTGCCACCGATGAGCTTGTTCTGGCAGACGAACGGGTCGGCCGCCGGGGTGAGCGGGTTGTCGCCGAAGTCGCAGGACCGCGGGGTCCCGTCGGCCTTCGCGGGCGGGGCACCGAGGTTGCCGTTGTCGGCGAACGACGGGTGCTCCGGCCACACGCCACTGTCGAGCGAGCCGAAGATGACGCCCTTGCCGGCGTTCGGCTTGCCGCCGAGCGACGGGTAGACCTGGTCCGCGCCGATGAAGCTGGTGCTGGAGTCGGTCTGCGGGGCGCGGGCCGCGTCGGACTGGACCGCGACGACGTTGTCGAGCGTCAGGATCGCGCCGATCTTGTTGGCCGGCACCGAGAGTGCGATACCGCCATAGACCGTCCGCAGCTTCTGGCCGACCTTGGCGTCGGGGACCTGCTTCTGCAGTTGCGCGACGAACTTGTCCTCAATTGCCTTGATGCGGCTTTCGTAACGCTGCTCCGCATTGCTTCCGGAAAGCGCTTTACCGGTGACCGACGGGCTCGTCGCCTCATATCCGGCAATGCCGCCGGAGTATGTCGCGGTCGAGTCGTAGTCGAGCTTCACCGCAATCGGCAGCCGGGCGCTGTCGGTGCGGTTGAGCAGGGACGGGTCGGTCTTTGCCATGCGACTCGTGGGTGACTTCGCGGCCGAGCTCTGCTTGGCCAGCGAGGCACCCGGCACCGATGTCAAACCGCTCGGCACCGGTGCTGCCTGACTCGGACTTGCCGAGACGATCACGAGCAGTGGCGGAACGAGTGCGGACGCCATTGCGGCGCGCACCCATGTCCGTCGGCTCATCTTGCCCCCTCTCATGGACGGGCTGAGTCCGAAGGGTTTGTGACTGCTTCCCCGTGTTGCTGCTCCGGCGTGGCCCACCCTCGGCCTACGCGCACGCCGGCGCCGCATATCCCGAATGCTCGATATACGCCGTCACAACATGCCAGTTTTCGACGTGGCGGAACAGAGGCAATCACTCTGCAGAAACTCGCCGAACAGGGGATGTAGGGCGATGTCGAGGGTTATACGGCGCAGCCATTGCCGCATATCAACAAATTGCAATGTCCTAGTCATCCGTACTGAGCGGAAATACGCGCGGGCGGCGTTTTGTATCGGTTACGCCTGAAACGACAAAACCCGCCCTTTCGGGCGGGTCGTCGGAATTGATGCTCAGACGTCGTCGCGGGGCGGCGGGTTGATGACCTGGGTCCGGTCGGGGTCGTTCGCCGAGTCCTTCGGCGGCTGGGAAACCGGCCGCTGCGTCGGCACCTGGACCTGCCCACTCTGCGTCACGGGCGGCACGGCCGGGGGCTCTGTCAGCGGCACGTTCGGAGGCACGGCGGGGACGGTCGGCACGACCATGGTGGGGGCGTCGACCGGGCCCACGGGCGCCTCGGCCTGACGGGCCTCCTCGGCCCGGCGGGCCTCTTCCGCCTGACGCGCCGCCTCGGCCCGGCGGGCCGCCTCGAGGTTCGCCGCTTCCGCCTGGCGGGCCGCCTCGGCCTCCGCGGCCCGGCGCGCCTCCGCCTCATCGCGGCGGGTCTGTGCGGCGACCTTGACCCGCTCCGACACGGCCGGCGCCTCCTGCTCGACGCGGGTCAGCCAGCCCTCCCACCGCTGCTGCATCGGGCGGATCAGGCCACCGCCGACGCCGACGATGAGGATCCCGGCGATCGTGGCGAGGACCGCGATGAGCACCGGCATGGTCACCGACGTGGCGATGCCGATCTGGTTCAGCGCCGCGATGACGCCCAGGCCCAGGACGAAGAAGTAGCCGACGTTGGCGAGGAGGCGTCCGTACGGCAGGCCGCCCAGCGCTCCGGTGACGATGTCGCGCAGCCCGTTGGCGAGCGCCGCCGCCACAACCACGATGACGATCGCGACCGCCGCCCGCGGCAGCCAGGACACCACGGTGTCGATGAGGTCCGAGACGGGGTTGGGCCCCCACACGCCGAACGCGATCTGCAGCGTGAACAGCAGGATCGCGTAGTAGACGAGCTTGGCGATCAGGTCGCCGGCGTCGAAGCTCGTGCGCGACAGCGCCCGGCCGACGCCGCCACGGTCGACCAGCCGGTCGAAGCCGACCTTGGCAAGAAGTTTGCGCACACCCGCCCGGGCCAGGTACGCGAGGCCCCAGCCGACGAGCAGGATGACGATGAACAGCAGCAGTGACGGCACGAAGCGGACGACGTCGCCGAGGGCATCACGGACCATGCTGTGACGGGTGCCCATCCATCGGCGATGCTAATCGTCCATGCCGGCCAGCCCCCTCGGGCTCTCCGTCTCGCGGGCGTGCTCGGGCCCGCCCGCGAGCTGGTCGGCGAGGGTGACGCTGCAATGCTCCACGGCGAAGTCACCGAGGTCGTCGAAGTCGAACCCGGGGAACGGCTCCAGGGTGCGTATCTGTTGCTCGGTCATACCTCAAGTGAAACCCCCCTCGGGTGGGTAGAACGGTCTCATGACCAAACCAGTGACCGGTGTGCTTTTTGATGTCGACGGGACCCTCATCGACAGTGTCTATCTGCATACGACGGCCTGGTGGCAGGCGTTTCGGCAGTTCGGGCACGATGTTCCCGCGGCACGGATCCACCGGGCGATCGGGATGGGGTCGGACAAGATCCTGGACCATCTGCTGGGGGCCGGTCACGACCCGGGCGACGACGACTCGATGCGGGCCGCGCACGCCAGCCTGTACGCCACCCACTGGACGTCGCTGCGCCGGCTGCCGGGTGCGCAACGGCTGCTGCGGACCTGCGCCGAACGGGGGCTGCGCAACGTGCTCGCCACGTCGGCGGCGAAGCCGGAGCTGGGCGCGCTGCTGCGGTGCCTGGACGCCGACGCGGTCATCCACACGGTGACCAGCGCCGACGACGCCGGGGAGAGCAAGCCGGCGCCGGACATCGTCGAGGTGGCCCTGCGGCGCTCGGACCTGGACGCCCAGGAGGTCGTGTTCGTCGGCGACTCGGTCTGGGACGTGCAGGCGGCCGGCCGGCTGTCGATCCCGTGCATCGGCCTGACCTGCGGCGGGCTGAGCGCGGCCGAGCTGCTCGACCACGGCGCCGCGGCCGTCTACGCCGACCCGCAGGACCTGCTGGACAACCTCGACGAGGCCCTGACCACGGCGTTCCGGGTGGCGTTGACCAGCGCTTAGAGCTTGAGGGGTGCCGGGTAGCCGCGCGGCGGGTCGGGCAGGTTCCACGGCTCGTGGACGGCCTTGCCGGGGATGTCCGCCAGCTCCGGCACGTAGCGGCGCACGTAGTCGCCGGCCGGGTCGAAGCGGTGCGCCTGCCGGATCGGGTTGAAGCGCCGGTAGGGCTTCGTGTCGTTGCCCGTGCCGGCGACCCACTGCCAGTTGCCGTAGTTGTTGGCCACGTCGCCGTCGAGCAGCAGGTCGAAGAAGTGGTCGCCGCCGGCCCGCCAGTCCACACCCAGGTGCTTGGTCAGGTAGGACGCGGTGATCAGGCGGGCCCGGTTGTGCATCCAGCCCTCGGCGAGCAGCTGCCGCATGCCGGCGTCGACGATCGGGACGCCGGTGTGCCCCTCCTGCCATGCCTGCAGGGCGTCGGACTCGTCGCGCCAGCTGTCCTCGGCCGACGCCCGGTAGGCCTTGCGGCGCAGGTCGGGGAACGCGAACAGCACCTGGTGGTAGAAGTCGCGCCAGCACAGCTGCCGCAGGAACGGCTCGGCGCCGGCGCGGCCGTGGACGCGGGCCGCCACGTCACGCGGCGACAGGCAGCCGAAGTGCAGGAACGGGCTGATCCGGGACGTCCGGTCGGCCGCCATGGCGTCGTGGTCGTCGTCGTACCCCTCCAGGTGCGGCAGCCATCGGGTGAGCCGCTTCCGGGCCGCGGACTCGCCGCCGTCCTTCGCGTCGGGCCGGTCGCGGAACCAGGACGCGGGCAGGTCGTCGGGGAGCCGGAGCTTGCGGGGCGCGCCTTCGACGTCGCGCCATTGGTGCGCCTGCCACGCCCGCCAGAACGGGGTGAAGACCTTGTAGTGCTCGCCGCCGCCACCGGGCCGGACCGCTCCGGGCGGCACGATCGTGACCCCGGCGAACGTCTTCAGCGCGATCCGCTCCGCCGCGCAGGCCTCTTCCAGGCGGTGCTCCCGGTCGCGGGCGTAGCCGCTCACGTCGGCGGCGACCCCGATGCCTTCCGCGCCGACGGCCTTCGCGACACGTACCGACTCCGCGACCGGATCTCCGCGCAGCTCGACGAGATCGGCGCCGCGCTGCCGCAATGACGCCTTCAGGTCGGTGAGGCATTCGTCGAGGAACCTGTGCCGGTTGGCGCCCGCGGACAGTGCCGGGTCGTGCACGAACAGCGGGACGACCCGCTCGGCGGCGCGGGCGGCCGCCGAGAGCGCCGGGTTGTCGTGCACCCGCAGGTCGCGGGTGAACAGGACGACCGCGACCTTCATGCCGCGGTGCCCCGCAGGTCCAGCACGGCCGGGACGGGCAGCTCGGCCACCGGCTCGCGGGGCGGCGGCACGGCGACACCGCGCCGGCCACCGACCACGGCACCCTGCGGGACGTCGCCGAACACCGCCGACGGCGTGCCCGGGATCGGCACCGGCGCGCCCGGACGGGTCATCAGGCAGCGCAGCGCGACGGCGATCCGGCGCAGCTTCGGCACGGTGGCGCGGCCGGCGAAGACGTCGTGGCCCTGCGCCTCGACCGCGTCGAGGATGCCGCCGTACAGCCGGAAGGCGGCTCGCATGCACGCCTGCGAGCTGGGCACCAGCATCTGGATGCCCGGCGCGGCCGCGATGTAGTGGGCGCGGGCGCGCTGCACCTCGAACGCGACCAGGCTCTTGATCTTCTCGCTGCTGTGCCGCTCGCGGGCGGCCTGCTCCAGGTCCTCGCGGGTGACCCCGAACCGGCGCAGGTCCTCGGCCGGCAGATAGATCCGGCCGCGCTCCAGGTCCTCGGCCACGTCCCGGATGAAGTTGGTGAGCTGGAACGCGAGGCCGAGCTGGCGGGCCGGCTCATAGGCGGCGGCGCGGTCGCTCGACTCGAGGATCGGCAGCATCATCGTGCCGATGACGGCCGCCGAGCCCTCCATGTAGTCCAGCAGGTCGTCATAGGTCTCGTAGTCGGTGACGGTCAGATCCATCGCCATGCTGTCGAGGAACTTGCGGAAGTCCTCCAGGTCGATGTCGAACACCTGGATGGTGTGCAGCACCGCGGGCAGCAGCGGGTCACCGGTCGGCGCGCCGCCGAGGCCCTTCACGAACTCGGTGCTCCAGGCGGAGAGCTCCCTGGCCCGCTCGCGCGGGGTCAGCGCCTCGGTGCGGTCGACGATCTCGTCGGCGTATCGGGTGAACCCGTAGAGCGCGTGGACGTGCCGGCGCTTCCAGGCCGGCAGCAGGCGCGTGGCCAGGTAATACGTGCGGCCATGATGGCGGTGCAGCGCGCGGCACCGCTCATAGGCGGCGGTCAGGGACGCTGACTCCATGCTGGCCTCCGATTAAAACGACGCACCAATCGACGCAAGTTCGAGCCTACGCTACGCTTCCGTCATGCGGGTAGTGAAAGGACCGACCGATCGGGTGGTCGTCGTCGGCGCGGGGCTGGGCGGCCTCGCCGCGGCGATCCGGCTCGCCGCCGCGGGGCGCGAGGTCACCGTCCTGGAACGCGAGGACTACCCGGGCGGCAGGGCCGGGAAACTGAGCATCGACGGCTTCGAGTTCGACACGGGCCCGACCGTGCTGACGATGCCGTCGCTGCTGGAGGACCTGGTCGGCACCGTCGGCGAGGACCTCGCGGACTGGCTGCCGATGACCCGGCTCGACCCGGCCTACCGGGCGCACTTCCCCGACGGCTCGACGCTCGACGTCATCGCGGACACCGCGCGGATGGCCGGCGAGGTCGCCAGGGTCTGCGGGTCCCGCGAGGCCGACGGTTACCTGCGCTTCGTGGACGACGCGCGGGAGCTGTGGCGGCTGGAGCGCGACGACTTCATCGACCGCAACCTCGACCGCCCGCAGGACCTCGTCACCGCCAACCTGTGGCGGCTGATCGCCCGCGGCGGCTTCGGCCGGCTCCAGTCGAAGGTCGACAGCTACTTCAAGGACCCGCGCACCAGGCGGATCTTCTCCTTCCAGGCGATGTATGCGGGGGTCGCCCCGCACCAGGCCCTGGCCCTGTATGCGGTGATCGCCTACCTCGACTCCGTCGCGGGGGTCTACTTCCCCAAGGGTGGCATCCACGCGGTCTCGCGCGCCCTCGCCGACGTCGCGACCAAGCACGGCGTGACCATCCACTACGGCACCACCGTCGCGTCGGTCCCGGTCGTCGCGGGCCGGGCCACCGGTGTCGTGTGCACCGACGGCCGCCGGTTCGCCGCCGACGCCGTCGTGCTCAACCCCGACCTGCCGGTGGCCTACCGGGACCTGCTGCCGCCCACCCGGTGGCGCAACCCGTTGCTGGGCAAGCTGCGATACTCGCCGTCGTGCGTGGTGCTGCACGTGGGGTCGCGGCAGGCGTATGGGGCGATCGCCCACCACAACATCCACTTCGGCCGGGCCTGGCGGGAGACCTTCGACGAGGTCATCAACCAGGGCCGGCTGATGAGCGACCCGTCCATCCTGGTCACCAACCCCACGCACACCGACCCCTCGCTCGCCCCGAACGGCCGGCAGACCTACTACGTGCTCGCACCGACGCCCAACCTCACCGCACCGCTGCTGGACTGGCGGGGGTCGCTCGCGGGGACGTACCGCAGCGAAATCATCGACACGCTCGAACAGCGCGGCTATGTCGGATTCGGCGACGGCATCGAGGTGTCCCGCTTCATCACCCCGGCCGACTGGGCAGATCAGGGGATGGCGGAGGGCACGCCGTTCGCGTCCGCGCACACCCTGCGGCAGACCGGGCCCTTCCGACCCGGCAACCTCCACCCCACACTGTCCAATGTGGTCTTCGTCGGATCGGGGACCCAGCCGGGTGTCGGCGTGCCGATGGTCCTGATTTCGGGTCGGCTGGCGGCGGAACGTATTACGGGAGTGGTGTCTTGACTCGTGAATCTCATCTCGTCGAGCTGGTCGATGCGTCCGGGGGCGCGGTCGGCTCCGCGACCGTCGACGAGGCGCACCGGGAGCCGGGCCTGCTGCACCGCGCCTTCTCCGTGCTGCTCGTGGACGGCGACGGGCGGATGCTGCTGCAGCAGCGGGCGCCCGTGAAGACCCGGTTCGCGTTGCGCTGGGCCAACTCGTGCTGCGGCCACCCCGCCCCCGGCGAGACGGTCACGTCCGCCGCGGCCCGGCGGCTGGTGGAGGAGCTGGGCGTGGCCGGCGTGCCGCTGCGCGAGGTCGGCGTGTATGTCTACCAGGCCTCCGACCCGGACAGCGGGCGGGTCGAGCACGAATACGACCACGTCCTCGTCGGGTCCTACTCGGGCGCCTTCTCGGCCGACCCCGCGGAGGTCACCGCCGTCGAGTGGGTCACGCCCGACAGCCTCGCGGCGCAGATGGCGCGCTTCCCCGACCTGTACGCACCATGGCTGGCCGGGGTCGTGTCGGCCTGGCGGGGCTCCACGGCATGACGGCCGCGGCGGCGTATTCGGCGGGCGCGGTGGCCCGGCGGCTCGGCGTCGCCGTGACCACGCTGCGGACGTGGCACCAGCGGTACGGGATGGGGCCGTCGCTGCACGAGCCCGGGCACCATCGCCGGTACACCGAGCAGGACATCGAACGGCTCGAGATGATGCAGCGACTCATCGTCCAAGGGGTGGCTCCGCACGAGGCCGCGCGGTGGGCGTTGCGCGCTCCGTCCTCATCAGGTGCCGGATCTGGTTCCTCGCCCAGTATCGCTTCCCCGGACCATGCCGCCGCCGCGCGTGGACTGCACCGGGCCGCGCTGCGGCTCGACGCGCCGGCCGTCCGGCAGCGGGTCGCCGCGGCCGTCAACGACCTCGGCGTCGTCGTCGCCTGGGACCGGGTGCTCCGGCCGGTGCTCGCGGCCATCGGCGAGCGGCACGCGGCCACCGGCGCCCTCGTCGAGGTCGAGCACCTGGTGTCCGGGTGCGTCTCGGCCGTCTTCGGCGCGGTGCCGCGCCCCGACCCGACCGTCCCGGCGCGGATCCTCCTCGCCTGCGCCGACGAGGAGCAGCACAGCCTTCCCCTCGAGGCGCTCGGCGCGGGCCTCGCCGCCTCTGGCGTGGCGACCCGCATGCTCGGCGCCCGGGTCCCGCCGACGGCCCTCGCGACCGCCATCCGCCGGACCGGCCCGGCGGCCGTGCTCATCTGGTCGCAGCTGCACACGACCGGCGACCCCGCGCAGCTCTCGGTGGTGCTCAATGCGCCGTGGCGGCCGCTCGTCGTCGCCGTCGGCGGCCCCGGCTGGGACCTCACGGACCTGCCGGAAGGGATCTCGGCGCCGTCCTCGCTGACCGAGGCGCTGGTGCTTCTCACCTCCGCGGTAGGTTGACTTTCACCTTCCTCCATCTGTGTAAAAGTCCCTTGTGCAGGTACTCCCGGGTTCGTGCCATGGCCTGAACGCGGGAGGTCGCCGGGTGCGTCTTGTCATTAGCGTGTGCTCTCGCCACCGTGCTGACCACCGACCCCCGGAGCTGATGATGACCCGCACCCGCGTCGCCCTAGGAGCGCTGATGAGCGCTGCCCTCCTGGCCCTTGCCGGCTGCGGCACCACCGGCGCCAACGGTGCCCCGGCGGCGTCGTGGCACGGTCCTGGCTCCGCCTCTGCCGGCGCGGAGTCCTCGGACGGCGGGACCCAGGCACGGCCGATCTCCGACTCGACCGCCCAGCCGGCCGTCGGCAGGCCGTCCACCTCGGCATCCGCCTCCCCGTCGGCCTCGGCCTCGGCCTCGGCGTCGCCGTCCGCGTCCTCCGCCGCCCCTTCCGACGGCATCATGCGGCACACCGACGGCGCCGGGGTCGCGCTGACCTTCGACGACGGCCCGAGCGCCGACACCCCGAAGCTGCTCGCCATGCTGCGGGAGCACAACATCAAGGCCACGTTCTGCGTGGTCGGCGTCGCCGTCCAGGAGTTCCCGCAGTACCTGCAGGAGATCGTCAAGGACGGGCACACCCTGTGCAACCACACCTGGAAGCACGACGACAAGCTCGGCAAGAAGTCCGCCGACACCATCCGCGCCGACCTCCAGCGCACCAACGACGAGATCCTGAAGGTCGTCCCCGGCGCGCAGATCAAATACTTCCGCCACCCGGGCGGCAACTTCACCCCCACGGCGGTGCGGGTCGCATCCGAGCTGGGCATGGTCTCGCTGGGCTGGACCGTCGACCCCTCCGACTGGAACGTCAAGAAGTGGTCCGGCGCCCAGATGACCCAGCACATCGTCACCACCGTGAGGAACAACACGAAGCCCGGCGCCGTCATCCTTTCCCACGACGGCGGCGGCGACCGCAGCGCCACACTCGCCGCCTACAAGACCCTCCTGCCGGAGCTCAAGCAGCAATACTCCCTGGTCGCACTACCTGTCTGAGCGCGCGACCACGCCACGATGGATACCCATTTGGTTTTCGCGGAAGGGGTCACGTATGCTCTGAAAGCCTCCGGCGGGGCCGGATGGGAGCAACACCGCACAAGTCGTAGAGTATGCGATGATTGCGGGGCCGCCCTCATCGTCTAGCGGCCCAGGACGCCGCCCTTTCAAGGCGGTAGCACGGGTTCGAATCCCGTTGGGGGTACTGGTTAGGCCGGGTTCGCCCGGAGCAACTGAAGAGCAAGGTCCTGTGGAGCAGTTGGAGTGCTCGCCGCCCTGTCAAGGCGGAGGTCGCGGGTTCAAGTCCCGTCAGGACCGCAAGGCCCATCTTGGGCAGGTAGCTCAGTCGGTACGAGCGTCCGCCTGAAAAGCGGAAGGTCGGCGGTTCGACCCCGCCCCTGCCCACAAAGCTCTTCGCCGGGCTTTCAAGACCCCGACCAGCGGAAACGCAGGTCGGGGTCTTTGCATGCCACCCGTCAACCAGCGCGCAACGCACCCGCCGAGAGTGGACCGGGCCTCGGTCGGCCTCTCGCATCCTCCTTGTCGCCTGCGACAAGGCAGGGCAATGGGATGCCTGGTATCGAGAGGCGATACCGCTGGCGGAGCAGCGTTACGAGATCTACCTGAAAGAGCGGGCGCAGGAAGAGGGGGACCAGCGATGAACAGCTACGTGCGCTGGAGCGACATCCGAGCCGAGCTCGTGGAGCAGGCGGGCGGCCTGACCCAGCAGGTCGCGGACCGCATGGGGGTCGCCGAGGGACGGATCTCCCAGAGGTTCTCGCCCGCTACGCGGTTGCCCTGGGTGGCCGCCTCCACCAGGCCATCTATTTCGACGACGGCGACATCACCGCCATCGCCTGATCACAGCGGCGAGTAGCAGCGGTCGCGAACAGGCCCGCCGTACGTTTCCGCACGGCGGGCCCGGAAGGTTCCTACTTGCCTGCTGTCGCCTTGACCGTCCGCAGGCCGGGCACCTGGGTGGTCCGGCCCTCGGGGCTGCCCTTCGGGGCGACCGTCTGGGCGCGCAGCGCGTTCTTGCCGCCGCCCGTGGAGATGTTCGGGGTCAGCGACGTGTAGTCGTACTGGCCCTGCACGCTGATCGCGTTGCCGAACGGTGCGATGAGCGCGTCCGGCATGACGTCGTTCCCGCCCAGGATGACGCAGCCGAAGATGCTGCCGGCGCCCTCGGACAGGTAGTCACGGACCGGCCCGTACAGCTGACCAGGGTCGGTGAGCAGCAACGGGCCGCTGGCCGCGCCGATCATCGCACCGCCGGTGAGGGCGTCCTGCCAGCCCTGGTTAGTCGAGGCGGCCACGTTCGTCGGCGCCGCGAAGAAGAACTTCGCCACGCCGAGTGCGGTGTCCATCTCGTTGTCGCCGACGAGCGGGAAGTAGAACCAGTTGTCGCCCCAGCTGTCGATCTGGCCGTCGTAGTACGCGTTGATGAGGGCGTCGTCGCCGGGGGAGCCGGCGGTCACGATCGCCGTGCCGCCGTTGGCGTAGTCCGGGTTGAGGCCGTTGAGGTACTCCGCGGAGCTGGCCGGCATGCCCTCGCCGTCGGTGAGGACGATGACGGTGCCAGGGTTCGCGCCCGCGGCGGCACCCGCGGCGAGTGCGTCGTAGTAGTTGGCGCCGGTGGTCACGATCGCGATGCCGGGCTTCGCGCCGCCGGTGATCTCGTTGTCGATCGCCAGCGCGGTCTCGTAGTGGGTGTCCCCCGCGAGCCGGTTCACGGTGTAGCCCAGGCTTTCCAGCTGGTTCTGCATGCCCTGCGGCATCACGTCGGTACCGCCGAGCAGATGGATCTTGCCGGAGGTGCCGAGCACCCGCTTGATCTCCGCGAGAACCCGCAGCTCGACCGTGTCGTCGGGCGCGGTGATCAGCAGTGGCGCCGACTCCTTGATGGCCAGCGCGGAGCCGACGAGCGCGTCGAGGTACGTGTCGCTGCGGGACAGCACCACGGCGCCCGCCGGCACGCGGCCCTGCGCGTCGCCGCCACTGCCGTGGTCGAGGTAGTTCCACTGCGACGCCGCGATGGCGGTCTCGGTGCCGTCGTCACCGGAGACCCGCTGGATGACGTTGCGGCGCACGGACTGCCACGACGGGTTGACCCCGTTGCTCTTGACCGTGGTGACGGCCTTGGTGGCCACGTTCACGGTCTTGATGGCGCCCGCGGAAAGGTAGGTCACCTTGGTACCGTCCGGCGAGAACGCCGGGTGGACACCGCCGTCGGTGGTCAGCTGGACCTTGTCGCCGCCGTTGATGTCGGCCGTCCAGAGGTTGTTGTCCTCGGCGACGTAGACGAACCTGTCGCCGCCCGGCGCGAAGTCCGGGAAGACGCCCTTGTCGACCAGCTTGACCGGCGCGGTGGGGTTCGCCGGATTGTGCTTGTAGATCGACGTGAACCCGGTCGCCGGCGAGTGCCGCTGGAAGATGATCTCGTTCCGGTCGGAGACCGTGGGATGGTCGTCCTCGAACGCGTTCGCCGGGTTCTCACCGAGCGGCGCCTCGTAGAAGGTACCGTCGCTGGACGTCGACCAGAGCTGGCCTGCGCGGCTGAAGTAGACCCGCTGGCCGTATGCGCTCCAGTCCGGGTTGTTGGCCGCGCCGTCCTCTTGCCTGGTGAGCTGCAGCGCGGCGCCCCCGTTCTGCCGGACGGTCCGGATGGTCCCGTCCAGCGACGTGTACGCGTAACGACTGCCGTCCGGCGACCAGGCGCCACCGGTGGTGGAGTTCGCGCCCGAGGCGATCTGGGTGACACCCGTGCCGTCCTCGTTGGCCGTGAAGGTCCCGGCGCTCGTGGTGTAGGTGATCTTTCCGACCGCGCCCTGATGGGACGCGTTGGCCGCGGTGGCGGCCCCGGCTACCAGCGCGAGGGTCACGCCCCCGAGCACGAGCCGACGTGCATGAACACGTGACAAAGTTGATCCTCCCCGTAAAGGATGCAAATGGACACCGCCCGCAGCCAGGTGGCAGCGCGGCGTCCGGCGGGGAGTTTAGTGATCGGGGTCGCTCTCCGCTGACCCTCTGAGGGCCGCTTCCGCATCGCGTTGTGACTGTGCGTGGTGGCGTGGCGACGGGGCCGGGAAAGTGTCGGACCCTGGTCGTAGCGTGCGGGCATGAGCGAATTCGACTGGGACTTCGACGACCATCCGGCCCGCGGCACCGACGTGCGGCGACGCCTGATGCTCGACCACCGCAGCTATGACGTGACCGCTTTCGACGACGGTTCCGGTGTCGTCGGGCTGCGTCTGGTCGGATGGGACTCCGGCTATGTGTTCACCGAGCTGGTGGCCGAGCTGCCGACCGGCGACGCGAGCGACGTCGGGCAGCTGCTCGCGTCGGCGCTCGCCGGGTTCCGTGGCGGCGGCCCGCCACCGGGCCCACCTCCGCCGGGCGCCGGACCTTCGGACGGATGGCCACCCGATGATCGGCGCCCTCGCGATCAGCGACCCGCGGCGCCGAGGTCCGGCCGGCCGTGGGAGCCCGCGGACCTCGACCTGCTGATCCGCCGCTTCCGCGAGGGCGCCACCATCAAGACCCTGACCGTTGAGCTGGGACGGACGGACGGCGCGATCCGCCAGCGCCTGCAGGCTCTCGGTGAGGCCCGCACCCCACTGCCGGATAGTCCATCGCCCACCGGTCCCATGGCTCAGAGCGCGTCCTTGGAGCCGGTCCGCCCGCCGGTCCGCCCGCCGGTCGCTGGTCCGGTCGTGGGCCCGGTGAAATCGTCGGAGGCGGCGATGACGGACTGACCGGGTTGCCGGCTGGTTCACCGCCTCGTTTCGTGGTGAGCCAGCCGAGCACCGCTTTCAGCGACCATCGCCGTCCGCCTGAGCGCCCAGCCGTCCTCGCCGGCAGCGCGTGGCGGCGGCCATCGACCCCGAGGTGAGCTTCTGGACCAAGACCTGTCCCCGGACCGAACCCAGCCCACCGGCCGCCGGGCTCGGCGTGCGAACCGCCGGGCTCGGCGTGCGAATTGAAGCCAGCACGCGGGATACGGCTGACGTGCATGTCACCTGGGTTCGGACGGACGCGCGCGTTGAGGTCAGCACGCGGGCGGGGGTCGACGTGCGGGTTGGAGGCAGCACGCGGGCTGGGATCGACGTGCGGGTCGAGGTCAGCGCGTGGGTTGAGGCCGACGCGCGGGCGACGATCGGCATGCGGACCGAGGCTCACGTATGGGTCGAGGTCGGCACGTGACCCGGGGCCGACGCGGTAGGCAGGCTCGGATCGCCGGCCGGGCTCGAATGCTGGGCCCAGATCAGGAGGTGGGCCCGCGTCGGCGTATGTGCGGGAGCCGGTGTTGGATCGCAGGCCGGAATCCGCCGGCTGGTCGAGATCAGCATGCGGGCCGGACTCGGTACGCGGGCCGAGGTCGCCGCCGGAGCCTCCATCGCCGCGTGGGCCTCCGTCGGCATGCGGACTGCGTTCGGCACGCGAGCCCAGATCGGCACGCGAGCCCAGATCGGCACGCGAGCCCAGGTCAGCACGCGAGCCCAGGTCAGCACGCGAGCCCAGATCGGCACGCGAGCCCAGATCGGCACGCGAGCCCAGGTCAGCACGCGAGCCCAGGTCAGCACGCGAGCCCAGATCGGCGGACGAGCTGAAGTCGACATGCGAGCCCAGGCCGGCGGACGAGCTGAAATCGACATGCGAGCCGAGGTCGGCACAGGAGCCTTCACCGGCGTGCGGGCCGCAGTCGACATGCAGGCAATGGCTGGCACGCGAGCCTTCACTGGCACATGAGCCGAGATCGGCGAGCGGACTGAGGTCAGCGAGAGGGCCACCGAAATGCGGGCTGATGGCGGCACCGGAGCCTCCATCGGCGCGGGAGCCGAGGTCCGCGCGGGAGCCGAGGTCTCCGCGGAAGCCGCCGTCGACATGCCGGACGGCGCCGGTGTCATCGTCAGTGCGTGGGCGGGAACCGGCATTCGGGATGCGCTCGGCGCGTTGGTTGATGGCGCGGAGGCTGAGGCCGGTGTGTGGGTCCAGGTTGGCGCCGGAGGAGTGGAGGGTGAGGCCTGGCAGGCGTTGGGGCAGGCGGGCGTACGCGCGGAGAGTCCCATCGGCGGCCCGCCGGAAAGCGCACGGCACCGGCTGGTCGCAGGCGGCGCAGCGGGCGCTGGTGGCGGACTCGACGTGGACGGCGACGGCGCGGTTCGCGGCGGTGATCCTGTCCGCGGCGAGCTGCGAGTAGTGCAGTGTGCTCACGTAAGGGAACCTCCCCCGGCGACCGCCCGAGGCGCATGCACCGGCAGAAGTTGGTCGTCACCCGCGGCGGCGAGACCGCTGGTGGTGGCATCCGAAGACAGAACGTCACGTGGCATCAATGGCGCGGCCCCTCGGTGAGATCGAGAAAGGGGGCGGGCGCCCGGGGTCGCCAAGGCCAGTTGGCTAGGCGAGCGCCCGCCCGTTCACCCGACCGCGCGGACCCCTCAGTCGACGCACGGTCAGGGGTTCGGGCGCTGCGACGCTCGGTAACGACGTATGCACAACTATGCTGCACTCACTGCGATTCTGCAAGTGCGAAATTGCTTTAGGCAGCGCCGCGGCGGCGGAGCGTAGCTACGGCAGAGCCGGCAAGGGTCATCAGGCAGTCCGGCAGCTTGCCGTCGACCAGGGCGACCGTGAAGAGCGCGGTGCCGCTGGGGATGTCCTCGTTGGCGTAGGCGCTGACGAAGCGGGCGACCCAGCGCTTGTCGTAGTTGGCGTCGTCGATGTCTGGGAACTCCAGGCGCCATGGGCCGCGGGCGAGGTTCTCGCCGACCATCTCGCCGGCGAGGCGCCATGCGACGTCGTAGGCGGCGCTCATTCCGCGCCGGTCGACGACCGCGTCGAAGGTGTGGACCACACCTTCGCCGTCGCCCGCCAAGGCGGACTCCAGGACCATGGCGGCGTCCTGGTAGGTCTCGTCTCCGGCCTCATCCACGCCGACACCGTATGCGGCACAGTCAAGCCGTGGGTGCGGAACCGCCGACTACGACCCGCCAGCCGAGCGGCGGAGTGCGCAGGTCAGCCGGGCGGTGCAGATGCGGTCGCCGGATTCGTCGGTGATGACGATCTCGTACGAGGCGATCATCCCGCCCAGGCGGAGCGGGGTGGCGACGCCGGTGATGAGGCCGGAGCGGACGCCCTTGTGGTGGGTGGCGTTGACCTCGACGCCGACCGCGATGCCGTTGAACAGGCGGGCCGCGTGCATGGCCGCGCCGATCGAGCCGAGGGTCTCGGCGAGGACCACCGAGGCGCCGCCGTGCAGCAGACCGTACGGCTGGGTGTTGCCGACCACCGGCATGGTGGCGACGACCCGTTCCGGGGCCGCTTCCAGCAGATTGATGCCCATCCGGTCGGCCAGGGCGCCCTGCATCGACATGCCGTCGGGCAGGACATCACTCTCGGTGACGCCAGTGTCCTCCATGCCGCTAGAGATTACCGGGTGGTACGCCCGCGGCCGCCACCTCCCCACTTAAGTCCTCGGCCAGACCGCGCTATGGTGCGCACGGCACCTTTGGGGAGGAGAAACACTCATGCGCGCACGGTCGGCCAAAGCCATCGTGGGAGCAATCACCGCGATTGGTCTGTTGCTCACCGCGTCAGGCTGCGGTTCCACAGCGCAGAGTGACGGTGGTAGTAACACAAAGAGTGAGCTTCACTTCTATGGCTCCGACGGCAACATGGCCAACTCGTTCGGCGAGGCGCTCAAGGACTCACCGGCTGTGCTCGCCGGGATGAAGGGCACGACCCCGCTGACGCCGCTGAGTGAGGACTTCAAGCGGCGGGTCAAGACCATCGACCCCAATCTCACGGACTTCAACTATGCGGGCGAGGCGTATGACGCCGTCGTCATCGCCGCGCTGGCGGCGGAGGCTGGCAAGTCGGTCGAGTCCGCGTCGATCGCCAAGCAGCTGATCAGCGTGACGACCGGTGAGAATGCGTGCGACACGGTCTCCGCATGCTTGCAGGCCGCGAAGTCGGGCAAGGATTTCAAGTACCGCGGAATCTCATTGCGGCGCAGCGGCTTCACCGACGTGGGCGAGCCTTCGTCGGCGACCTATGGCGTGCTCAATTTCGGGCGCAGCAACACCATCGACGACGCGAAGACCGAGTTCGTCGGCGCCGGTGACGAGAAGACCGAGAACAAGGCCGCCGCGCCACCCGCGAGCAGCGGCAACAAGGGCGGCGGGAAGGGGCCGGCGCTGAAGTTCGGCCTGTTGCTGCCGAAGACCGGCGCGCTGGCCTTCCAGGGGCCGCCGATGTTCGCCGCGGCCAAGCTGGCCATCAAGGAGATCAACGAGGCTGGCGGCGTGCTCGGCCAGCAGGTCCTGGTCGAGGAGGGCGACGACGGCACCAACCCCGACGTCGCCAAGGCGACCGCCGGGCGGTTCATCACCAACGGCGCTCACGTGATCATCGGCGCGGGCGCGTCGGGTGTGAGCAAGGCCGTCATCCCGCAGGTCGTGCAGGCCGGCAGGGTCATGATCTCGCCGTCGGCGACGTCGGACGAGCTGACGAAGTTCGAGGACAAGGGCCTGTTCTTCCGCACGTCGCCGCCCGACGTCCTGCAGGCCAAGGCGATCGCCGACATCATCATGCGGGACGGGCACACCAAGGTCGCGATCATCGCCCGTGACGACACCTACGGCAGCGGCCTGTCGGGCGGGGTCCGCACCGACCTCATGGCCGCCGGGGTCAAGGAGTCCAACCTGCTCATCGCCAAGTACGAGGCGAAGGACAACTACGACCCGAAGGCCGACGCGGCGAAGCTTTTCACGCCGATCGCGAGCCAGATCAAGAGTTTCGAGCCGACCGCGATCCTGCTGGTGGGCTTCGACGAGTCGGCGCTGGTGATTAAAGCACTGGTCGCCGCGGGCATAAAGGCACCAGCGGCCTAGCTGATTCCGACCGAGAGGATCCCCCCAGCATGAGCGAGAACGAGATTGTCGAGACGCGCGGCGATCAGCGCATCGAGCTCCTCGTCGGCGACACGAACAACGACGGCAAGCCCGACCTCTGGGCGATCGACACCGACGGGGACGGCAAGGCCGACGTGTTCCAGTTCGACACCAACGGCGACGGCAAGGTCGACATCACGATGAGCGACATCGACGAGGACGGCACGCCCGAGCAGGTCGTCGACGGCGACGGCGGCCTCCCGCCGGCGACCGTCTGACCTCGCTTCGATAACAGGACCACAGCGGCAGCGCGGCGGAGGGGAAACCCTCAGCCGCGCTGTTGTGCTACGTAGTCCCGCCACTGCTGCTCGAGCGCGGCCACGCCGATGCCCAGCACCTCGCGCGCCGCGGACTCGACCTCGGCGACGTTCTGGAACGCCTCGTAGAACTTGATCAGCTTGTCCTGCCCGAACTTCTCCGCGATCATCCGGTTCGCCAGCCAGCTGGCGATGTAGTTGCGCGGCTCGGAGTAGAACTGCTCGTCGGTCGGCAGGGTCGAGACGACGAGGTCGCCGAGCGCCTGCCGGATGCCCGCGGCGGGCACCTTGTCCTTCTTGTACGCGACGTACTCCGCGAACCCCTCCACGACCCACCGCGGCGTCCGCGCGGTCGTCACAGGGCCCATCGCGGCGTGCGCGAACTCGTGCGTGAGGTCGTGCGCGAGCTCCTCGGTCTGCGCGGTCAGCTGCGTCGGGTTGAACACGACACGCGTCGAGCTGTACGCCGGGGACGTGGCCCAGTCGCCGACCTGGTTGTAATACGGCACCGCGATCGCCGCGACCTGCGCGATGCGCTCCTGCGACTCGGCGAAGTACGTGTCGAAGATCCGCTTGTCCTGCACGGCGGTGAAGAGGACCTTGCCGTCCCAGCCCGCCGGGCGTACCTCGATGACCTGCTTGAGGCTCGTCTCGGCCATCTGCAGCAGGTTGCGTCCGCGCTGGGCGTCGTCGGCGGAGACCACGGCGATGATGCGGTCGTTGCGCAGCACCGCGACCGGCCCGGTCGAGTCCCACGGCTGGCCGTTGACGCCGATCGGCAGGTCCTTGCCGGCCGCGTCGCCGACGATGAGCCACTTGCCGCCGGTCCACGCGACCACGGGCATCCACGGCGTGGCGACGGTCTTGCTGTCCACGCCCTCGACCTTGTGCCGGATGGTGACCGCCTCGACGTGCACGGCGGCGTGGTACCGGTCGAACAGCTGCGTCGGCAGGAACTTGGCCAGCTGTCTGGCGGGCAGCTTGGTCCGGTCGAAGCTGATGTCGGCGAACGGCATCTTGACCAGGTTCTCGAACAGCTGCTTCTGCCGCTTCACGAACGCCGGGTCGCTCTGCTCGACGTCCGCCATCCAGGCGTCGAGATCCTTCTTCTTGACCGCCTGCGTGTGCCGCTCCAGGATCTCCTCGATCGCCTTCACACCGACGCCGGGGCGCATGTCGACCCACGTGGAGGAGACCAGGTCGGTCTCGCTGCTGTCACCGCCTCCGCGCAGCGCCCAGGCGGCCGCCGCGGCCCCGCCGAGGGCGAGGACCATGCTCACCACCAGCAGCGTGGTGAGGACCGGCCACAGGAAGCTCCGACGCGGTTGCGGCGGCAGCTGCGGCGCCCAACCATAGGCACCGGCTGGATACGTTTGCGGCAGCGGCTGATGTACCGGCGGCGCCTGGAACGGTCCGGAAAACCCCTGCTCCACCCGGCCTGGTGCCGGCAGAGAGTGCGGCGGCCCGTATTGCTGCGGCGCGAACTGCCGCATGCCCTCGACCGGCGTCCGCTGCTGCGGCACGAACTGCCCCGGCACGACACCGGACGGGCCGGCCCCGGCAGGCACAGGCACAGCAACCGGCGGGGACCCGGACGGCGCGGACACAGCGATCGGCGAGGCAGGACCGGCCTGCCCGGCAAGAGCGGACGGCGGCGCGGCGGCAACCGGCGGCGTGCCCGGAGAGGGCGGCGCGGCAGGCTGCGTGGTGGCGGTCGGCGCGACTGAAGCCGGCGGCGCAGCAGGGGCGACCTGCGCGGAGGCAGACACCGATCCGACCAGCGGCGCGGAAGGCGAAGCACCAGCCGGCGGCGCGGGGACGGCGGGCGGCGCGGGGACCGGTGCGGCGGTGGCTGCCGGAGGCGGGGCGCTGGACGGTACATCAGCGGCGGCCGCAACCGGGGCGGGCTGGTCGGGCAGGGTCTCGGCGCTGGGCGGGCCGGGCTGGGCCGGGACTGTCGGCGGGACGGTCACCACCACTGCTTCCGAAGCAGCATCAGTCGAAGGAGCGGCGGGGGGCGCCGGTGCTGCCGATTCGGGGTTGGTCACATTGCCTGCCGACGTCGAGGAGCGGAATCACATCCTCCGCCAGGCCGGCGGTCCTTGTCGACCCCGGCCTGGTTGCGGCGTGGGAGCACTAGCCCAGCGTGGTCAGCTCGGCCGTCAGCACGTTGGACAGGAGGGCGCCGTCGAGGCGGACCTGGCGCAGATACCACCGCTGCAGCGGGGTCCGGTTCTGGCTGAACTGCCAGCCGCCGCGCGGGCTGTCGATCTGCCCCAGCTTGCCGATCGCGGCGTTGAGGGAGAACGAGTCCAGCGACGGCCGGCTCGCGTCGCCGATCGCCTTGTCGAGCACGGCGGCGGCGTCGTAGGAGGCCATCGCGTAGGTCGACGGGATCGAGCCGTAGGCCTTCTGGTAGTCGGCGATGAAGCGGCGGTTGGCGGCGTTGTCGAGGTCGGGCGAGTAGTTCATCGCGGTGTAGATGCCCTGGGCGTCGTTGCCCTGCTGCTTGAGGACATAGCCCTCGGTGAGGCTGCCGGGCGCGATGAGCTTGAAGCCGGCGGGGAACTTCGCGGCCTTGAACTGCTTGACGAAGTCGACCGCGGACGCGCCCGCGTAGAAGGCGAACATCGCCGTCGCGCCGGACTGCTTGACCTGCTGGAGGACCTGCGAGTAGTCCTTCTGCTGGAACTGCGTGAAGCGGATGCCGTTGCCGTTGACCTCGCCCTGGGCCGACTTGAAGGCCTCGAGGAACGCGTTGACCTCGTCGTCGTCGCCCGGGTAGTCGGCGGCGACGATGGCGAGCGAGCCGCCGGCGTTGTCGGCGGCCCACTTGCCCAGGGCCTGGCCGGGCTCGTTGGCGACGAAGGACGTGCGCCAGATGTATTTGGCGCTCTGCAGCGCGACCGGCGACGCGTTGGAGCCGACCAGCGGCACGGCGGCGGCCTCGACAGTGTCCTTGATCGCCAGCATGGTCGCGGCGGACGCGATGCCGGTCAGGGCGAGGACGCGGTCCTCCTTGGTCAGCTTCTCCGCGGCGGCCTTGCCGATGTCGGGCGTCTCGCCCTCGTCGACCTTGATCAGCTGGACCTCGCGGTTGCCGAGCTTGTTGTCGTGCGTCTTGAGATACAGCTGGAAGCCGTTGTCCATCTCGTTGCCGAGGTCCTTGCGGCTGCCGGTCAGCGGCACGATCATGCCGATCTTGACCGGTGGCCCGGTCGGCAGCGACACGTTGTTCTCGGAGCTGCCGCTGGAGCCGCATGCGGAGAGTAACGGTGTGGCCGCGCCTGCCACGCCCGCGGCCGCGAAGAGTCGGAGCGCCTGGCGGCGGTTCAGGTGGGACACGTGCGTTTCCTCCCCAGCACCCTGCGGCGGCGAGAAAACCTCGACACCCACGCTGCGTTCTACCGCCATCGCGGCAGACAGTCAATCGGCGGTGCCGGCCTCACCCCTGGTCACCGTGCCGAATGCGGCGAGGACGGCGGGCCAGGCGGCCGACAACGGATCGATCACAGCGAAGTGTTCCACACCGGCCAACTCCACCAGCGTGGTGTCGTCCCCGGCCCGGCGGGCCAGGCGGCAGAAGGCTCGGGACAGCTCGACGGGCACGATCGTGTCGTCGCTGCCGTGCACCACGACGGTGCGGACCTTCGACGGAAGGTTGCGCATCGGGTCCGCCGCCGTATACGCCTCGGGCACCTGGTCGGGCGGGCCGCCGAGCAGGTCGGCGACGGCACCGTCGTCGAGGTCGAGCTCGTGCGCGCGGGCCAGGTCGGCGACCGGGGCGAGGGCGACGACCCCGGCGACGGCGTCGGGGGCGACCGCGGCGTACCAGAGCGCGAGGTGCCCGCCGGCGGAGTGCCCGGCGAGGATCGGCCGGTCGACCGCGACGGGCCGCAGCCCGCGGTGCGCGATCTCCTTGGCGAGCAGGTCGGGCACCGCGACGGCGGCGGACGCCACGTCGGAGAACGTGCCGGGCCAGCCGCCGCCGGGCCGGCCGGTGCGGCGGAACTCGATCGTCGCGACCGCGTAGCCCCGCTCGGCGAGGTCCGCGGCGAGCGGTGCGGTGTGCGCGCGGTCCCACTCGCTGCGCCAGAACCCACCGTGGATGAAGAGCACCAGTGGTGCGTGGGGCACGGCCGCGAGCCGGACGTCGGCCAGCTGGTCGGGGTGTTCGCCATACCGCAGCGTGAAGTCCGCGGGCCGGGCTGGGCGGCTGAGCACGTCGCGGGGATCACTCGTCACGGGGCGAGGTTAGCGCGTCACGAAGCGTGGCAACAGGGCCCTTTGTGGTAGTCCGGACGACGGGTAGGCAAGACTAGGAACCATGGCAGATGAGGCGCAGGACGAGTCGCGCACCGTGCTGGTGGTCGGACCCGACGGACGTCCGCTCGGCACCATGTCCAGTGACGAGGAAGGTGGGGAGGACCCGAGCAAGCTGATCGAGCAACCCGCCAAGGTCATGCGCATCGGCAGCATGATCAAGCAGCTGCTCGAGGAGGTCCGCGCCGCCCCGCTCGACGAGGCGGGGCGCAGCCGGCTCAAGGAGATCCACCGCCGCTCGATCCTGGAGCTCGAGGACGGCCTGGCCCCTGAGCTGCGCGACGAGCTGGAGCGGCTGTCCCTGCCCTTCGACGACGGCTCCACGCCGAGCGAGGCCGAGCTGCGCATCGCCCAGGCACAGCTGGTCGGATGGCTCGAGGGCCTGTTCCACGGCATCCAGGCGGCGCTGGTCGCCCAGCAGATGGCCGCTCGCGTCCAGCTCGAGCAGATGCGTGGCCGCCCGGCACTGCCCGGCGGCGCTCCCGGCCAGGGTCCCCAGCCGACCCCCACGGGCACCGGTCAATACCTGTAAAGGGAAGCGAAGACACGGGCGGCCGGGTGGCCGCCCGTCGTCGTTGCCGTGACGGTCAGTGGCGGTAGAGGATCTCCAGGTAGGCCGCGACCCCGTCGTCCTCGTTGGTCGCCGAGGTGACGTCGTGCGCGGCGGCCAGGACGGCCGGGTGGCCGTTCGCCATGGCGACGCCGCGGCCCGCCCAGGTGAGCATGGCCAGGTCGTTGGGCATGTCGCCGAAGGCGACCACCTCCGGCGCGGTGACCGAGTGCTCACCGGCGACCCTGGCGAGGGCCGTCGCCTTGGTCACGCCGACGGCGGAGACCTCCACCATGCCGCTGGAGGAGGAGTTCGTCGCCTCGGCCAGCCCGTCGAGGCACTTGCCGACCACTGCGGTGAACTCGTCGGACTGCTGGACCCCGGCCCTGACCAGGAGCTTCGCTGCGGGTCGGGTCACCAGCTCCTCATACGACACGGGGCCGACGGACTCGTGGTCGACCTCCCACGGCCCGACGGGGAACGCCTCCTCGTGCCGCATCTGCCGGCCGCCGTCGCGTTCGACCGCGAAGACCACGCCGGGCACCGCGGCGCGCAGGCGCTCGCAGGCCTCGGCGAGCACGGCCGCGTCGATCGGGGTGCTGTGGACGATCGTGTCGGTCCGCGGGTCGTAGGTCGCCGCCCCGTTCGCGCAGATGGCGATCGGGCGGACGGTCAGCTGCTCGTACACCGGGTGCAGCCAGCGGATCGGCCGGCCGGTGACCAGCACGATCACGACCCCCGCGGCGTCGAGGCGCCGGAGCACCTCGACCGTGCGGGGGCTGACCGTGCGGTCCCGGCCGACGAGCGTGCCGTCGAGGTCCGTGGCCACCAGTCGCGGGGTCTGCGTCACAGCTTCAACATAGCTTCGAGGTAGGTCGCGACCCCGTCCTCGTCGTTGGTGAGCGTCGTCTCGTCGGCGAGGGCCTTCAATGCGGGGTGGGCGTTGGCGACGGCGACCCGGCCGAAGCCGGCCCAGCGGAACATCGGCAAGTCGTTGGGCATGTCGCCGAAGACGAGGACGTCGCCGGGGTCGATGCCGAGCGCCGTGGCGACGAAGCGCAGGCCGGTGGCCTTGTCGACGCCGGGCGGGCAGATCTCGATGTAGCCGAGGCCGGCCTGGGTGATCGTGGCCATGCTCGCCGGGATGACCCGCTCCGCTACGGCGAGGACCTCGTCGACGTCGCAGGTGGGGTGCCGGGCGAAGCCCTTGAGGACGGGGCCGGTGAGGCACTCGGCGCGCACCCGCGCCTCGACGACGTCGGGGTAGCGCCAGTGCGGGTCGGCGTCGCCCCACAGCGGCGCCTCGTGGTGGTCGCCGGCTTCGATCAGCACGGACAGGGTGCCGAGCTCCTGCTCGAGGCGGGTGAGGACGGCGGCGAGGGCGTCGCCGGCGAGGCGCTCGTCGCGCAGGACGACAGGGTGCTCGGTGTCCCGGATGTCCAGGACCCGGCTGCCACCGCCCATGACGAGGAAGTCGGCGGCGGGGATGTCGAAGCGGATGAGTTCGGTCAGCCGGGGGCCGCGGCCGGTGGCGCCCACGATGTGGATGCCGGCGGCCTTGACCCGCTCGAGGACGTCACGGGTATAGGCACTCACGGTGTCGTCACTGCGCACGAGCGTGCCGTCGAGGTCGGTCGCGATGAGTTTGGGCAAACTCCGCATTCGGTGCTCCTTCCGCGTCAGCGGGGGAGCAACCGTACCTCCACCGCCCACTGAGGTCACACCATGCGAGTAAATCTCAACCGAACGTACGACGTCCTGATGAGGACGTCACTGCAGCGGGGTGACGGTGAGCTCCAGCGGCTCGGTGCCGTCGTGGGGCTCGTCCTTCGCCGTCCGCCGGCCCAGCCGCAGCGGTCCGAGCCCGCCGACGACGGCGCCGGCCGCCAGCAGCGCGGTCGCGGCGATGGCCAGCGGGAAGCCGGCGCCGACCTGCACGGACTCGTCGGGCAGCGAATACGCCGCGTACGGGCCGCCGCCGAGGTGGTCGAGCGCCCGATCCAACCCGATCAGGATCATGGCGTTGCCGGCGAGCAGCGCCACCGCGGCGGCGCTCGCGGCCCGGCGGACCACGCCGTGGGTCACCACGAGCACCCCGACGCCGACCAGGGCGAGCGCGAGCGTGCCGAGGTAGACCAGGACGTGACCGTTGTTGAGGCTGGCCAGGTCGATGTCGACGCTGGAGGGCAGGTTGGGGTTGGCGCCGGAGAGCGGGTTGTCCTCCGCGCCGGCCGCTACGTCGATGGAGGCCCAGGGCAGATACTGCGCGGCCGCGGCGAGCCCGAACCCGATGACGAACATGGCGACCGCCACCGGGCCGGGACCGCGCTCCTGCGCCACAGGAGCATCAACAGGCTCGGTCATATCGCGCAGGGTAGCTCAGGAAACGATCCGGAGGTTGAACCGCAGATCGCCCTTGGCACCCCACACCGCGAGCCACAGCGGCAGGTACTGCTCCATCGCGTACGCCTTCTCGATCCCGCCGAGGTCCAGCAGATCGCCCTCGGGCCAGCCGAACTTCGTCAGCACCCCCTTGACCAGTGCTTTCGCGTCCGCGTCGTCGCCGGCGACGAACATGGTGTGCGGCTGGGACAGCAGGTCGGGGTGGACCATGACGTCGGCGTTGACGGTGTTGAGCGTCTTGACGACCTTCAGCGCCGGGAACGCCGCCTGCAGACCCGCCGCGACGGGCTGGACGGCGGCGGACGTCAGGTCGTTGGAGATGTCGGCGAGGACCTTGCCGGTGAGGTCACCGGCGGCGCGTAGCACGTCGAGCGACGCGTTGCCCGGGGTGGCGTTGAAGATCAGTGAGCCGTGCGCGGCCGCGTCGGCGAAGGTGCCGGCCCGGCCGCCGGTCCGCCCGGCCCAGGCGACGGCCTTCGGGTTTGCCGCGTCGCGGGACCCCATGACGACGTCGTATCCCACCTCGACCAGCCTGGTCGCGATCGCGTCGCCGACCATGCCGGTGCCGAGGACCCCCACATTGAGATCAGTCATGCTCACCGGCAACACCGGCGGGCGCGGAAACATGCCGGTGCGCGCGGCCGATGGCGATCAGCCCGCACGCGAAGCCGAGCAGCGGCATCGCCACGAGGGCCAGCCAGCTGCCCGCTGACGTGCCGACATCCGTGATCCGGCCGGGCCCGGCGAGCTGACCGTCGAACGTAGTGATAAGGCTCACTGCGACGGATGCGGTCACCAGCGACAGGATCGGTCCGGCGAGACCCGCGAACTTGCGGCCCTGGTTGGCGCCCAGCACCGCCGCGCCGAGCACCGCGATGAGGATGAGCAGCAGAATCACGTACCAGAGCCCCATCTTGATGTTGAGGACGGTGAGGCTGTCGAGCCGCTGCTGGGCCCTGCGCCCGGACCCGGTCACCACCAGCTGCTGCACCCACGGCACGAAGATCGAGGCAATGCCGGTGAGCAGGCCGATCACGGCCAGCAGGCCACCGATCCGCACCAGTTTGCGTTGCATCAACGTGATCCCTCCCAAGAACTGCCGAGCTCGTCCCTGGGAGCACACGCAATGGGCTAGCGTCTGGTTCATGCCTACTCGCACTTCATCCGCCCGCTGGGAGGGCGACCTCAAGTCCGGCAGCGGCACCGTCTCGACCGGCTCGGGTTCCTTCCAGGGTTCCTACTCCTTCCCTTCGCGCTTCGAGAGCGGCGAGGGGACCAACCCCGAGGAGCTGGTGGCGGCGGCGCACGCGGCCTGCTACTCGATGGCGTTCTCCAACGGCCTGGCCAAGGCCGGCTTCACGCCCACGTCGGTGGAGACCTCCGCCGCCGTGCAGTTCGGCCCGGTCGACGGCGGCTTCGCCATCACCCGGATCGACCTGACCACCCGCGGTGACGTCCCCGGCATCGACGCGGCCGAGTTCGACAAGATCGCCGCCGAGGCCAAGGCCGGCTGCCCGATCTCCAAGGCGCTCGCCGCGGTCGAGATCACCCTGGACGCCAAGCTCGTCTGAAGTTCTCTTGAGAGGGTCCCCCGTTCTGGGGGACCCTCTTTGGCATGCCGGTGCAGATGAGCAAGGAGCGCTTCGAGGAGCTCGTGGGCGACGCCCTCGACGAGGTCCCGGAGGAGCTGCTCGACCTCATGGACAACGTGGTGATCCTGGTCGTCGACGACCCGCCGCCCGGCGAGCCGGACCTGCTCGGGCTGTATGAGGGGTTCTCGCTGACGGAGCGCGGCTGGGACTACTCCGGCGTGCTGCCGGACCGGATCTCGATTTACCGCAACCCGATCCTCGCTATCTGTGACGATGAGGATGACGTCGTCGACGAGGTCGCGATCACGGTCGTGCACGAGATCGCCCACCATTTCGGCATCGACGACCGGCGCCTCCACGCGCTCGGCTGGGGCTAGGGGGTTTCCTGATGCGTAGTGCGCTGTTCGCCCAGGAGAACATGGAGAAGGAGTCGCAGCAGCCCGGACTGCGGCTGCAGAACTCCAAGATGCTCAAGGCCGAGCTCAACGGCGAGATCATGGCCCGGACCGGCACGATGGTCGCCTACCAGGGTCAGGTGGTGTTCCAGGCGCTCGGCTCCGGCGGGGTCGGCAAGTGGCTCAAGTCGAAGCTGACCGGCGAGGGTGTCCCGCTGATGAAGGTCTCCGGCCGGGGCGACGTGTTCTTCGCCGACCGCTCCTCCGACGTGCATCTCATCGACCTGGAGCAGGGCGACGCGATCTCCATCAACGGCGCGAACGTGCTCGCGTTCGACTCGTCGCTGCAGTACGACGTGAAAATGGTCCAAGGGGTCGGCGTGATGTCGTCGGCGGGCCTGTTCAACTGCGTGTTCACGGGTCAGGGCCGGCTCGCGATCACGACGAAGGGCACGCCCGTGGTGCTGACCGTCGACGCCCCGACGTATGTGGACCCGCAGGCGGCGATCTGCTGGTCGGCGGGCCTGCAGACCGGCTACCACCGCGCCGACCAGCTCGGCATCGGCACGCTGCTGGGCCGCAGCACCGGCGAGGCTTTCACGATGAGCTTCGCCGGGCAGGGCTTCGTGGTCGTCCAGCCGTCGGAGGAGCCGCCGCAGGGATCCGCCGGTGGCCAGGGACAACAGCAGCAGGGCGGGGTGCTGGGCAACCTGCTGGGCAGTTGATCGCGCTTTGGTAACGGCAGCTCCGCGAGCCCTTGGCGGACCCGTTACGCTGCGCAGCGTGCGCGGTGACATCTTCAAGGCCGAGAACATGGCCCAGCCCCCTACCCAGGCAGGCATGAGCCTGCAGCACTCCAAGTGCGTCAAGTACGCCGTGAACGGCGAGATGATGGCCCGTCAGGGCGCCATGATCGCCTTCCGCGGCAACGTCCAGTTCGAGGTGAAGAGCCAGGGCGTCGGAAACTTCCTCAAGCGCGCGGTCACCGGTGAGGGCCTGTCCCTCATGGCCGTGCGCGGTCAGGGCGAGGTGTGGTTCGCCGACGCCGCCTCCGACTGCCACATCCTCGACATCGAGCCGAACGACGCCCTGTCGATCAACGGCAAGAACGTCCTCTGCTTCGACCCCTCGTTGCGGTACGACATCCAGATGATCAAGGGTGCCGGCATGTTCGGCGGCGGCCTCTTCAACAGCGTGTTCACCGGTCAGGGCAAGCTCGCCATCGTGACCGAGGGCTCGCCGATCATCATCCCGGTGAGCCCGCAGGCGCCGGTCCTGGTCGACACCGACGCGGTCGTCGGGTGGTCGAGCAGCCTGCAGACCAGCATCCAGAAGAACCAGAGCCTCAAGTCGATGCTGCGCGGCGGCTCGGGTGAGCTCTTCCAGCTGATGCTGCAGGGTCAGGGCTTCGTCATCGTCCAGCCCAGCGAGGGCAAGCCCGCCGCGGCGCAGTCCAGCAGCGGTGGCCTGCTCGGCAGCCTCGGCGGCTGAGCGCGTTTCCAGGGGGGCGGGCCGCCGCCCGTCCCCCCTTTCACGTGCGTGGGCTCAGGTGCCGTTGCGCAGGTTGGCCAGCCACCGCGCGGCGTCGGTGAAGTCCTCGTCGGCCATGCCGGGTGCCCGGCGGGCCGGCGGGTCGCTGTGTGCCGCCCGCGGGTAGGAGCCGAGGAACCGCACGTCGGCGCAGATGCGGCGCAGGCCCTGCAGCGCCTCCCCCATAGGGGCGTCGGCGACGTGGCCACCGCAGTCGAGGAAGAACACGTAACGGCCGAGGCGCTCGCCGGTCGGCCGGGACTCGATCCTGGTCATGTTGATCCCGCGGACCGACAGCTCGGTCAGCACGGCGAGCAGCGCGCCGACCCGGTCGTGGGCGATGTAGACCGCGAGGGTGGTGAGGTCGTCGCCGGTCGGCGGCGGCGGCGGGCCGGGCCGCGACACCAGCGCGAAGCGGGTCATCGCCTCGGCGTTGTCGGCGATGTCCTTCGCCAGGACGTGCAGCTTGTAGCGGGTCGCGCCGATCTCGGCGCAGACCGCGGCGTCGAACTCACCGGCGCCGGCGCCGATCGCGGCGGTCGCGTTTGACAGCACGTCGACGACGGTCGCCTGCGGCACGTGGTCGCGCAGCCACTTGCGGCACTGGGCGCCGGCCTGCGGGTGGGCGGCGACCGACCGGACCGAGTCCAGCGGCCGGTCCTGCGCGGCGGCGAGGACGAACTGGACCGGCAGCACCACCTCGCGGGTGATGATCAGCGGCTCGCCGTTGGCCAGCTCGTCGAGCGTGACGCCGACCTGCCCGCCGATCGAGTTCTCCAGCGGGACGAGCGCGGCGTCGGCGTCACCGGCGCGCAGCGCGTCGAGGGCCTCCGGGACGCTGCGGGCCGGGGTCAGCACCCCGCGGTCGGCGGCCGGGACGGTCTTGAGCGCCTGCTCCGAGAACGTGCCCTCTGGCCCCAGGTAGACAAACCGCGTCGGCGGCACACCAGGCATACACCAAGCCTAGACGCCCTGCCCGGTGACCTCGGCAGCCACTCGGCAGCCACTCAGCAGTCGGCCGTGCTGAGCAGCGCCGGCGGCGCGGTCGCCTTGACCTCGACGCTGCACGGGTCGGTGCCGGCGGTGACGATCGTCAGCGACGCGGGTGCGCCCTTCGACATGATCTGCAGCGGCTCACTGTTCGTCACGGTGAGGATGGTGTACTGCCAGACCCCCGCACACAGCGGCCCGGTCTTCACGGTGAGGCCGGAGCCGGTGGGCAGGCCGGGTCGTGCCTTCCGGACCGCCGCGATGACCTGCTCGCCGGTCGGGCGGCCGTTGCACTGCGACACGTACGCGTCGGAGAAGGGCAGCATGCTCGAACTCCCGCCGGCGCTCGGCGCGGCGGTGGTGGTGGTGCGGGGTGGCGGCACGTGGGGCGTGCTGGCCGGCGTCGGGCTCAGGGTCCGCGCCGGCAGGGGTGACGAGGTCGGCAGCAGCGGCCCTTGGTCATCGTGCGAGCGGGTGCAGCCGGACAGCAGGAATCCAAGGCTGACGATGGCGAGCACAGCGGCCGCAGTGCGCATGCAGGACATCGTAGGACGTCAGTCCCTGAAGGTTCATACGGTGTCGGAGGCGGTGACCCGATGTCCGGCGGCGTTGAGGGCGGCCAGGGCCTCAGCGAGCCGCACGGCCGGCACGAGGACATAGTCGGTGTCGAAGGTGGAGAAAGCGAAGATGTTGACCCGGGCGTCGGCAAGCGGCGTCACGATCGAGGCGAGGATGCCGGTGAGGGCGAGCTGGACCGGCCCGGCGACGCGCAGGCAGCGCCACGGCGTCTCGACCGCGGCGCCGTCGGGCACCCGGTCGGCGGGGCACAGGATGGAGACCTCGTCGGGCGTCCACGTCACCGAGATGACGTCGGGACCGGTCGCGGCGGCCTCGATGAGGCCCGCCGGGAGGGGCGACCCGGCCGGGAGCCGACCGATCGCATAGTCACCTGGCAACACCTCAAGGTCCAGCATGACAAGGAGCGTACGGTGCGAACGCGTTGCGTGGCGGGAGCCGTGAGCCAAGCCACGTGCGTCCCCCCGGTCGGGTGCGCCGCCGAGGTGCAGCTTTCAGACCGTGCTGAAGAACGTCAATGAACCGACGACCTGCCCGTCCTGCAGCAGCGGGGTGGCGATCGCGTCGAAGGTGCGCGCCCCGGTCGCGCAGCGCACCCGCACCAGGCCGCGGGCGAGCCGCCCGGAGGACAGCGCGAGCAGCGGCGGCGTCTTGTTGATCTCGTTGGCGTCCAGCGCGCCGCCGTCGCCGAAGTCGAGCAGCTGCAGGACGCCGTCGACCAGGGGACGGTCGATCGCGGACTCGGTGAGCCCGAGCAGATCCTCGAACGACGCGGAGACCGCGACGATGACCGCCTTGTCGTCGATCACCAGGCTCGGCTCCGCCGCGTCGGCGACGGTCGCCGCCCAGCGGTCGAGCGACGACTCCGCCGGCTCGGGCGGCAGAGCGAGGTCCGGATCTGACGGACGGGCAACGTGCGGGTCGGAGATGGACAGCTCGACATGCGCCACAGCGCCTCCTCAGGCACCGGTGCGGCGGACGCGTCCGCGCAGCGAACTCATCATGGCATCATTGCGCGGGTTATCGGTGCACAGCGATTGCTCAATCCGGCGCTTCGTGTCGAGCGGCTCCACGCCGCAGAGGCTACTCCGCGTCACCCCGCTTGTCAGTGCCCACGCGCTCCCCGTCCTTGTACCAGCGGTAACTGTCCGCGAACGCGGCATAGGACTGCGAGGACCACGTGGCCGGGTGCAGCGCGAGCGAGAACACCTTGTCGACGGTGTCCGCGGCGAGCCGCATTCCGCGGGCGTTCAGGACCCGGGGCAGCTCGTGATACGCGGTGACGAGGCAGCCCTTCGGCACCCCGTAGAAGCTGATCTTGCCGGTGCCGGCGAACGCCAGGATCGGCATGACCGGGATCGACACCCCGGAGCTTCGGGACAGCGCCTCGGCGGCGGCCTTGGCCTCCGCGCGCGTCTCCTCGACATACTTCGGGCGCTTGCCGTCGATCTGGACGATGTCGCCGGCGAAGGAGACGCGGCTGCGACCGTGGTCCTTGACCGTCACGGCGAACACGCCACCCGGCCCGACCGCGAGGAACGACCGGCGCTCGGCCAGCTCGCGCAGGTCCAGGACGTGCCACTCCTCGCCGAGACGACCGATGAGGTTGCCCATCCTGCGGTACAGACGGTTGTGCCCTGCCTCTTCCCTGCGGGCTCCGCGCTCAGCGCGTCGCTCGCGCATCCAGTCGATGGGGGAAGGCCGGCCGGCATCAACAATGATGCGATCGTCAAACCCTTCGGGCTGCGAACCCGTCCCGCCGCGGTGCAGCAGTTCGGTCATCTCGCACACCTCCAAGTCGCCGCTCGGTTGCGTGTGTGTTCAAACACCGTACGTGTTCAGGCGCCGAACCAGCATACTTGGATAGGTGAAAGACTCGGAATGACTGGGATGAATGCCACATTCACGACGTGTCATGAATTTGCAGATGGCGCCCAACCGGTGGATAACGGGTCAGCCGTTAGGCTGAGCAGGTGCGCCGTCATCACGTGAACAGCGAGGTCGGACGGCTCGGCACGGTGCTGCTGCACCGCCCGGGCGCGGAGCTGGCCCGGCTGACCCCGCGAAACAACGACTCGCTGCTGTTCGACGGGATTCCGTGGGTCGGCCGCGCTCAAGAAGAGCATGACACGTTCGCGCACGCGCTGAGCAGTCACGGCGTCGAGGTTCTCTACGTTTCGGAGTTGCTGGCCGAGACCCTCGCCGTGCCAGAGGCCCGCCACGAGCTCACGCAGGCCGTCCTCGACGACGTCCGGCTCGGCGACACGCTGCGCCGGCACGTCGCGGCCCACCTCGGCGTCCTCGACCCGGCCACGCTCGCGACCACGCTCGTCGCCGGACTCTCCCGGGCGGAGCTGCGGGCCGGGGACGGCCTCGTGCACGCGCTGATGGACCGCGCGGACTTCGTGATCGACCCGCTGCCGAATCTGCTTTTCACGCGCGATTCATCCGTCTGGATCGGCGGGCAGGTGGCGGTGACGAGCCTGGCGATGCACGCCCGCCGCCGGGAGACCGCCCTCACGCACGCGATCTACCGGCACCATCCTCGATTCACCGGGGTGCCGCTGGTGTACGAGCCGGGCCTGGAGCACCTGGAGGGCGGCGACGTGCTGCTGCTGGCGCCGGGCGTGATCGCGGTCGGCGTCGGGGAGCGCACCCGCCCGGCGGGCGCGGAGCGGCTCGCCAGGCGCTGCTTCGAACGCGACCTGGCCCACACGGTCCTGGTCGTGCCGATCGCGCAGGAGCGGGCCACGATGCACCTGGACACCGTCTGCACGATGGTCGACGTCGACGCGGTCGTGATGTACCCCAACGTCGCCAGCAGCCTGCGGGCGTGGACCGTGACGGGCACCTCGGACGCCCTGGACGAGCTCGTGGTCGCCGGGCCTGAGCCGTTCATCGTCGCGGCCGCGAAGGCCATGCGGATCGACACCCTGCGGATCATCGACACGGGCCTCGACCCGGTCACCGCCGAGCGCGAGCAGTGGGACGACGGCAACAACACCCTGGCGATCGCGCCGCGGCTCTGCGTGGCGTACGAGCGCAACGTGGAGACCAACGCCCAGCTGGAGCGGCAGGGCATCGAGGTGATCCGGATCCCCGGCTCCGAGCTGGGCTCGGGCCGGGGCGGTCCGCGATGCATGTCCGCACCCGTCGCGCGGGCGTCCGTGTAGTTCGTGCCTGGTCGGTTCCTAGCGGAGCGGCTGCAGACGGCCCAGGAGGCCCTGCTTGCTGCGGCGCTCGGCGGCGGTCAGCGGCTCGGTGACGGCGAGGGCCTCCGAGTAGCGCTTGGTGAACTCGGCGACCGGCGCCTCCCACTCCTCCGCCTCGACGTCGAGCGGAAGGTCCCATACGGGGGCGAGAAGCCCGTGCGCGCGGAACATGCCGGCGAACTTCGTCCCGTCGCCCAGCAGCAGCCCGCCGCCCGCCGACAGCCGCGACAGCGCGTCCAGGGCGCGGTCCTCGTCGTCGCCCAGGACGAGCCGCACGTGGGACCGGTCGGTGACGCGGCACCAGTACGTCGCCGGCGCCGCCGACAGCCGCACCGTGGGGAAGATGCTCGCGTTGGCCCGCTCCAGCGACGCCCGCACGTTGGGGTCGTCCGTGGCGTTGTCCTCGAGCCAGAACTCGAACCCGGTGTGCACCGTGACGTCCAGCGGCGCGTTGACGATCACGTCCTGCAGCCGCGGCCCGATCCCCGGCAGGGCCGGGATGTTGACCGTCTGCCCGGTCGGGGTGTCCAGCGCGCACTGCAGCGCCACCGCGAGATCCCGGGACACGTCCCCGGACTGCACGTGCCGCTGCAGCCCGATGAACACGCGGCCGTCGGGCTTGGTCATCGCGGGCCAGGCCATCGGCAGGACCGTCGCGAGGATGACCGGGCGGTCGCCGTACTTCTCGGCCAGGTCAGGTGCCAGCTTCAGTGGTGCCGAGGCGGCCGGCACCAGTTCGCGCAGTGCGATCCACTCCGGCTCGTCGGCCAGCCCCTCGAACGGGCGCCCCACGTAGACGTCACGGACCTTCTGGCGCTTCTCACCCTCGGCGGCGGAACGGCCACGGGGGGTTTTCGCTCGCTTGCTCACGGCGACCCAGCCTAGGCGGTCCCGCTACGCTGCGGGCGAACACCCTCCACACCCGGCGCGTCACTCACCCATCGGCGCCACGCATATCCGACAAATACGGAATATCACCGGTCCTCCGAGCCGGTAATCGAAAGCGCGAGAATCTCGAACGACTCGGAATGACTTCCCTTGATCTTGCAAACGGCGCCCAACGCGTCGGCCGTTCAGGGCCGGCCGAGACAGCGCGCCGCGCAGGGGCTATTACAGGGTCGCCCAGACGCATTGCCCCAGGCCGTCGCGTTCGACGCCCCAGCCGGTGGCGAGAGCGGCGACGATCGTCAGGCCGCGACCGTCGACCGCGTCAGGGGCGGCGGTGCGCAGCTCCGGGCCGACCGCCGAGCTGCCGTCCATGACGCCGGAGCGCGGGCCGCCGTCGGTGACCCTGATTTCCAGGGTGTCGTCCGGGAGCAGGCGCCAGGCCACCCTGATCACGTCACCGGGGAGGGGCGCCGCGTGGCGGACCGCGTTGCCGACGAGCTCGGCGGCGATGGCGACGGCGTCGTCGAGGCGTTCCTCGGCGACCAGGGCGTCGAGTTCGTGGGCAAGGCGATGGCGGGCGACGTGTGCACCGCGAGCGTGATGCGGGACAACGACGCACCAGGCGCGTTCCGCGACGGTTGTGGACACCCTCTCAAGCCTCCCCGTGGGCATCTGCGTCGGCGCGGGGCAGTCGCACCTCGGCGACGGTCCCGCCCCCGTGGCGTGGACGCAACGATACCCATCCATGTTGACGCTCAACGATCCTACGCACCAGATACAGTCCCAGTCCGACGCCGCCGCGGGTGCGCTGGTCGCCGGTCTCCAGTTGCCAGAAGCGCTCGAACGCCCGCTCGACGTGTTCCGGGCGGATGCCGATGCCCCGGTCGGCGACCCTGAACCAGACCGTTTGCGCGTCTGCACCCGCGGTCAGGTCAGCGTCTACCCAATTCAGGGAGTATTTACCCGCATTCGTTACAAATTCCGCAAGGATGGTAGCGAGGGTGGCGCGCTCTCCCAGGGCTTTCGGGAGGGTTTGCGGCAACGAAACACTTAAGGTGCGGCGCTGCTCGGGGCTCAGATCGCCGACGGCCGCCGTGAGGGTGTCGACCAGGTCGAACGGCAGGAGCGCGGACGCGTCGCCCGGGGTGGCTTCGTCGCCGACGGCGTTCATGAGGCGGTCGACGAGGCGGCTGAGCTCGCGGGCGCGTTGGCCGACGACATAGATCGCCTCGCGCCGGGAGCCTTCGTCGAGGGATTCCCAGTGGTCGACGAGGGTGTCGGCATACCCCCGGATGACGGTGATCGGGGTGCGCAGCTCGTGCCCGGTGAGCGCGATGAACAGGTCGCGGCCGTCGGCGGACCGGTCACCGCGGGCGTGGAACGACACGCCGATGTCGGTGGTGGGGGGCATCGCGGCGGCCCGGATCTGGATCCATGTGCCGCAGGCCATCTGGTGTTCGACGGTCTCCGCGCCGGTCGGCAGCGGAAACGGCCACGGCGCGCCGATCGCCGACTCGGGTGAGCGCGCGGTGAGCAGGGCCGCGGCCGGGTTCCAGGTGCGCACGACATGGTCGGCGTCGAGCACGGCGAACGGCACCGCGACGGGGTCGAGCGCGGGCCCGCCGGCGTGGATCGGCAGTCCGCGGCCCAAGGTGTACTGCAGGCCGATGAGACCGGCGAGGAAGCCGAGAGCGGCCCGCTCGTCGGCGCCTGCGGTGCCGTCGGCGTCGGGGTAGCCGCCGACGAGCACGCCGACCGCGGTTTTGCCGGCGTTGACCTCGGCGGCGACGAAGCGGGTGAGGCCGCGGCCGCGGAGGTGTTCGCCGCCGACCGTGCCGAGCAGGCTGACCGGGAACTCGCGGACCCTGGTGCCGTACTGCAGCAGCCCCCGCAGTGTCGGGTGGATGAGGTCGACAGGCCGGCCGAGTGACCAGTCGAGGGCGGCGGCGGCTGCGACGACCCGGCCGCTGTCGTGGCTGTATTCGATGAATGCGGCGCCGGCCGCGGCGGTCGCTTCGACGGTGACGTCGACGGTGCGCTGGAGCGCGGGCAGACCGCCGGCACCGGTCGCGAGCTGCTCGGCGATCTCGGCCAGGCCGCCGAACACGGCGGTGGCGTCGACCGGACCCCGAGCATCGACCATGCTGCGAGTCTGCCTCCCCACGCACGGCTTTAAAAGGGCATTGACGAAAGTTCTCCACGTGGGATTCCGCCGGGGTGGGTGGGTGCGACGACGGATTCCGCAGACGCCGGCGGGCAGCCGGGTGGCGGTCAGTCGCGCAGGCCAAGCTCCTGGAGGCGTTCGATCACGAATGCGGGCCGGTCCGAGATGATGCCGTCGACCTTCAGTTTCACGACGAGGTCGATGTCGTGGGGTTCGTTGACGGTCCACACGTACACGGGGAATCCGCGGCGGTGGAGGCGCTCGACGAGCTCGGGGGATGCCCGGAGGAGAGACACGCCGGGTCCGCCGATGCTGCTGCCCGGCGGGAGCCAGCCGATGCGGCTGGGGACCGACCAGACGTCGATCAGCATGACGGTGGGGAGCGCCGGAGCGAGCTGGCGGACGCGGCGGACGGCGTTGGCGGAGAACGACATCATCGTGACGTGCACGGGTTGGCCGTCGTTGGGGCGGTCCAGCCCGTACCGGCGCAGCAGGGTGAGGAGCGCGGTTTCCACGGCGGCGCCGTAGCGGGTGGGGTGTTTGGTCTCGATGAGCAGCCGCATGGGCCGACCGGCGTCGACGGCGAGGCCGAGGAGCCGGTCGAGGGTGAGGACCTGGCCGCGCCACCGGTCGTCGGCGAGTTTGCGGCTGGTGATGAGCTCGTCCGCGGTTTCGGGCAGGTCGGTGCGCCAGGAGCCGAAGTCGAAGCGGTCGAGGTCGGCGAGGGTCTGCACGCTGACCCGGCCGCGCCCGTCGCTGGTGCGGTCGATGCGGGAGTCGTGCAGGCAGACGAGGTGGCCGTCGCGGGTCAGCCGGACGTCGCATTCAAGGCCGTCGGCGCCTTCCTCGATGGCGAGGAGATAGGCGTCGAGGGTGTGCTCGGCGTGTCGATACGACGAGCCCCTGTGCGCGAACACCCAGGGCCGCTCAGGCGACCCTCGGTGCACCGCCGTCCTCGCTCACCATGGGCCGGCCGGCGACCGCCCAGTCCGACATGCCGCCGTCGAGGTTGATGGTGCGGGTGAGGCCCTGCTGCTGCAGGTATGCGACCACCTGAGCGGAGCGGCCGCCGACGCGGCAGACGACGATGACGTCGCGGTCGGTGGGGATCTCGTCGATCCGCGACGGGATCTGCATCATCGGCATGTGGTTGGCTTCAGGCGCGTGACCTGCCACCCACTCGTCGTCCTCGCGGACGTCGAGAAGGTAGGCGTCGGCAGCGACCTCGTCGACCGTGACGGTCGGGACAGCGGATCCCCTGAACACCGGTCCAGCCTATAAGAGCCTCAGATGGGGTTGACCCAGGTGGGGTTCTCCACGGCCCACGCGTCGAGCGTGTCGTTGAGCATCGCGGTGTACAGCGCCTTCGCTTCTTCGAGGGCGATGACGTACGAGATGCCGCTGATGTCCTGCGTCTCGGACGGCACGGTCAGTCCGACGAGGCCGCTGGGGCGGACGTTGCGCAGGCCGAACATGAGCTCTTCGAGCGCGACGCCGTTGGTGTCGACGGTGAGGGCGCCGCCGAGGGCCCGGATGAGCTTGTCGAGCGCGATCGGGTTGGTGGTGAGGTTCTGCTGCTGCGCCTTGGTGAGGATGGCGCGGATGAACTTCTGCTGGTTCTTCTGCCGGTCGAAGTCGCCGTTGGCGAGGCTCTTGCGCTGCCGGACGAGGTCGAGGGCCTGCCAGGACTCGAGGTGGTGGCAGCCGGGTTCGTACACGGCGGGGCGGCCACCGTGCTCGGGCGACAGGTAGTTGCCCTTGTCGTCGTAGCCGAGGTGGATCGACGTGACCTTCTGGTCGATGCACATGTCGACGCCGCCGAGGATGTCGACCGCGGCTTTGAAGCCGTCGAAGTTGACGATCGCGGCGCCGTCGAAGTGGATGCCGAGCAGTTCGGTGAGGGTTTCGGCGAGGAGCTGGACGCCGCCGGCGCCGCCGCCACCGTGCTGGAACGCGCCGTTGATCTTCTCGTGGCTGCTGCCGCGGAACCCGGTGGGCTCGAACGCGGGGATCTTCACCCGCAGGTCGCGGGGGATCGACAGCAGGTATGCCCGGTCGAGGCTGACCGGGATGTGCACGATGATGATCGAGTCGGAGCGCTGGCCGTCTTCGGGGTCCTTGGCCCGCAGGTCGGAGCCGAGGAGCAGGAAGTTGAGCGGGCCGGTGATGCTGCTGCGGCGCTCTTCCTTCTTGTCGTCGTTGCCGACGCGGGCGTTGGAGCCGAGCAGGTTTTCCTGGTTCACGCTGTTGCTGTAGCGGTTGGCGAGCACCTGCGAGCCGGTGACGGCGGTGGCGGAGACGACGACGAGGAACGCGCCGACGACGACGAGGAGCTTGGCCCAGACGGGGTCACGGCCCGGCAGGGCGGCTTTGCGGGCCTTGCGCTTCTGCCGCCGGGTGAGCGGTCGCGCGCCGCCTGCGGCGGTGGCGGCTTCCGCATCGGCATCGGCATCGGCGTCGTCATCCGCGTCGGCATTGGCGGTGGCGTCCGCGTCGGCGGTGGCGTCCGCGGCCTCTTCGGCTGCGGCGGCCGGCGCGTCGGAGGTCGAGGCGGACGATTCTGCGGAATCGGCGGCGGCCGGGTCTTCCGAGGGTGAAGATGGGGTTGAAGACTTGGCAGCGGGCTCGCCGGACGAGTCCGAAATATCCGGCGTGCTGGCATCGGCGCCGGGCGACGCCTCGACCGCACCTGCCGGAGCGGGTGGCGTCTCTTCAGGGCTGTCCGCCGAACGACTCACCGGCGGATCCTGGTCCTGCTGCATGTGGCCCCCGACTACGTGCCCGCGCTGCGGCGGGGATCTATCCGAGTCTACGTTCGCGGCGGGGATCGTGCCGACCAGCGTCACTGCACAAGATCCGAAGAGTTGCCACCAATCAGGCGTTTTCTACTCGGTCAAGAGTGACTTGTGCAATGAGATCTATACGACAGCCCGGGCATGCAACCCCTCAGGTGGGGAGACATGCCCGGGATGCCGGAATTATCACTTCTTAGTGGTCGACTTCGACGACGGCTGCGGCGACCCGCTCGCGGCGGGCTTCGGCGCGTTCGTCGCCGCCCACTCCTCCATCTTGTCGGTGCGCATCGCGGTGTACAGCGCCTCGGCCTTGGCCTCGTTCGGCACGACGACGTCCTCGCCGTTGATCTTCTTGCTGCCGTCGTGCGGGCTGACGAGGAACGTCAGGTCGTCGCTGCGCAGGTTGCGGAACTGCAGCGCCATGTCGGCGAGCGAGAAGTCCTTGTCGACGGTCATCGCCTTGGTGATCGCCTTGAGGAACGCGTTGAGCTTGGTCGGGCTGCTCACGGTGCCCGAGCTGACGGCCTTGTCGAGGATCGCCTTCATCATCTGCTGCTGGTGCCGCATCCGGGCGAAGTCGCCGTCGGGGAACTGATAGCGCTGCCGGGCGTAGTCGAGGGCCTCGTCACCGTTGAGGTGGTTCATGCCCTTCTTGAACTTGCGCTTCGGCGGGTGGATGGAGGTGATGTCCTGCTCGATGTTCATGTCGATGCCGCCGAGGGCGTCGATGACCTGCTTGAAGCCGCCGAAGTCGATGAGCAGCACGTGGTCCATGCGGACGTTGCTGTACTTCTCGATCGTCTGCACGGTCAGCGCGCTGCCACCCCAGGAGAAGGACGCGTTGAGCTTGGCCTTGGTGTCGCCGTAGGGCGTCGTCTTGCTCTTGGGGATGTAGACGTACAGGTCGCGGGGCATGGAGACCAGGTACGCCTTGTCGTGGCTGGCCGGGATGTGCAGCATGATCATGGTGTCGGTGCGCCACTCGCCCGCCTTGCCCCCGTTGTCGGGGTCGCGGGAGTCGCTGCCGAGCAGCAGCATGTTGAGCGCGCCGTCGGCGACCTTCGCCGGCCGGCCGCCGGTGATCTCACCGAACGGGTCGTCGCGCTGCAGGCCCGCGTCGACGTAGCGGTAGTAGCTGTAGGCGCCGACACCCGCGAGGAGCGCGAGGACGACGATCGCGGCGCCGGCGACGAGCGCGATCCGCCCCCACCGGGGACGGATCTTTCGGCGGCCTGGGTATTCGTTGCCGCCCGGACGGCGCGGCGGCACGACGCCGCCACCACCGCCACCCGAGCCGGTCGCGGGACGGGCGGAGCCATAGACGCCTGGCCTCGCCGGGCTGGTCGGTGTGGAGGCGCCGGAGACGCGCGCACGAGCTCCCGCGCTGGGCGGGAGGGCGTTGGGCACCGAGGCGCGACCCGACGAGCCGTTGGAGGCAGGCGTGGTGGACATGAAACCCACGATACGAACCCCGCGCCGCTACGCCACGTAACCCGGGCGGGCGCGGCACGAAGCTGGGAGTGTCACCTTGCGCGGAAATAGTCCAGGGTGCGGCGCAGGCCTTCGTCCGGGCCGACGGTCGGCTCGTATCCGAGCAGCTCACGGGCCTTGGTCAGGTCGGGGCGGCGGCGCTCGGGGTCGTCGGCGGTGCGGGGCAGCAGCGACACGGTCGACGTGCTGTCGGATAGCCGCACGATCGTGTCGGCGAGCTCGAGCATGGTCATCTCGTGCTCGGTGCCGCAGTTGATCGGGCCGGTCTCGCCGGAGTCGAGCAGGAGCAGGATGCCGCGGACCAGGTCGGACACGTGGCAGATGGACCGGGTCTGAGTGCCGGAGCCGTGGACGGTGATCGGCTCGCCGCGCAGCGCCTGGGAGATGAAGGTGGGGATGGCCCGGCCGTCGTCGGGGCGCATGCGCTCGCCGTAGGTGTTGAAGATCCGCACGATGCCGACGTCGACGCCACGACCGCGGTGGTAGCCCATGGTGGCCGCCTCGGAGAAGCGCTTCGCCTCGTCATACACGCTGCGGATGCCGATCGGGTTGACGTTGCCCCAATACGTCTCCGGTTGCGGGTGGACCAGCGGGTCGCCATAGGCCTCGGAGGTGGACGCCATCACGAAGCGGGCGCGGTCGGCGACGGCGCGCTCGAGCAGCTGGAGTGTGGCGAGTGAGCCGACCCGGAGGATCTCGACGGGCAGCAGCTCGAAGTCGGTGGGGCTGGCCGGCGACGCGAAGTGCATGATCGCGTCGAACCTGGCGGCGAGGGCTTCGACGGTCGGCAGCGGCTCGCTGACGTCGGCCTCGACCAACGTGAATCGAGGGTGGTCGACCAGGTGCGCGACGTTGTCCTTACTGCCCGTGACGAAGTTGTCGATAACGACAACCTGCGCGCCGCGGGCGATCAGGGCGTCGGCGAGGTGGGACCCGACGAACCCGGCACCACCGGTCAGCAGAATCCGGTGTCCTTCGCCGTAACGCTGCGCAACTTCGACCATGGGACCAGCCTAGCGGCAGTGGGGGGGGGGGGGGGGGGGGGGGGGGGGGGGGGGGGGGGGGGGGGGGGGGGGGGGGGGGGGGGGGGGGGGGGGAGGGGGGGGGGGGAGGGGGGGAAGGGGTA
>NZ_JBVJIJ010000001.1:85669-232287 GCF_055586325.1 Dactylosporangium sp. NPDC051087 | reverse complement strand
TGGGCAAAAGGCTTTTGTTTTCTTCCCCCACAACGCCCCACATCTCACACTGGGACACCAGCTTGGCGACGGGTCTTCTGGCCTGGCTCCCCCCCCCCCCCCCCCCCCCCCCCACTACATCTCAGACGGCTCCGGCACCCGTGAGGGAGCGGGCCTCCAGCTCGGCGAACTTGTCCGGGTCGCGTTCCTTGCTGGTCAGCGCCCCGAGCGCGGCGAAGATGAACCCGATCGGGATCGAGATCAGGCCCGGGTTCTCCAGCGGGATCGGCGCCGCGGTGGTGCAGCTGAACAGCGCCGTCGGGTTGGAGACCGCCTTCGACGTCTGCTCCACGCCGCAGGTCTTCGCCTGCGCCGCGTTGAGGGTCGCCGGGGTGCGGGCGTCGCTGACGCCGCCCCAGGCGATCGGGCTCATGAGCACGATGCCGACGGCGGAGATCAGACCGGCGTAGATGCCCCACGTCGCGCCGCGGGTGTTGAACTTCTTCCAGAAGAGGGAGAAGAGGATCGCCGGCAGGTTCGCCGACGCGGCGATCGCGAAGGCGAGCGCCACCAGGAACGCGACGTTGAGGTTGCGGGCGAAGATGCCGAGCACGATCGAGACCGCGCCGATGACGAACGCGGAGTACCGGGCGACGACGACCTCCTGCCGCTCGGTGGTCTGGCCGCGCTTGATGACGTTGGCGTACAGGTCGTGCGCCAGGGAGGAGGACGACGCGAGGGTGAGCCCGGCGACGACCGCGAGGATGGTGGCGAAGGCGACGGCGGCGATGATGGCGAGCAGCAGTGAGCCGCCGAAGTCACCACCTAGGTAGCGCTTGCCGAGGGCCTCGGCGAGCTGTGGGGCCGCCGTGTTGCCGCCGGGGTCCTGGGCGAGGATGGCCTGCCGTCCGACGAGCGCCGCGGCACCGAAGCCGAGGGCGAGGGTCATCAGGTAGAAGACGCCGATGATGCCGATCGCCCAGACCACGCTCTTGCGGGCCGCCTTGGCGTTGGGGACCGTGTAGAAGCGGATCAGGATGTGCGGCAGGCCGGCGGTGCCGAGGACCAGGGCGAGACCGAGCGAGATCAGGTCGAGCTTGCTGGCGAGGGTCGCGGCGGCGTTTCCGGCGATGTCGCGGCCGTAGCGCAGGCCGGGCTGCAGGAACGATTCCGGCGGGGTCCGGCCGGACTTGGCGGCGGCCTCACCGAGCAGCGACGACAGGTTGAACTTGAACGCGGCGAACACCATCAGCGTCAGCAGCAGGGCGCCGAGCATGAGCATGAACGCCTTGACGATCTGGACGTAGGTGGTGCCCTTCATGCCGCCGACGGTCACGTAGACGATCATCAGCACGCCGATGAGGGCGATGGTGACGATCTTCGCGGCTTCCGCGCTCATGCCGAGGAACGTGTCGCCGGCCTTGATGCCGAGCAGCAGCGCGACGAGCGCGCCGGCGCCGACCATCTGGGCCAGGAGGTAGAAGATCGACACGATGATCGTGGAGATCGACCCGGCGGTGCGGACCGGCGCCTGACGCATCCGGAACGCGAGGACGTCGGCCATCGTGTAGCGGCCCGAGTTGCGCATGAGCTCGGCGACGAGCAGCAGCGCGACGAGCCAGGCGACGAGGAAGCCGATGGAGTACAGGAAGCCGTCGTAGCCGTTGAGGGCGATGATGCCGGCGATGCCGAGGAAGCTCGCCGCCGACATGTAGTCGCCGCCGATGGCCATGCCGTTCTGGAAGCCGGTGAAGGACCGGCCGCCGGCGTAGAAGTCGGCAGCGCTCTTGGTCTGCCGGCTGGCCCAGATGGTGATGGCGAGGGTGGCCGCGACCAGGACGACGAAGAGCGTGAGGGTCAGCGTCCGGGTGGTGGTCGCTCCCACCGCGAGGGTGATCCCGTTCATTCGGGGCTCCCTTCGATCTTGGCGCGCAGGTCGTCGGCGAGGGGGTCGACGCGACGGTCGGCGTAGCGGGTGTACAGCCAGGCGATGAGGAACGTCGACACGAACTGCAGCAGCCCGAAGATCAACGCGATATTGACGTGGCCGACGACCTTGGTGCTCATGAAGTCGCGGGCGTAGGCGGAGAGCAGCACGTACAGCGCGTACCAGACGAGGAACGCGGCGGAGACCGGGAAGACGAAGCGGCGCAGGGACCGGCGCAGCTCGGCGAACTCCGGGGTGTTGGCGACGGTGACGTACTTGTTGACGTCGTCCGTGCCGGTCGGCACCGGCGTATCGGTGCTCATGGGGGATCACCACCTGCCGTTTGGGGTGTGGGTACGGCGCACGGTAGGAACCCGCCGGGTGGGCGTGAAGATCCCTGGACGGGCCCGGCGGACCCCTGCGCCGAGCGGCAGGTTCGGTGCGCCGAGTGACAGCGGTCACACCGTTTACCGACGTTTATATCGAGGTGTACCGACCCCTGTGGTGGAGCAGGGGCTTCGCCACGATCTCCGTCAGGTGGACCCCGACGATCGTCGCCCTCACGAGCAACGACCAGCCGAACTGGTCGGCCCCGTCCAGGGTGCAGGCGGCCCACGGGTACCCACGCGGCACCGGGCCGAACTCGGTGTCCTCCCAGTCGCCGGTCGCGAACAGGCCGCCGGGCGCGGGCATCATCCCCGCGAACCGCTCGGCGAGCTGGTTGTCGCCCTCGGCGAGCGGCACGACGGCGAAGCGGCCGGCCGCCTCGGCGGCGGTCCACAGGCCGCTCTCGTCGTCGATCAGCCCGGCGACCCGGCCGGGGTCGCCGTCGGCGACCATCATCGAGGAGACGGTGAGCCCGGCCGGCCCGGCGGCCGTCCACAGGGTCACCGGGGCCGGCAGGCGCCCCCGCAGGCGGCGCAGCGGCGAGCGCTGGTCGTCCGGTGTGGCGAACGGATCCGACGCGTGGATACTCACCCGCCCATTGTGTGGCCTACCCCAGCTTCGGCGTGACCGCGACGAGCACCTCGGGGGCGCGGCGTTCGAGGAGGTTGCCGGCGAGGCGGGTGCCGACCCAGGCCAGCGCGAAGCCCCACACCAGTCCGACCGGCAGCAGCACCCAGGTCAGCCCGCCGGGGAGCAGGAAGAACGCGACGATCAGCGGCGCCGTCAGCACCCACGTGACGATCATGCTGACGAACGAGAGCATGCTCTTCGCGCTGCCCTGGCCGGTGTTCATGGCGAACGGGTTGGCGGAGTCCGGCATCGGGTAGGGCGCGAGCACCGACGTGATGCCGGCCGCGCCGACGGAGATGCCATAGCTGCACAACCCGATGCCGAGGGCGGCGGCGAGCTGGTCGGTGTGGCCGCTGAGCACCGACACGGCGACGGTCCCGGCGGCCAGCAGCGGGAAGGTGAGGATGCCGACGCCGATCGCGCGGGCGGCGAGCTCGATCTGGCCGGGCACGTTGGTGAGCATGTGCAGCGCATACGCGGTGCCGTCGTTGCCGAACTGGTTGACCAGGACCAGGCCGACGAACGCGCCGGCGAACATCAGCGACAGGATGAGGGCGCCGTCGCTCATGCCGATGCTCTGCCGCGCCGCCTCCTGCTCCTGCGCGCTGGAGCCGGTGCCGAAGCCGAACGTGAACGCGAACGGGATGACGACCGAAGCGGCGAGCAGCGAGATGAGGCTCGCCCGGCGGCGCGGGTCGCGGCCCCAGTAGCGGACCTCCCGGCCGACGAGCCCGGTGAACCGGCCGACCGGCAGCGACCGTACGACGGCGGGCAGGAACGCCCGGACGGGCTTGCCGTCCACGGCCTTCGCCTTCTTCGCCGCGGCGGCGGACGCGGTGCCGAGCATCGCGGACTCGATCGTCTGCAGCCACCACCACAGCAGCACCGCGACGCCGGCGACGCCGATCGCGAGGCGGGCGGCGGCGAGGTGCCAGTTGCCGTCGATCGCGTCGACGTAGGCGACGAACGGCGCGGCGAGCGGCGTCCAGGACAGGACCCCGCCGATCGTCGTGGCCTGCTTCGACTCGCCGTTCTCGACGAGGGCGAACACCAGCTGGAAGATCGGGTTGCAGGAGATGCCGGCGAGGGCGATGAGCAGCGCCGCCAGGTCGCGGACCTTCCGGGAGCGCAGCATGCCGGCGAACGCGCTGGTGACGGCGCGGCTCGCGGCGACGCACACGGCGAGCCCGACGGCGGCGCCGAGGACCGCGACGGCACCGGCACCGATGCCGCCGTCGGAGATCGCGCCGACGGTCGAGCCGAGCGCGGCGAGCAGCGTGACGACCGGCGGGATGCCGACGACGGCGGCGGCGAGCATGCCGAGGACCAGGGTGCGGCGCGGCACCGGCAGCAGCGCGAACCTGGCCGGGTCGAGGGTCTCGTCGACGCCGAAGAACAGCAGCGGCACGAGGACCCAGGCGAGGACGAGGGCGGTGCCGGCGAACGCGGCGAGCGTGGGCCGCAGCCCGGGATCGGCGACGCTGCTGCCGGCGAACACGGCCAGACCGACGAACGCCGCCCACAGGCCGAAGAAGATGCCGAGGATGAACAGCCAGATCCGCGACTTCTTGCCGCGCATCGTGTTGCCGAGGATGCGCAGTTTCAACCGGACGAAGTAGCTGACCTTCGGCTCGCCACCACGGATCGGCTCGGGCCGCGGCGCGAACACCCCGCCGGCCGGAACTGCCACACCGGCAGCCGCCGTCTCGACCGGCGCGGTCCGCGGCGACGGTACGTGCCGTTCGGCGCCGCGCGCGTCAGGGGTGTCAGGATTGTCAGGGATGTGCTGGGCGGGGATGCGCGGTTCGGCGGGCGGCTCGGGGGTCACAGCCACGACAGCTCCGCGCCGGTCGCGACGCGGCCGCCGACGACGTCGACGAACACGTCCTCGAGCTCCCGGCCGCCCTTCACCTGCTCGGTCGTGCCGACGACCTTGATCTGGCCGTCGGCGAGGATCGCGATGTGGGTGCAGAGCCGCTCCACGACCTCCATCACGTGGCTGGAGAAGATCACGGTGCCGCCGTTGCGCACGTACCGCACGAGGATGTCGCGGATCAGGGCACCCGAAACCGGGTCGACGGCCTCGAACGGCTCGTCGAGGACCAGCAGCCGCGGCGCGTGCAGCAGCGCGCAGGCCAGGCCGATCTTCTTCTTCATGCCCGCGGAGTAGTCCACGACGAGGGTGCGGCCGGCGTCGGCGAGGCCCAGGACGTCGAGCAGCTCGGCGGCGCGGGCGTCGATGACGTCCTGCGGCAGGCCGCGCAGCAGTCCGGTGTAGGCGAGCAGCTCGCCGCCGGTGAGCCGGTCGAACATGCGGGCCGAGTCGGTGAGCGCGCCGAGGCGGCGCTTCGCCTCGACGGGGTCGGACCAGACGTCGTGGCCGAGGACATAGGCGTGGCCGGCGTCGGGGCGCAGCAGCCCGACGGCCATCGACAGCGACGTCGTCTTGCCGGCGCCATTGGGGCCGAGGAGCCCGAAGAACGAGCCGGTCGGCACGTCGAGGTCGACGCCGGCGACGGCGACCTTCTGGTCAAAACGCTTGGACAGCCCCCGCAGCGCGAGAGCCGATGCAGGCTCACGATCCGTCACTTCTCGACCGTAGGTCACGCCCGCATCCCCCGCATCCCCCGCATCCCCCGCATCCCCCGCATCTTCGCTTACATGCGCAGCGCGTCCGGCGCGTGCAGGCGAAGCATGATCGCTCCGAGGTCCTTCGGCAAGCGTTGGCGGGTGAGCAACGACACCACGATCATGACCAGGAACGCCAGTGGCACGCTCCAGGCGGCCGGTTGGGTGGTCAGGACGCCCGCCCAGCCGGTCAGCGGCCCGCCGAGCACCGTGAGCAGCACCGCGGCGGCCGCGGCGCCACCACCGGCGACTATTCCGGCCGCCGCGCCGATCGCGGTCAGGCCCCGCCACCAGATGCCGAGGACGAGCAGCGGGCAGAAGCTCGACGCGGCGACGGCGAACGCCAGACCGACGACCTGCGACACGTCGAGGCTCGCGACGAACAGGGCGAGCAGCAGCGGCACCACGCCCGCCACCAGCGCGGAGCGGCGGAAGTCGCGGACCGACCCGTGCCCGAGCACGTCGGTGGACAGGACCCCGGCGACGCTGGTCAGCAGGCCGGAGGACGCGGACAGGAACGCGGCGAACGCACCGGCGGCGACGAGCGCGCTGAGCAGCTGGCCGGTGAGCCCGCCGCCGAGCGCCGCCGACGGCAGCAGCAGCACGACCGCGTCGGTGTTCCCGGTCATCAGCAGTTGCGGTGTGTACACGCGGCCGAGCACGCCGTACAGGGTCGGGGTCAGGTAGAAGACGCCGACCAGCCCGAGGACGACGAGCGTGGTGCGGCGGGCGGCGGCCCCGTCCGCGTTCGTGTAGAAGCGGACCAGGACGTGCGGCAGCCCCATCGTGCCGAGGAACGTGGCGAGGATCAGCGAGTAGGTCGCGAACAGCCCCTGCGAATGGTCGCCGGGCAGCAGCCACTCCATCGGTGAATCCTCGGAGACGGCGGCGACCTTCGGTACCGACGCGGCGGCCGCGAAATCGATGGCCGTTTCGGCGTCCGCGACGTGCTCGCCGACCGTGAGCAGCACGGCGCCGTCCACGGCCGCCCCGTCCAGCCGGCCGTGCGCGGTGACCTGCGTCTGCACGGTCACGATCAGCCGGGTGGGGTGGTCGACGGTGACCGTGGTCGCGACCGGGAACGTGGGGCCGTCCGGCGCGGTCAGGGCCGGCCGGCCGTCGGACTGCCACTGCATGAGCAGGAAGACGAAGGGCACCGCCAGGGCGGTCAGTTTCAGCCAGTACTGGAACGCCTGCACGAACGTGATGGACCGCATCCCACCGAGCGCCACGTTGAGGGTCACGACGACGCCGACGAGGAGGGCGCCGAGCGCGTACGGGGCACCGGTCACCGTCTGCAGGGTCAGGCCCGCGCCCTGCAGCTGCGGCACGAGGTAGAGCCAGCCGATGAACATGACGAACGCGGTCGCCAGCTTCCGCAGCCGCTTCGAGCGGAGCCTGACCTCGCAGAAGTCCGGGAGGGTGAACGCCCCGGAGCGGCGCAGCGGGGCGGCGACGAACAGCAGCAGCGCCAGGTAGCCGGCGGCGAACCCGACCGGGTACCAGAGCACGTCGACGCCGTGCTTGAGGATGAGCCCGGCGACGCCGAGGAAGCTCGCCGCCGACAGGTATTCGCCGCTGATCGCCGCCGCGTTCCAGGTCGGGCTGACCATGCGGGACGCCACCAGGAAGTCCGACGTCGTGCGGGCGAAGCGCAGCCCGTACAGGCCGATGGCGACCGTGACCAGGGTGACCGCGATGACCGCCGGCAGCGCGTAGTCACTCATGACCGTGCTGCGACCTGTCCTCGACCAGGGCGACGAACTCGGCCTCGTTGCGTTCGGCGAGCCGCACGTACGCGTAGCCGACGGCGAACAGGAACGGGTAGGCGGCGACGCCGAGCAGCAGCCACGGCACCGAGATCCCGAACAGGTGCGCGCTGCCGACGGCGGGAGCGGCGGCGAACAGCAGCGGCAGCCCGCCCAGCGCGACCGCGACGACCGCGGCGAGCCGCACCGCGACGGCCAGCTGGGCGCGCACCAGCCCGCGGGCGAGGGCGGCCCCGACCGGGCTCTGCTCCTCGAGCTCGGCGCGGGTGCGCGCGGGGTCGATCGGGGCGCGGGCGACGTCACCGAGCACCACGCGGACCCGTTCGGTCGGTGGCTGCATGTCCCGCAGTCTCGCAATGAGCGTGAAACAAGTGCAAGGGCCGACGTCCCCCGTTGAACGTCGGCCCTCGGCTTCTTCAGTAGCGCCGGTAGCAGGGGTAGCTCTGCGCGAAGACCGGCTCGGGCACGATCCGGCGGGCCTCGGCGCGGCCGATGTTCCAGCCGCGCCAGTCGTCGGCCTCGTGCACGTCGCGGGAGATCTCCGACAGCGCGCACTCGCGGGCCCCGGCGGGCAGCTTGTCGAGCGCGGGCGCGGCGTCCGCGGACAGCGTCGACAGGTACCAGACGTCGGTGTTGTTGTTGGCGAACCTGGCGACGTTCTGCTCGGCGATGAACCGGTCCGGGTTCAGCACCGCGAGCCCCAGCAGCGTGACGACCCACAGGGCGACCGCCGCCCGCGGCAGCCACCGGGTCACCGGCACCACCCCGGCCACCATGATCAGGACGATGACGCCGCCGAGCCACAGCTCGAACGCGCTGACCAGGACGCGGAGCCGGCTGAAGCCGTACGCCTGCTCGTAGACGTTCATGCGCCACAGCGCGGAGACCACGACGACGAGCGCGCCGAGCGACAGCAGGCCCAGCAGCACGCGCAGCAGCACCCGGTCGCGGGTCGTCTCCCGGGACGCCTTGCGCACCGCGACAGCGATCACGACGAGCGTGAGCAGCGTGACGACGAGCAGCTGCCAGAAGCCCTTCCTCGCGTAGTCGGCGAACGTGAGCCCGGCGGTGCGCATCACGTAGTCGTGGTCGCCGAAAAGGACCGCGACCTGCACGCCGACGAAGATCCCGAAGACGGCGAGGACGGCACCGACGGGGACGACCCACTCGTACCAGTGCACCGTCCGGACGTCGCGTGGCCTGCCGTCACCGATCGTGGACGGGCTGTGCAGCAGATAGGCCCCGCCGAACGTGAGCCAGGCGGCGACAGTGCCGACGAACGCCCAACGGAACGGTGTGACCGGCGACAGGTCGGGCAGGATCGCCTGCACGATGCTGTCGAACGCGGCGTCGGCGCTGGCGAACAGCGCCCCGAACACGACGAGCAGCAGCAGGCCGAGGCCGATCGAGGCGAGCACCCGCGCCGCGCCGGACGTGCCCTCCTTCGCCCGCGCCCTGGCCATCCCCCAGCGGACCCACGGCAGCGCCCGGAAACCGGCGATCGGCAGGTTGAGCAGGGCCATGAACACCGCCGGGACCCGCCGCCCGGCGCCGACGGCGAGCGCGACGCTGCCGAACGCGGCGAGGACGCACAGCGCGAACAACCAGCCCGCGGCCCGGAACACGCCCACGGACAGCAGCGCCACGGTCGCGACGCTCCAGCAGGTCGCTTCGACCGCGCTGGTGCCGCGCCGCTGCGGATCCATGCGCAGCAGCACGACGAGCAGGGCGCCGACGAGCGCGAGCCCCGCGACCGGCCAGCCGATGCCGGGACGGTCCAGCGGCAGGGCGGCGGCCGCGACCACCGCGACGACGAGACCACCGATCAGGACCTCGGGGCCGGCGGCGACGCTGCGGGCCGGCCAGCGCAGCTGGAACGGGGTCGGGTTCGGCGGGCCCAGCCTGACCGGGCTGAGCAGCGCGGGATTGGGCACCGGCCGCGGGGGCGGCTGCTGCGACTGGGGCGGTGCGAGCGTGGCGACGCCTCCCTGCGGCCCGGGCTGCCCGAGCTGCGGCTGCCGTACCGTTTGCGGGCCTTGTTGCGGGGGCTGCGGCGGGCGCGGTGGTTGCGGGTTGTGTGGTCCGGGTGGGGCCGGTTGCTCTGCCGGTGCGGGGCTCGTGGGACGGTCGGACTCCGCGGGCACTTCGGGCACCGGGGGGCTTGGCCGGCCGTCGGGCGGTTCGAAGGTCGAGGGCGACATGTCGGACTCCGGAGGGTATGAGGATCCGCGCGTCCGGCGAAGGCCGGACACGTACTTGAAGAACGTGTGGATCAGACGGGCAGGGTGACCCGGATGCGACATCCGGCGACGCCGTCGGGCTGGTCGATGACCGCGATCGTGCCGTCGTGCAGCTGGATGAACCACTGGGCGATCGCCAGCCCGAGCCCGGTGCCGCCACCGGACGCGCGGGCACCGCGGGTGAACCGCTCGAACACCCGCTCACGCTCAGCGCGCGGGATGCCGGGGCCCTCGTCGGCGACCTCGATCATCACCTGGTCGCCGTCGCGGCGGCCGATGATGGTGACGGTCCCGCCCTCGGGGCTGTGCCGGGTGGCGTTGTCGACCAGGTTGGTCAGGACGTGGTGCAGCCGCGCCCGGTCGGCACTGACCAGGGCGTTCTCCGGGAAGGCGCAGGACAGGTATTCGACCTTGTAGCCGGCGGCGGTCGCCTTGACCTCCGCCTCGGCGACCACCTCGATCAGCAGGTCCTCGACCCGGAAGTCCTCCTTGTCCAGCGGGATCACGCCCGCGTCGAGACGGGAGAGGTCGAGCAGCTCGGTGACGAGCCGGCCGAGCCGTTCGGTCTGGGCGAGCGCCGTGCGCAGCGTCGCCTGGTCCGGTTGGACGACACCGTCGACGACGTTCTCCAGGACGGCCTGCACGGCCGAGATCGGGGTGCGCAGCTCGTGCGACACGTTGGCGATGAGCTCGCGCCGCTGCTGGTCGGCCGCGGCGAGCTCGGCGGCCATCTGGTTGAACGCCACGGCGAGCTGGCCGACCTCGTCCTTGGAGGTGGCGCGGACCCGCACCGAATAGTCGCCGCGGGACATCGCCTGCGCGGCGGCGGTCATGTCCCGCAGCGGCGACGTCACGCCACGGGCGAGGATCTGGGAGGTGAGCAGCCCGACCGTCAGCGCGATCTCCGTCGTCGTCGGCGGGATCCAGCCGATGCCGACCCAGAAGACCCCGAGACCGGCGCCGGCGGACGCGACGAGCAGCACCGCGAGCTTGAGCTTGATCGAGCGCAGCGGGTCGAGCGGGCGGGGCAGCAGGTCCAGGAAGTTCTTCATGTGGTCTCCAGGGCGTAGCCGACCCCGTGGACGGTCCTGATCAGGTCGGACCCGAGCTTGCGGCGCAGCGCCTTGATGTGGCTGTCGACGGTGCGGGTGCCGGACGCGTCCGCCCACCCCCACACCTCGGCCAGGAGCCGCTCCCGCGGCAGCACCGTCCGGGGCCGGGTCGCGAGGTTGACCAGCAGGTCGAACTCGGTCGGCGTCAGGTGCGCCTCGACGCCGCCCCGGCTGACCCGCCGCTGCGCCCGGTTGATCTCGAGGTCGCCGAGGACGATCGGCGCCGCGTCCGGCTCCGGCTGGGCCGCCGCCAGCCGCTCCAGGCGGCGCAGCAGCACGTGGACCCGGGCGGCGAGCTCCCGCATCGAGAACGGCTTGGTGATGTAGTCGTCGGCGCCGACCGCCAGCCCGACGAGCATGTCGGTCTCGTCGTCACGGGCGGTGAGCATGAGGACCGCGACAGGTCGCTCCGCCTGGATGCGCCGGCAGACCTCGAGACCGTCGAACCCGGGCAGCATCACGTCCAGGACGACCAGATCCGGGCGCAGCAGTTTGGCGGCCGCGACCGCCGACGGGCCGTCGTGTGCCTGGTCGACCGCGAAGCCCTCGGCGCGCAGCCGGGCCGCGATCGACTCGGCGATCATCCGCTCGTCGTCGACGACGAGGACCTTCCGCCGCTCACCGGTGCCCACTGCGCTCATGCCAGCAGCGTATTGGGTAGATGCGAGGGGCAACGGTGCGTGATGTGGAGGAGTCGTGAAGACCTATGACCATGATTTGGCGGCGCGCACCAGACGGTCCTTCAGCTCCCGGGTGTGCCGGCGGCTGACCGGCAGCTCGCGGTCGTCGAGCACCACCACATAGCCCGTGTTCGTCATGCGCAGCTCGGTGATGAGTTTCAGCTGTACCAGGAACGAACGGTGCACCCGCACGAACCCGGCGTCCGCCCAGCGCTCGGCGAGCGTGGCCAGAGAGACGCGGACCAGGTGAGAGGCGTCTGCGGTGTGCAGCCGGGCGTAGTCGCCCTGCGCCTCGACCCACCGGACCGCAGAGCGCGGCAGCATCCTGGTCGTCCCGGCCAGCTCCACCGGGATCGTCGGGTCGTCCTGGCGGTCGCGGCGCCCGGCGACCGACGGGTGCGTCGGCACGAGCCGCGCCGCGAGGACCCGGCGCAGCGACTCGGCGATCCGGTCGGCGCGGACCGGTTTGCGCACGTAGTCGGCGACCCCGAGGTCGAACGCCTCGGCGGCGCGGTCGTCGTACGCGGTCACGAACACCACGGCGGGCGGCTTGGCGAACCTGCCGAGGACCCTGGCCAGCTCCATCCCGTCGAGGCCGGGCATGCGGATGTCGAGGAACACGGCGTCGACGTCGATGTCCCGCAGGACGCGCAGCGCCTCGGTCGCGTCGCCGGCCGTGTGGAGGCGGCCGACGCGGGGGTCGGCGCGCAGCAGGTACGCGAGCTCGTCGAGGGCGGGGACCTCGTCGTCGACGGCGAGGACACGCAGGAACCCGGTCTGCTGCTCGACGGGACTGCCCTGGCCGACGATCTGGCCGCTGACACTCCGGTTCGTTCCGGTCATTGGCTGCTCCGCACTCCGGTCTTCATTGACTGCTCCGGACTCCGGTCCTCATTGGCTGCTCCGCACTCCGGGGTGGAACTTCGGGACCCGCATGCTGACCTTCGTGCCCGCGTCGGGGGCCGTCTCGACCACGACGCCGAACCCGTCGCCAAAGACCGACCGTAGACGTTCATCGACGTTGCGCAACCCGACGTGCTGCCCGGCGTCGGTGGTGTCGTCGGCGCTGAGCAGTACAGCAGGATCCATCCCGACCCCGTCGTCCTCCACGGTGATGTGACACTCCGCGCCGGCGTCCCTGGCCACGATGCTGATCGTGCCCATTCCCGGCTTCCGCGACAACCCGTGCCGGACCGCGTTCTCCACCAGGGGTTGCAGGCACAGGAACGGCAACGTCACCGGCAGGACCTCAGGGGCGATCTGCAGCCGTACCTGCAGCCGCTCCCCGAACCGGGCCCGTTCGATCGTCAGATAGCGGTCGATGGATCGCAGCTCCTCGGCGAGCGTGGTGAACTCCCCGTGCGCCCGGAACGAGTACCGCGTGAACTCGGCGAACTCGAGGATGAGCTCCCGGGCGAGCTCCGGGTTGGTCCGGACAAAACTCGCAATAGCCGTCAACGCGTTGTAGATGAAGTGCGGGCTGATCTGCGCCCGCAACGCCCTGACCTCGGCCCGGGCCAGTCTCGCCTTTGACGTGTCGAGCTCGGCGAGCGCCAGCTGCGTCCCCACCCACCGCGCGGTCTCGGCGGTGGCCTGCACCAGCCCGGGCGCCGGCGGCCCGTCGGACAGCGCGACCAGCGCCCCTTCCCGCTGCGCGAGCGGCACGACGACCGCCCCACGGACGGGGCAGTCGACGAGGTCACAGGGCAGCTCGTCGCTGCCGAGCACGGTGGACCGCCCGGCGGTGACGGCCTTCGCGGCGGCGGCCGCGACCTGCTCCCGGTGATGCTCCCCCGCCCCGTCGAACGCCAGCACCACGACCGCGTCGGTGACCGCGATCCCGGCCGCCCCGGTCAGCGTCCGCAGATGCCTGACCGCCTTGCCCGCCCCGACCTCGGTCAACCCGTTGCGCAGCGGCTCGGCGGCCAGCGCCGCGATGTGGAGCACGTCGTAGGTGGCCCGCTGCGCCGCGGTGGCGATCGCCCGCCGGGACCGCAGCCTGACCACGGCCCACACCGCTCCGGCAAGCGCCACCGCCAGCCCCACGACCGCGATCCCAGCGGCAAGGTTCCCACCCACGCGCTCATCCTGGACGCTGTCCCAGCCACCGCGCCAGAGCCCCACCGCCCGCCCCACCACAACCGGCGATCCGCCGCCGGCCGCCATCGATCGGTGGCCTGTGTCAACGCCGTCCCCCAGCACGAGCGGGCACCACCGCGCGACCACGGCCGCACAAGGTCTTCCGGATCATGCCGACCCAACCCCGACGCCCGCCGGCAGACGACCAACCGACCGGCCGAGCGGCGCACAGGCGGGCAGCCGCACGGCGAGCAGGCAGGCGGACGAGCGAACGGGCGAGCGGCAGCCAGGCAAGCGAGCCGGCAAGCGGTAAGGCAGGCGCGCGAGCTGGACAGGCAAGCAGTGATGCGCGCGAACGGTGAGACGCGCAGGCGCGCGAGCGAGCGGCCGGGGACAAGCGGCGAGGCAGGCAAGCGCGCGAGCGGCAAGCGGGGGCAGGCGCGCGAGCCGGCAGGCGCGCAGTGAGTCGCGCTGGCGCGCGAGCGAGCGGCAGGGGACGTGCGCCGAGGCAGGCGAGCGAACGGGCGGGGCGGCGAGGCAGACGGGCGGGGTCACAGTCAGGCGGCCGAACGGCGCCCAGCCCCCGGGATGCCGCGCGCACGCGCCCTAAGCTGCCGCGCCCCAGCGCAGGCAGTGCGCCACGCAGTGGCGCATGGGGGTGCGGGTGGGAACCCCCGCTCCGGCGACCCCGGAGCCGGGGAATTTCAGTAGGCGCCCTTACGGAACACGACGACGCCGATGGTGCGCCAGAGGGTGTGGAGGTCGAGGACCAGGGACCAGTTGTCCACGTAGTAGAGGTCCAGGCGGACCGCGTCGTCCCAGGAGAGGTCGCTGCGGCCGCTGACCTGCCACAGGCCGGTGATGCCGGGGCGGACGAGGAGGCGGCGGCGCACGTCGCCGAGGAAGTCGCCGTCGTCGGCGGGCAGGGGGCGGGGGCCGACGAGGGACATCTCGCCGGCGAGGACGTTGAGGATCTGGGGGAGCTCGTCGATCGAGGTGGCGCGCAGCCACTTGCCGACCTTGAAGATGCGCGGGTCGTTCCTCATCTTGAAGAGCAGGCCGTCGCTCTCGTTGTGCTCGTCGAGGGTGGCCTGGCGTTCTTCGGCGTCGACATACATGGTGCGGAGCTTCCAGACCTTGAACATCTTGCCTTCGCGGCCGATGCGGGGCTGGCGGAAGAAGATCGGGCCGGGGTCGGAGAGCTTGATGGCCAGGGCCACGATCGGGAAGAAGGGCAGGACGACCAGCAGGGCGATGAGGGCCAGGACCCGGTCGATGACGTTCTTGAGGACCCAGCCGATGCCGGAGAGCTTGGGCTCTTCCACGTACAGCAGCGGGATGCCCTCGATGGGCCTGATGTGCACGCGTGGGCCGGCGATGTCGGTGAGCTGCGGGGCGACGGCCAGGTCGATGCCCGTCCCTTCGAGCTGCCAGGCGAGGCGGCGCAGCTCGACGGGCTCGGCGCTGGCGGAGCCGCAGACGGCGATCGTGTCGGCGTTGAGCTCGCGGACCAGGGAGAGGATGTCGCGGCCGGCGTGCACGGGCACGGGGGTGACGGTGCTCGGGCGCGGTGCGTAGCCCTCGGTGAGGTGGATGCCGACGGGGACGAGGCCGGCGGCGGGGTCGCGGGCGATCGCCTGGTGCACCTCGAGCGCTTCCTGCAGGGTGCCGATGAGCAGGAGGCGGTGGGTGGCGAGGCTGTACCTGGTCCGCACGTGCTGCAGGACGCGCCGGGCGAGATAGCGCAGGACCAGCACATAGAGCAGGCCGCCGACGAGCGCGGCGCCGACCGAGGTGCGGGAGACCGGGGTCTTGGTGGCGAACGCGGCGAAGGCGACGATCGCGACGACGGTCCAGGAGGCGCGGACGACGCGTTTGAACTCGTCGGTGCCGGTGCCGAGATAGCGGCGGTCGTAGGCGCCGTGGCCCCAGAGGACGAGCAGCCAGACGGCCGGCAGGGCGCCGAACGTGATCGAGGTCCACAGGCCGGGGGCCTTTTCGAAGATCTCGTTGGTCTTGGTGTCGAGGAAGGTCCTGGCGGTGACGCTGGCCATGACGCACGCGAGGGTGTCGAGCAGCAGCAGGATCGCCGCATACGGGCGGTGCCAGCGGGACACTCTGCGGGCGCGCTGCCAGCCGGAGCGGGGCACGCCGTTGGGGCCGAGGGGGGTGAGCGCGTGCTCGGGAAGGATCTCGAAGCTGTCAAGCTCACCCAAGGTCGATCTCCGGATCGGCGGGGTGGCCGGACGTTGGAGACTAGCGGTCACCTGAGTGTGTCCTCTCGCACCACGATCCGGGGATCAGGGCGCTCAACTGCTCGACCGGGTGGGTTGTGGTCGCCGACGGCAAGGACACCCGATCGCACGCGAGAAGTGTCCCATGTTGGCTCGGGCAACTGACGACGACCGGCCGAGACTAGTTGCTCAACGTGTTGGCTGTCGAGTGCACTGGCGTGGGCCGGACAGAACTCCGCGTGACAATCACCCCGAGTAGCGCACCTCCCACCAAACAGGCTAGAAGGGGCAGGACGCTGCCGAGTGGTGGCTGCCACGTTCCCCCGATCGGGTTAAGCCCTTCGTTGATTCCGCGCTGGAAGCGGGTCATGACGCGGGCGAGGGCGTAGACGTGCAGCGGCACGGTCAAAAGGATCAACCCGAGGAGTCGGCGCCGGGCGGTCAGCCACGCTTCGTAACGGTCCGTGAACCCGGCGAGGAGGACCACGCCGACACCGAGCGGCATGACGTAACGGCCGTGAGCGAAGTGGCCGACCTTGGGCGCGAAGTAGAGCTCCAGGGCGACCAGCAGGACCAGGGAGCCGAGACCGGCGGCCAGGATGCCGACGCGCAGAGCGGCGGGTCCGAACCACAGCGCGGGCACGACCAGCAGGGCGACCAGCAGGTACCAGAGCCCGATCATGCCGATGGACACCGTGGTCTCGCCGTAGCCGAACTGGCCGACGATCTGCCGGACCCAGAACTCGGCGCGGGCGTCGGCGATGTCGCGCAGGATCGCGCCGCTGGTCGTGGCGGCGATGTCCCGGCCGGGGTCGACGGCGTCGGTCCGGGACGCGGCGAGGGTCCAGAACGCCGCGAACGCGAGTCCGCCCGCGGCGGGCAGCCAGAGTGCCCGGGACCTGGGCCATGAGCGGGTCACGAACAGCGACACGGCCAGTACCGCGGCCGCGAAGAAGGGACCGAGATCTCTGGTCGTGATGAGCAACGCCGCGGCGACCCCTGCCGCGGGCCAGTGTTTGCGCAGGACGGCGACATAGAGCAGGACTGCGGCGCTGATCTCCAGGCCGTTGGGGTTGATCGCGCCGGCGAGGTCGAGCAGCATCGGCGTCGCGGCGAGCACGACCGCGGCCCGTAGCAGCCCCGTCCCGGCCAGCGCGAACGCCGCAGCGAGCAGCAGCGCCGACAGGGCGGCCGACAGCAGCCGGGACCAGATCAGCCCGGACTCGGTGGGGGAGATCCGCAGCGGCAGCCCGACCAGGGCGTAGTAGACGGGGCTGTACCGGGCGGCCGCGCTCGGCTGCAGGACGGTGGAGCGGTCGTCGGTGAACGTCAGGCAGGACGCCGGCTTGTACGCGGGCTTGTCGATCCACGTGCAGTCGGCGTCGGCCGGCAGCAGGCTGCGCGGGCCGGTGAACGCGTTCGTGTCGTTGCCGCTGGCGTCCAGCGCGCGGTCGTGCGGCAGCCACTGGCCGGTCCACACCGCCCACGCCCGGATGAGGTGCTGCTTCTCGTCGTAGGTGCCGTTGGTGGGCAGGGCGAGCGCCCACGCCGCGCCGAGCAGGAAGAAGCCGACGAAGGCGATCAGGAAGGCACGGCGCACCGGGTCAGCGTACGAGCTTCGACAACCGCCGGTCGGCCAAGGGTTTCCCGCCGGTCTGGCAGGTGGGGCAGTACTGCAGCGACGTGTCGGCGAAGGAGACCTCGCGGACGGTGTCGCCGCAGACGGGGCAGGGCAGCCCGGTGCGCGCGTGCACGGCGAGGCCGGAGCGCTTCTCGGACTTCAGCGTCGCGGCCTTCTGCCCGACCGAGCGGGTGACCGCGTCGGTCAGCACGGCCCGCGTCGCGGCGTGCAGGGTCGCCATCGTCTCGTCGGTGATGCGGTTGGTCAGCGCGAACGGGGACATCTTGGCGGCGTGCAGGATCTCGTCCGAATACGCGTTGCCGACCCCGGCGATCACCGTCTGGTCGGTGAGGACGCCCTTGATCTGCCCTTTGCGGCTGCGGATCGCGGCCGCGAACTCGTCGGTGCTGACCGCGAGGACGTCCGGGCCGAGCCGGGCGATGCCGGGGACGAGCCTGACGTCGGACACGAAGTAGGCGGCGAGGCTCTTCTTCGTGCCGGCCTCGGTGAGGTCGAAGCCGGACTCGTCGTCGAGCCGCACCCGCACCGCGATCGGGCCGGAGCCGGGCTTGAGCGGGGTCTTGGCGTTGAACGACTCGCGATAGTGCAGCCAGCCGGCACGGGCGAGGTGGGTGACGAGGTGCAGGTCGTCGCCGACGTGGATGTCGAGGAACTTGCCGTAGCGGGACGCGCCGGTCAGCGGCAGGCCGGTCGCGGCGGTGATCGGCGGGTCGAAGGTCTTCAACGCGCTCAGCGACGGGACCTCGATGCGGTCGATGGCGTGGCCGGCGGCGCGGTCGCGGAGGAACGCGGCGAGCGCTTCGACCTCGGGAAGCTCGGGCACCCGTCCAGTCTGCCTCAAGTAGTCTTTTCCCGTCATGAAGGTCGTTGTCGCGCACAATCGCTACGCGTCCGGCGCACCGTCCGGTGAGAACGTCATCGTCGACGCCGAGATCGCGCAACTGTCCACGGCCGGGGTGTCGGTGCTGCCGTTCCTGCGCAGCTCCGACGAGATCGGCACGTTCTCCAAGGCGCAGAAGGTGCTGCTGCCGCTGTCGCCGATCCGCAACGGCGACTCGCAGCGCGCGCTGGAAAAGCTGATAAAAGCGGAAAAGCCGGATGTGTTGCATCTGCACAATCCGTATCCGCTCTTGTCGCCGTGGGTGGTCCGGACCGCCCACGCTGCGGGTGTACCGGTCGTGCACACGGTCCACAACTACCGGCAGGTGTGTGCGCCCGGCCTGTACTTCCGCGACGGGCACATCTGCACCGAGTGCCGGGGCAAGGCGTTCCCGCTGCCGGCGATCAGGCACGCCTGCTACCGGGACTCGAAGGCGCAGTCGGCGGTGATGGCGGCGACGCTTGCCGTGCACCGGGGCACGTGGCGGGGCGTGGACCGGTTCATCGCGCTCACCGACCGGATCGCCGATCATCTCCGGGACTTCGGCATCCCGGATGCGCACATCACGGTCAAACCAAACGGCATTCCGGACACCGGCGCGGCGACCGGACCCGGCAAGGGCTTCCTGTACGCGGCGCGCCTGTCCCCCGAGAAGGGCCTAGAGCTCGTCCTGGACGCATGGCAGCGACACGAGGACGGCTCGCTCGGGCCGCTGCGCATCATCGGCGACGGGCCCCTCCGGCCGCTCGCCGAGGCCGCCGCGGCGAACAGGTCCGACATCTCGTATCTGGGTGTCCTGCCCAACGCCGAGGTGCGCGCCCAGATCGGCGCCGCGGCGTGCGTGATCGCGGCGTCGACGTGGCACGACACGCTGCCGACGATCGTGCTGGAAGCGTTGTGCGCCGGCCGTCCGGTGCTTGTCACCGACCGGGGCGGGCTGCCGTTCCTCACCGGTGACGCGGGCTGGGTCGTCGATCCCGACGCCGCCGCGCTCGCCGACGGGCTGGCGAAGGCGCACGGCGGGGCCTCGGGGCTCACGACCGCGGCGCGGCGGCGGTATGAGGAGCACTTCTCCCCCGATGTGCTCACCGAGCGGCTGATCGACGTCTACCGCAGCGTCCTTCGGTGACGCGGCGGGCCGGCTGGGTCACGGCCGGGATCCTGGCCGTCGGCCTGATCGCCGGCGCCGTCGAGCTCGTCGTCGACGACAGCTTCTCCGCCGCCGCCCTGGCCCTGGTCGCCGGCCTGATCGCGGGCGCGGTCGGGGTGCTTGCCGGGTCACTGGTCCGGGCCGCCGACCCCCGCGGGCTCGCCCTCGGTGCGGTGTTCGCACTGCAAGGGGTGCTGAGCTGGACGTATACCAACACCGGCGCCGTCGTGTGGAGCCTGTTACTGCTGTCCGGTGTGTTGATGCTCTTCTGGTTCCGGCCGGTCTCTCCCGTCGCATTGCGGTCGGGTGCCGCCTGGCTCGGCGTGTCCTACCTGCTCATCGGCGCGCTCGGGGCGCTGCTCGTGATGAAGCCCGAGATCGCAGTGCAGCGCGTGCTGTATGCCGGATATTTCGGACTTGTTGTGCTCGCTGTATTCGCCTTCCGCGGAGTTTTCGCACGGCTCACGCTCGGAATCGCCGTCGCGTTCCTCGGCACCGTCGCCGTGCTGTTCCTGGCGGGCTCGGGCAACGTGTTCACCGCCCCGCACGTCGTGCCCGACACGCCGTGGGGACGCGGGTTCGAATACCGCTTCTGGGGCGCGTCGTGGCTGCTCGACCATCCCAACGCGATGGCCTGCATCGCCGGGCTGGCCGCGATCCGCATCGGCGCCGATCTCGGTCTGCCGGCCTGGCAGCGGCTGGGCTCGGTCGCGACCGCCGCGCTGGTCCTGTGCACCAGCGATTCGCGCACCGGGTTCCTGCTCATGCTGATCTCGACGCTGGTGTTCCTCGTGTACGGCCGGCGCCAGGCGCTCGTCCCCGTGGCCGCCCTCGCTCTGGTACTGGTGTTCAACGGCCCGTCGTTCCTGGTCAAGGAGCGGTACGGCGACGACGCCGGAGTCAGCAGCGGCCGGGTCGAGACCTGGCGGCAGGTCGAGTCCGACTGGCGGCGCGACAGCCTCACCGAGAAGCTGCTCGGCAACACCCGCGACGCCAGGGCCACCGTCTACCGGGCCAGCAGCGGCGCCGACATCAAGCTGACCGTGGACAACGCGCCGCTCGCCGCGCTGCGCAAGGCCGGCGTGGTGGGCGTCGCCGCCTTCCTCACCGGCCTCGGCCTGCTGCTGTGGAACGTGTGGCGCCGCCGCCGGGACGCCGACCCGTGGCTCGTCGTCCTGCTGCCCGGCGCCCTGTTCACGATGATCACCAACGAGTGGCTGATCGGCGGGACGGGCGGCACGCTGTGGCTGCTGCTGCTCGCCGGCGAGGCCGCCCTGCTGCTCAGTCGACCCAGCGCGCCGGCTGCTGCACCGTGACCTGCTTGCCGTAGTCCGCGAACTCGACGGTGACCGCGGCCTCCGTGACCTTGCCCAGGTCTTCGTAGAAAGGCGTCTTGTAGACGACCTTCGTGACCTTGCCGGCCACGACGGTTGCCTCGCCGGCGGTGACCGCTGGGGGCGACGCGGCCGGTCCGTTTGACGCGTGCTGGATCGTGAAGCGGTACACGCCCGGTGACGCCTCGGTGACCGTGCCGACCTTCGACAGGTTCTGCAGCAGCTGGGCCGGGTCGCCGGACACGGTGAACGGGTCGTCGCCGAGGCCGCTGAACGTGAGCGCGTCGTGCCTGCCGTCGTTCTGGCGCTTCCAACCGCCGGAGCCGTCGCCGATGAACCGTACGCCGCTGACGAGCCGCTGCTCGCTGCCGTCGCCGTAGTGCAGGACGCCGGTGGTGGTCGCCGGGTCGAACTCGCCCTTCGCGGTCCGGGTGACGGTCGCCACCATGCTGATCGTGAACGCGTAGCTGGTCGACCCGCTGGCGGTGACCGCGGCGGCCAGCCGCAGCCGGGGCGTCTCCTGCTGCTCGCTCTGCTGTGCCACCACGCCCGGTGTGGCCGCCGGTGGCCGCAGCTCGACGGCGCCGGCGGCGACCGCGGCGAGCCCGGCGACCCCCGCGACCGCCATGGCGGTGACGCCGGCCAGGGTCGCGGTGCGGCGCCGCCTGGCCCGCCGGCCGCGCTCCAGCAGGACACGGGTCGGCGCCGGCGAGCCCGGCTCGCGGTCCACCATGTCGTGCAGCTGATCCTTCAGATGCTGGTCGATGCTCATATGGCTCACCTGGTTCCGTTTTCGGCGGGTGTACGGAGGAAGGCGCGCAACTTGGCGAGCGCCCGGGCGTTCTGGCTCTTGACCGTGCCGACGGAGCAGCCGAGGATGCCGGCGATCTCCGCCTCGGACAGGTCTTCGTAGTGCCGCAGCACGACGACCGCCCGCTGCCGGGGCGCCAGCGCCAGCAGCGCGTGCCGGAGCACGTCGGTGTCGGGGTGCCGGTCGGCGGACCGGTCGGGCGAGTCCGGCGGCTCCGCGACGAGCCGCTCCCGGCGCAGCCGGCGCCACAGCGACACGTTGCCGTTGGCGAGCATGCGGCGCAGATAGGCGTGCGGGTCGTCGGCGCGGGCCAGCCGGCGCCACCGCTCGTAGATCCTGACCAGGCAGTCCTGGAGCAGGTCCTCAGCGCGGTGCCGGTCGCCGGTGAGCAGGATGGCCAGCCGGAGATGTCGCTGCCAGGCGACCTCCACGAAGGCCACGTAGCTGGCGTCGGTGTCTTCCACGGCCCCTAGCACGTCTGGGGGGCGCGAAAGGTTGCTCAGGCGCTCTGCGTCGCGTCCAGTCTCGGCGACGGTGCGGGTGCCTGCGGGCCTACGGACTTGAGCGCGTAGGCGTACAGCAGCACCATGCAGACGAGTCCGGTGGCCGAACCGGTGAGCAGCCCCCACGCCGCCCCCTGCAGACCCTGGCTCGCGCCGACCGACAGGCCGGTCAGGGAGACCGTCGCGAAGACCACGTACTGCACGAACAGCATCCTGGCCCGGTGCATCCCGCGCATCGCGGCCGTGAACGGCACCTGGAGCAGATACACGGCACCCTGCAGCGCGATCGGCAGTGCGAGCGGCGCGGCCTCGGCGAACTTGCCGGTCGACTCCAGCACCCACGACACCAGCGGCCACACGATGACGACCATCAGCGTGCCCAGCACCGCGAAGGCGATCGCGAGCTGCCGGGTCTGGCGGCGCAGCGTGGCGGCGGCGTCGGCCCCCTCGGCGCCGGGCTTCGCCGCGTCGGCGGCCGCCCGGGATGCCCGGGGCACGAGCAGCCCCTGGATCGCCGCCACCAGGTTCTGCACGGGCTGCAGCTGCACGGTCTGCACGAACCGCAGGTTACCGAGGTCGATCTTCGACAGCTTGCCGGCGACGAGGAAGCTGATCGACAGGACCTGCACCTGGGCGACGATCGCGGTGGCGGTGAACCAGCCGGACAGGTGCCTGGTCTCGGCGAGCCACGCCTTGGGGTTGCCCCGCCATGGCACCCGGCGCTCGCGCAGCAGGTACACGGTGGCGCCGGCGGTCGCGCCGATCCCCCACGCGGCGAGCAGCCCGCCCGCGCTCTCGTTGCCGGTGAGGATCAGGGCGATGATCACGACGCCCTGGGTGCCGGCCCAGACGAGGTCGATGCCGAGCGCCTTGTCGGGCCTGCGGTCGGCGAGGTAGTCGCAGCGGGCCGTGTCGTGCAGCATCAGCGGCACCATGAACGGCACCAGCCAGATCAGCTCGTCGAGATCGATGTTGCCGTCGTGCGGCCAGGAGAGCCACAACACGACGAACACGACCATCGTGGTCACACCGGAGCAGAACGCGGTCGTCAGCCCGTTGCGGATCAACCGGCCGCGGTGCTCGCCCTCGAACCGTGAGGCGAGAGCGAGCAGCACGTCACCGACGAACGCCCGGTTGAGGTACATCGAGAAGTAGCCGACGCTCAGCGCGAGAGCAAGCGCGCCGAACTGGTCCTTGGGCAGCAGGATGCCGCCGAGCAGCGTGTTCGCCGCGTTGGCGGTCGCGATGACGACCTGGTCGAGCAGGCCGGCACCGACGAAACGGGACGCGACACGAAACGCCTGCATACGGCGGCGGCGTGATGGCGGCTGGTCGGTCACCCTCGACGGCCACGGTCGCGAACGAGCTTCACGACGTGCACCATACGTGACCTGCGGGTGACGAGACTATCCCGTCGACCCCTTCACCAACTGACATCCAGAGGTTTTCCTTCCGCGTACCCGGCAGCGCTCTGAATTCCCACCGTGGAACGCTCCGCGAACTCCTCCAGGTTGCTCGCACCCGCGTACGTGCAGGCGCTGCGCACCCCCGCGACGATCGCGTCCAGAATGTCCTCGACCCCGGGACGACGCGGGTCCAGATACATCCGCGAGGACGAGATCCCCTCCTCGAACAGCGCCTTGCGGGCGCGCTCGTAGACGCTGTCGTCGGCGGTACGCCGGCTCACCGCCCGCGCCGAGGCCATGCCGAAGTTCTCCTTGTAGAGCTTGCCGCTCGGATCGCGGCGCGGGTCGCCCGGCGACTCGTGGGTGCCGGCCAGCCACGAGCCGATCATCACGTTGGACGCCCCGGCGGCCAGCGCCAGCGCCACGTCACGCGGGTGACGCACACCACCGTCGGCCCACACGTGCCGGTTGTGCCGCCTCGCCTCGGTGGCGCACTCCAGGACCGCGGAGAACTGCGGCCGCCCCACGCCGGTCATCATCCGGGTGGTGCACATCGCCCCCGGCCCGACGCCCACCTTGACGATGTCGGCGCCGGCCTCGATCAGGTCAGCGACCCCCTCACGGGTGACGACATTCCCGGCGACGACGGGCACGCTCGGGTTGAGCGCCTTGACGGCCCGCAGCGTGGACAGCATCCGCTCCTGATGCCCGTGCGCGGTGTCGACGACCAGGACGTCGACCCCGGCCGCGAGCAGCTTGTCGGCCCGCCCGGAAGCGTCACCGGTGATGCCGATCGCCGCGCCGATGCGCAGCTGCTGGTTGCTGTCGACGGCCGGCTGGTACAGCGTGGCGCGCAGCGCGGCGTTCCTGGTCAGGATGCCGACCAGCTGGCCCTTCCCGTCGATGACCGGGGCGAGCTTGTGGTGTCCCGCGGTCAGCTGCTCGAACGCCGCCTCCGGGCTGACGTCCTCCGGCAGCGTCTGCAGATTGCGCGACATGACGCTCTGCAACTGGCTGAAGCGGTCCACGTCCGTGCAGTCGCTCTCGGTCACGACCCCCACCGGCCGGCCGTCCTCCACGACGATCACCGCGCCGTGTGCCCGCTTCGGCAGCAGGTCCAGCGCCAGCGACACCGTCTCCGTCGGCCCCAACGTGATCGGGGTGTCGTGCACCAGGTGCCGCTGCTTCACCCACGACACCGCCTCCGCGACCACGTCGATCGGGATGTCCTGCGGAATGATCGCCAGACTCCCCCGCCGGGCGACCGTCTCCGCCATCCGCCGCCCCGCGACCGCGGTCATGTTGGACACCACGATCGGAATCGTCGTGCCGCTCCCGTCGCGAGTGTTCAGATCGACGGCCATGCGTGACTCGACGGCACTGCGCCCCGGCACCATGAACACGTCGTCATACGTCAGGTCATAACCCGGCTGCTGATCATTGAGGAAGCGCACGTCTCCGAACTCTAACGCGCGTTCCGGCGCGGTATCGGCGCTTCTCGCGCTCCTTCTGACTTCCGGCGCCGCTTCTCATCCGCTCGCGAGGGTGAGCAGCCCTTGAGCGCAGGCCGCTGAGCGGGGAAAATTCTGCGTAAGGTGCCTTGGCCGTCGACAAGGAGTGATGCCTGATGCAGGTCCACGAAGCAATGTCCACCGCCGTCGTCCAGCTCGGCCCGGACCACACGCTCCGCCAGGCGGCCCAGCTGATGTCCCGCCACCGCGTCGGCTCCGCCATCGTCGTCGACCCCGACGGCGCGGGCGTCGGCATCATCACCGAACGCGACATCCTGAAGGCCCTGGGCGCCGACCTCGACCCAGACGTCGAACGCACCGCCGAGCACATCACCTGGGAAGTCGTCTACGCCAGCCCCACCTGGACCATCGAAGAAGCCGCCTCCGCCATGGTCCGCGGCGGCTTCCGCCACCTCGTAGTCCTCGACAACGACGACGTCCTAGGCGTCATCTCAGTCCGCGACATCCTCAGAGTCTGGGTCCACCAAACCGCACTCGCCTAGCCTGTCCCGCGGCAAGCCGCGGCCCGCTGACCTGACCTAGTTCCGCGACAAGCCGCGGCCTGCTGACCTGACCTAGTTCCGCGGCAAGCCGCGGCCTCCTGGGGGATTCTCACCCCAGACCGCTGACCTGACCTTGTCCCGCGGCAAGCCGCGGCCTCCTGGGGGATTCTCACCCCAGACCCCCAATGCGCCGCAAGCGGCGCACTGCCTGCGCGCTGCGCGCTGGCAGGGACCGCGCGTGCGCGCAGCATCCCGGTGGCTGCCCTTCGCCTCACCCCGTGACCCCGCGAAATTCGGTGGCCCAATGAACCGGCTGAGGCCACCTCGCTAGGCACGGGCGCTGCATTGGTGATGCAACTGAAGCCGATGCGGCAACCTCCCCGTGCCGTGCCGTGCCGTGCCGGTGCAGGTCCGGGCCAGGCAGGGCCGGGCCGGTGCAGGGCGGTGCGAGCCGGGGGCGGTGCGAGCCGGGGGCGGTGCGAGCCGGGGGCGGTGCGAGCCGGGGGCGGTGCGAGCCGGGCAGGGCGGTGCGGACCGAAGCAGGCCAGAACGAACGGCCGGCGGACCGCGGCGAGCAGGACCGGACCAGGCGAGCAGGCAGGGTCGAGCAGGCAGGGCCGAGCAGGCAGGGCCGAGCAGGCAGGGCCGGGGCGACGCAAGCCAGGGCGGGCTGGCCGGGCAGGGCGGTGCGGACCGGAGCGGAACGAGCGGCGGGCGGGCCAGACCAGACGAGCAGGCCAGACCAGGCCGGGCGAGCGGACGGTGAGAACGGCGGTGCAGCCGTCTGTGGCGTCGTCGTCCGGGAGAGCGGTGCGACACAGCGTGCGTGGCACAGACCCGCCAGAGTGGTCTTGCCGTTGCCCCCGAGACGCAGCAACGCCCGGCCGCGGGTGCGGCGAAACTCCCAGCTCGAGGCCTGCGGCCAGGTCCGCGGGGTCGTCCTGACCGTGCGGCGCCCCGGCCGGTGACACCCGAAGCGGCACGACCGAGCAATCCGGCAGCTCTAGCTGGTGCGGGCGAGCGCGATGGCTCCAGCTGGAGCGGCCAAGCCCGGCCGTCTCCGGCCGAGCAAGTCACCGCAACCGGGCCAAGTCCGGATGATGCGAGCAACCAGAGCTGACCAGGCCAGCAGCGAACGGCCCCGGCCAGACCGAGCCGGCCAGACCGAGCCGGCCAGACCGAGCCGGCCAGACCGAGCCGGCCAGACCGAGCCGGCCAGACCGAGCCGGCCAGACCGAGCCGCGCCCCCGACAGCCAGACCAGCAGCGAAACGCCGCAGTTTGCCGGAGCGGGCCGGCCGCGAGCAGGTCAAGTCGCGAATGGCCCGGCTCCGGCTGGGGCGGCTAGCGGATCTGGGACGGGTCGATGGTCATGGGGAACGGCACCTCCGTGGCAAATGGCGCAGTGGCCGTGGCAACAGTGGCGGTCAGATAGCCGTCTGCCTGGGCACCGCTGATCGGGTCGGTGTGGACGGTGAGGGTCTGGCCGCGGGCATCCAGGATCCACAGCTGCGGAATGCCCGCCGCGCCATAGTCGTGGCGGCGCAGGAGCAGGCCGGACAGAGGGTTGCTCAGGGACATGACCTCGACGGCGATGAGCACATCAGCGGCGAGGATGGTGTCGCCGTCGCCTTCAAGGGCCGCCGCGGAGGTGACCAGCAGGTCAGGGACATAGGTGCGACCATCGCCACAGTCGACGCCGAGCCCGACGGCCAGGACGGTGAACTCTGGTGGGCAGGCCTTGCGCAGCATCGTCTCGAGGCGGTGGGTCGCCCGGCGGTGTGAGACCGCCGGAGGGGCCGTGAGCAGGTCCCCGTCCTGGATCCGGTGCGCCGTGAAGGCAGCCATCGTCATACCCGGCATCGTCCCACCCAGGTACGACATTTTTTCCAACTGGTGGAGCGGGCGGAACTCGGCTGAGGGGTGGGAGGGGGAACTCGTAGGCTGGCGCCATGCAGCTCATCTCTTTCGCTCGTGGCGCACCCAGTCTTGACATCATCGACGTTGACGGGCTGAAGGCCGCTGCGGTGCGGGCCTTTGAGGCCGACCCGGCAGGCATCACCGCCTATGGCACGTCTGTCGGCTATCTTCCGCTGCGGTCGTGGATCGCGGCCAAGCACGGCGTCGACGCAGACCAGGTCATCGTGACCAACGGCTCGCTGCAGGCCGACGCGCTGCTGTTCGAGCACCTGGTGAAGCCGGGTGACGCGGTGATCGTGGAGAAGCCCACGTATGACCGGACGCTGCTCAACCTGCGCAACCTGGGTGCCACGGTGCACCAGGTGACGGTCGACGCCGACGGCATCGACACCGATGAGCTGCGGGAGCTCCTCCACAAAGGCGTGCGACCCACGCTGGCGCACATCATCCCGAACTTCCAGAATCCTGCCGGGGTGACCCTGAGCGCGGCGAGAAGGACGGCTCTCGTCGAGCTCGCGCAGGAGTTCGGGTTCACGATCTTCGAGGACGACCCGTACGCCGACATCCGCTGGCGGGGCGAGAAGCTGCCGACGATGCTGTCGCAGGACACGGCCGGGGTGGTCGTGCACGCGAGCTCGTTCACCAAGACGATCGCGCCCGGGCTCCGGGTCGGTTACCTGGTGGGGCCGGCGGCGACGATCGCCGCGATCGCGAAGCGGGCGACCAACCTGTACATCTCGCCGAGCATGGTCGCGGAGGCCATCACGCACCAGTTCTGCGTGAGCGGTGACATCGAGCGGTCGATCGCGACGGTGTCCGCGACGCTGGGCGAGCGGGCCCGGCTGCTCGCGGAAGGGCTGCGCAAGCACGTGCCCGACGCGACGTTCGTGGAGCCCGACGGCGGCTACTTCCTGTGGGTCGAGCTGCCCGAGGACGTCGACACGACGGAGCTGGAGGCGGTCGCCGCCAAGGACTTCGGGGTCGCGGTCGTCAAGGGCAGCGACTTCCTGCTGGAGGGCGGCAAGCACTCGGTGCGGCTGGCGTTCTCGGCGGTGCTGACGGATCAGGTCGACGAGGGTGTGAGCCGTCTCGCGGCGGCGATCGAGGCCGTCCGTAAGGGCTGAAAGAGGCTGTAAGAAAAGCGACACCAAACCGTGATGGTGGGGTGGGTTCCGCAGTCGGCTCCGGATGGCCCAAAATCCAGCCCGGCGCGCTTTGCTGAATCGCGCTGCAGACATCACCCCCCGCCCCCCAACGGCACCGGGTGGGTCGACCGCGCCCCCACCCCCCACCTGCGGTCGACCCACCCGGTGCCTACTTTCGTGCCCGAGCGGCAAGCACGAGGGCAGAGGCCAAGCAACGACACGGCGGAGGTCGCGATGACCGACGAGCAACTGGCGGGTTCACTGTCCAGGGCGCTGGCCCGACCGGTACGGGCGATGTCCCGCATCCTGAGTCCGGCCGCACCGGCCACGGCGGCGAGCGAGCCACCCTCCACGGTCAGTTCGATCGTCGACTGCGCGCTGTACGTCGATGGCGTCCGGCAGCCGGGCAACTGGCATTACGCGGAGGCGCTCGCCGCGGCGCGCAGGCATCGGCACGGCTTCGTCTGGGTCGGGCTGAAGGAGCCGGGCGCGGGCGAGATGGCCGCGATCGCCGAGACGTTCCAGCTGCACGAGCTGGCGGTCGAGGACGCCGTCAACTCCTCGCAGCGGCCGAAGGTCGAGCGGTACAGCGACATGACCTTCATGACGATGCGGACCGCGCGGTACGTCGAGCACGACGAGCTCACCGAGAGCAGCGAGGTCGTGGAGACCGGTGACGTGCTGATGTTCATCGGTGAGCACTTCATCATCACCGTCCGCCACGGTGACGCGTGCCGGTTGACGCCGGTGCGCACGGACCTGGAGCGGCGGCGGGAGGTGTTGGCGCGGGGGCCGTGGGCGGTCGCCTATGCCGTGACCGACACGGTGGTCGACGTCATGGTCGAGGTCGTGGCGGCGATCGAGGAAGACGTCGCGATCATCGAGGACCAGGTCTTCAGCCCGCTGAAGGGCAGCAAAGGCAAGGGCTCGGATCGGATTCAGCGGGTGTACCAGCTGAAGCGCGAGCTGATGGAGTTCAAGCGCGCGGTCCTGCCGCTCCAGCGTCCCCTGGCGGGCGTGGTGAGCGGGCAGCTCGCCGAGGTGCCGGAGGAGATCCGGCGGTACTTCCGGGACGTCAACGACCACCTCGTGCGCACCGTCGAGCAGGTCCTCTACCTCGACGATGTGATCAACTCGGTGCTGCAGGCGCGGCTCGCGCAGGTGAGCGTCGACCAGAACAACGACATGCGCAAGATCGCCGCCTGGGCCGGTATCGCCGCCGTATGGACGTCGGTCGCCGGCGTGTACGGCATGAACTTCGACTTCATGCCGGAGACGAAATGGGTCTTCGGCTATCCGGGTGTCATGACGCTGATGGTCGTCGCATCGGCGCTGCTCTACCGGGCGTTCCGCAAGTCGGGCTGGCTGTAGAACGACAGAACGCGGACGGGCCGTCCCCCGTGGCTGGGGAGGGCCCGTCCGCGCGCTCAAGTCAGGAGCGGCTGTTCTTCGATGCCGCCTGCGGCATCGGGTGCTTTTCGTATTCGCCGCTGCCCGCCGGACCGGTGTTGGTGTTCTTGCTGCCGATCAGGTCCGAGGCGCGGTCCTTGGCCGCCTCGCCCATCGTCTTGGCCTTGTCGATCCCGGCGTCCATCGTGGACTTCGCCGAGTCGAGCATCGAGCCGGTGTCGCTGGTGGTGCGGGTCGAGCCGTACTCGTCCCAGGTCTGGTTGGCCCGGCGGCGCCGCATGAGGGCGGTGGCCGCGCCGACTGCAGCGCCCGCCATGAGCAGGCCACCGATCGCCATCGGCCAGCGACGGCTATTACGGCTCTCGTTCCTCATCATCTTCGCTTTCCCCTTGCGCCCCATCTTCTCGGCCTGCTTGCCCGCCTGGCGGGACCGTTCGCGGGCGATGACGAGGATCGTCCCCGCAGCGTCACTGGCCTTCGAAATGCCAGGCTTGACCGCTTTACGGGCGTTCTCGACGCGCGGCGCCAACGCTCCCGAGGCGCCATCAGCGGCGTGCGCCGCAGCCATCCGCAGGTGGCCCAGGCTCTCGCCGAGCTCCTCCTGCATCAGCCGACGGTGCGTCTTCACGTCACGACGTCCAAACACTTGCTCCACCTCCATGGCCGCGAAACCTCGTTCTCCCCGGGTTACCCAGGGAAAACATTCCGAACCGGTCCGCTGCTCGTCATCCTGCCGCGTGGAGGCGCCCCGTACACCCGGATCCGCCAAACGGAGCGTCGGCTAACGTGATGACGGAATGTCACCAAAGAAAGGGAGAACTGGTGGCCGAGCAACTGTTCGCGACGCTGCACACCAACGTCGGCGCCATCCGGCTGGAGCTGTTCCCCAACCACGCCCCGAAGACCGTTCGCAACTTCGTGGAGCTCGCCGAGGGCAGCAAGGAATACACCGACCCGCGCACGGGTGAGCCCGGCAAGGGCCCGTACTACAACGGCGTCATCTTCCACCGCGTGATCGACGGCTTCATGATCCAGGGCGGTGACCCGACGGGCACCGGCACCGGTGGCCCGGGCTACAACTTCAACGACGAGATCCACCCGGAGCTGCACTTCAACCGGCCGTTCCTGCTGGCCATGGCCAACGCGGGCATCCGCTTCGGCCAGGGCACCAACGGCTCGCAGTTCTTCATCACGCTCGGCCCGACGCCGCACCTCAACGGCAAGCACACCATCTTCGGCGAGGTCGTCGACGACGACTCGCGGAAGGTCGTGCAGCAGATCGGCAGCACCCAGACGGGCCAGATGGACCGTCCCCGCCAGGACATCGTCATCGAGCGGGTGGACATCGAGCGAGTGTCATAGGGCTGGCTAATCTTGTCAGCATGACTCAGCCGCCGGCGAACGTGGTCCCCGTCTGCTACCGGCACCCTGACCGTGAGACGTATGTCCGGTGCACCCGCTGCGACCGGCCGATCTGCCCGAATTGCATGAATGAGGCGTCGGTCGGCTTCCAGTGTCCGGAATGCGTGCGCGAGGGTGCCAGGACACAGCGTCCGGTCCGGACCGCGTTCGGCGGCGGCCAAGAGGGCGCACTGGGTGTGGTGACGATCTCGCTGATCGTCATCAACGTGCTGGTGTTCCTCGCGTCCGTGATCAGTTCCGGCAGTGCCTCGTCGGTCGCCGGCGGCGGGCTGGGCGGGCTGCTCGGGGGCAGCACGCCGCTGCACGAGTGGGGCGCGCTGATCACCTACGGCTATGAGCGGGTCGACTCCGAGCACATCGTGTTCGACAACGGCGGGATGGCGGGCGGCGAGTATTACCGCCTCTTCACCTCGATGTTCCTGCACTACGGCGTGTTCCACCTGCTGATGAACATGTGGGCGCTGTGGGTGCTCGGCCGGCCGCTGGAGGCGGCGCTGGGCCGGGCCCGGTTCCTCGCTCTGTACATGGTGGCCGGGCTGGGCGGCAGCGTCGCGACCTTCCTGCTGGCCTCGCCGGAGAGCCTCACCGCGGGCGCCTCGGGCGCGATCTACGGCCTGTTCGGGGCGCTGATCGTGGTCCTGCGCAAGATGCGCCGCAGCATCGCCGGCGTCGTTCCGGTCCTGGTGATCAACCTGGTGCTGACCTTCAGCGTGCCGGGCATCTCGATCACCGGACACCTCGGCGGCCTGGTGACCGGCGCCCTGGTGGCGGCTGGACTCGCCTACGCGCCGCAGAAGCACCGCACGCTGATCCAGACGGCCGCGGTGATCGTGGTCGCGGTGCTGCTCGGCGTGGTGACGGTGGTGCACGGCGCGAGCCTGCCGACGCTCGAGGAATACCTGAGCACCCGCCCGGACTGAGCGCGAAAGCTCAGGCGCGCCAGACGCGGCCCTGCAGCAGCGAGTCGGCCCCGACCCAGACGAAGTTCATCATCCGCGTGGCGGTCTGGTCGGGGTCCTCGTCCTCGTGGTCGGCGAGCCAGTCCGCGAGGGACTCGGCGGCGCCCACGTAGGCATAGGCCATCGCGGTGAAGTCGCCCGGCCGGCCGGGCACCTCAGCGGCCGTGGCGGCGCTCTCCAGCAGCCCGGCGACCACCTCGACGATCCGGGCCCGCATCCCGGCCAGCTCCCCGGCGAAGTGCGGCTCGCTGCGGGCCTGCCGATACAGCACCCGCCAGCCGTCACGGTGCGCGCCGACGAACGTGAAGAACGCCCGCAGGCCGTGCCACAGCTGCTCGTCGGGCTTCGCGGTGGGCAGTACCCCCGCCGCCACCGCCTCCATGAGACGGGTCGCCTCCCGGTGCAGGCACGCCACGAACAGCTCGTCCTTGGTGCCGAGATACGCGTAGACCATCGGCTTGGAGATGCCGGCGACTTCCGCGATCTCGTCCATCGAAGCGGCGTGGAAGCCACGATCGGAGAAGACGTGCACCGCGGCGTCCAGCATCTGCTGCTCGCGCACCACCCGCGGAAGTCGTTTCAACATCTTGTCACCATACTTACTCGTGCGTAATGTTACGCGTCAGTAGCTTAACCCCATGAAGTGAAGACGAAGGGCACACCGACATGGCCGACCTCGACGCCCTGGGCGACTTCAACAACGTCGACCCGAAGCAGTTCGCCCAGCTCGTGAAGGGCGCCTCCGACGCCCAGCTCGGCGAGCTCATGGCCGGGCCGCAGCGCAAGGCGATCCTCGACACGATCTTCTCCCGCTTCCCGGAGCTGTTCCGCCCCGACCGCGCCGGCTCCACCAACGCGATCATCCACTGGACGATCACCGGCGCGCCCGACGGCGGCGCCGAAACCTATGAGCTGGTCATCGCCAACGGCGCCTGCACGCTCTCGCCGAGCCCCGACCAGGAGCCGAAGCTCGCGATCACCGTCGGCCCCGTCGACTTCCTCAAGGTCGTCTCCGGCGCCGGCAACCCCATGATGATGTTCATGACCGGCAAGCTCAAGGCCAAGGGCGACCTGGGCCTGGCCGCCAACATCGCGAACCTGTTCGACATCCCGAAGGCCTGATGACCTGATGCCCGAGTTCTCGCTCGACCTGAACGAGGAGCAGCGGGACCTCCGCGACTGGGTGCACGGCTTCGCTGCCGACGTCGTGCGCCCGGCCGCCGCGGAGTGGGACGCCCGCGAGGAGACCCCCTGGCCGGTGATCCAGGAAGCGGCGAAGATCGGCCTCTACGGCTTCGAGTTCCTCGCCAACACCTGGGCCGACCCGACCGGCCTGTCGCTGTGCCTGTCGAACGAGGAGCTCTTCTGGGGCGACGCCGGCATCGGCATGGCGATCTTCGGCACCAGTCTCGCGGTCGCCGCGATCTACGCCTCCGGCCGGCCCGACCAGATGCTCGAGTGGGTGCCGCAGTGCTTCGGCGACGCCGCCGACCCGAAGGTCGCGGCGTTCTGCACCACCGAGCCCGAGGCGGGCTCCGACGTAGGCTCGATGAAGACCCGCGCGCGGTACGACGAAGCAAAAGACGAGTGGGTGATCAGCGGGCAGAAAGCGTATGCGACCAACGGCGGCATCGCCGAGGTCCACGTGGTGACCGCGAGCGTCGAGCCCGGGCTGGGATCGCGCGGGCAGGCCGCGTTCGTCGTGCCGCCCGGGACACCCGGACTCAACGGCAGCAAGAAGCTGAAGAAGCTCGGGCTGCGCGCCTCGCACACCGCCGACGTGTTCCTCGACGACGTGCGGGTGCCCGGCCGGTGCCTGCTCGGCGGCAAGGAGGCCCTCGATGCCCGGCTCGCCCGCGCCCGTGAGGGCCGCAAGGCGCAGGGGCAGGCCGCGATGCGCACGTTCGAGCTGTCCCGGCCCGCGGTCGGCGCGCAGGCGCTCGGCGTGGCCCGCGCGGCATACGAGTACGCGCTGGACTACGCGAAGGACAGGGTCCAGTTCGGCCGGCCGATCATCGAGAACCAGGCGATCGCGTTCGCCCTGGCGGACCTGCGCATGGAGATCGACGCCGCGCGCCTGCTGGTGTGGCGGGCCGCCTGGATGGGACGCAACAACCGCCCGTTCGAGGCGGGCGAGGGTTCGATGAGCAAGCTCAAGGCCGGCGAGGTCGCCGTCGCGGCGACCGAGAAGGCCGTGCAGATCCTCGGCGGGGCCGGCTTCCTTCGGGAGCACCCGGTCGAGCGCTGGTATCGCGACGCCAAGATCTACACGATCTTCGAGGGCACCAGCGAGATCCAGCGCCTGGTCGTCGCCCGCGCTATCTCCGGCACCTACATCCGCTGACGCATGAAGGCCGGTCCCTGGGGCCGGCCTTCACAGAAAGCGAGTCCCCGCCATGGACACGCCGTTCATCCTGCGCACGATGGCCAGCCGGAAGCTGCTGCACCCGGGCAGCCCCGCACGGATCGTCAGGCAGCTCAACGCCCTGCGACGGTGGGGTTTCGGCCTGTACGGCGAGATGCGCTCCACGGCGGCGCGCGACCCCGACCGGGTCGCCGTCGTCGACGAGCACCGCCAGGTCACCTACGCGGAGCTCGACGCGCGGGTCCGCCGCCTCGCCAACGCCCTGCGCGCCGAGCACGGGGTCCGCGCCGGCGACCGCATCGGCCTGCTGTGCAACAACTCGGCCGGCATGGTCGAGGCGATGCTCGCCCTGATCGCCCTCGGCGCGCAGGCAGTCCTGGTCAACACGGGGTTGGGCAACACCTCGCTGGAGGCCGTGGCGTACGACCAGTCGCTGACCCTGCTCGTCCATGACGACGACCTGTTGGGCATGCTCGCCGCGGTACCGCCGAATCTGCCGCGACTGGCGATGTCGAAGACGCAAGGCCTCATCCACCGGGCGCCGTCCGCCGAGCTCGAGCCGCCCGCCGCGGCCGGGTCCGTGGTGGTGCTGACGTCCGGCACGACCGGTGCGCCGAAGGGCGCGCGGCGGCGCAATCCGTCGGGGCTCGGGCCGCTCGCGTCCGTCGTGTCCCGCATCCCGCTCTACGCCGGCGAGCGGATGTTCGTCGCCGCGCCGCTGTTCCACACGTGGGGGCTGGCCGCGCTGCAACTGTGCCTCGCGCTGCGCGGCACGATCGTCGTGGCCCACCGCTTCACCCCGCGGTCGACCGTCGACGCCATCCGCGCGACGGACTGCACGGCGCTGTTCGCGGTGCCGGTGATGCTGCAGCGCCTGCTGGAGACGCCGCTGCCCATGCCGACGCTGCGGGTGGTGGCGACGTCGGGCTCCGCGCTCACCGGCCCTCTCGCCTCGCGCTTCATGGAGTTGTACGGCCCGGTGCTCTACAACCTGTACGGCTCCACGGAGGCGTCCTGGGCGTCGATCGCCACGCCGGACGAGCTGCTGACGTCCCCCGGCACCGCGGGCCGCCCACCCCACGGCACCAGGGTCGCGATCCTGTCCGACAGCGGCACCGAACTGCCGACCGGCGTCATCGGCCGGATCTTCGTCGGCAACGACATGCTCTTCGAGGGCTACACCAACGGCACCGGCCGCGAGTCGCACGGCGAGCTGCTGGCCACCGGCGACCTCGGCCACGTCTCCGCCGACGGCCTGCTCTTCGTCGACGGCCGCGAGGACGACATGGTCATCTCCGGCGGGGAGAACGTCTACCCCGCGGCCGTCGAGGACGTGATCGCCGAGCTGCCGCAGGTCCGGGAGGTCGCCGTCGCCGGTGTACCGGACGAGGAGTGGGGCCAGCGCCTCGCGGCGTGGATCGCCCTGCACGACGGCGAGTACGTCGACCCGGAGGCGGTGCGCGAATACGTCCGGCACCGCCTCGCCAGGTTCTCCGTCCCGCGCGACGTCCACTTCATCGCCGCCCTGCCCCGCAACGCCACCGGCAAGGTCGTCCGCCGCCGGCTCTTCGGCGATCAGGGGTAGACGGTCAGCTCCGGCACCACGGCGAGGTCGATGAGCTGCGACTCGGTCAGCCCGCCCCGGGCCAGCGCCGAGACCATCGTGCCGTCGCTGTGCAACGCCACCACCTCGATGGTGCCGGGCGTGCTGCGGACGAGCAGCTTCTGGTCGCCGCGGACGTCGACCCGGCAGGTCGCCTGCTGGCACCGGCTCGCCCGCCAGGCGTCGAAGCCGGCGGCGGTGGTCTCGCTGCCCCGCAGCCGCACCTCGAGATCGCCGCCGGCGACCCGGAACGCGGTGAAGTAGCCGTGGGCACCGACGACCGGCGCGATCTCGGCCGGCAGCGGCGGTGTGATCGTCGCGTCCGGGAGCTGGGCGGTCAGGGCCGTGGTGAGCGCGTCACCGAGGCGGACCACGGCGAGGAAGCACGACTCGTCGACCGGCACGAGCGGCGCCGCGCCGGTGAGCAGCCCGTCGTCGACCGCCGTCGTGATCCCGCACGACTGCGCATCCTCCGAGGCGGTGACGACGACCGGCGGCGCGCCGACCGGTGGCGCGCCCGGCGACTGCGGGGACGGCTGGTGCCGCCAGGTCACGGCGCCGACGCCGCCGGCGACGAGCACGGCGGCGAGCGCGGCACCCGTCAGCGCGGTCAGGCGACGCGTGCGGCGTCGCTCGCCGGTGATGAGCTGGTCGACGTCGATGTCGGTGGGCGGCGGGTCGGCGGTGGCGGCGTGCATGGCCTGGGTCAGATCCACAGCGGGTCTCCCTCCTGGAGGCCGGCCCGCAGCGACTCCAGCGCCCGGGCGGCCTGACTCTTGACGGTGCCCTCGCTGCAGCCGAGTGCCGCGGCGGTCTCCTCGACGGACAGGTCGCAGAAGTACCGCAGGACCAGCACGGCCCGGCGGCGCGGGGGCAGCCCGGCGAGGAGGGAGATCACGTCGAGCCGCTGGTCCACGTCGCCGGTCGGGGCGGTGCGGTCCGGCAGGCGGTCGGTGGACGACTCGCGGCGCCACGGGCGGCGGCGTTCGTCGAGCCACGCGGACATGAGCATGCGCCGCACGTACGCGTCGAGGTGCTCCATCCGCGACGCGCGCTTCCAGTGCCGCAGCAGCTTGACCAGGACCGTCGACGTCAGGTCGTCGGCCAGGTGCCAGTCGCCGCAGAGCAGAAAGGCGGTGCGGCGCAGGCGGTCCAGGTTGCCCGCGACGTAGTCGCGGTATGCCTGATCGGTCGGCATCCGTGCTCCCTCCCCATCCAGGTTCATGGGGTGAACGGAGGCCGGGGCACCCGGGGTTGCCTACGGAACGGTGATTCTGTTTTCCATTGCGGCGAGCGCGATGTCCGTGCGGTGCTGGGCGCCGTCGAAGCTGATCGCGTCGACCAGACGGTAGGCGGCGGCGCGGGCGTCGGCCAGGGTGTCGCCGGTCGCGGTGCAGGTCAGGACCCGCCCGCCGGCGGTGACCAGGGCGCCGTCCTCGCCGCGGGCGGTGCCGGCGTGGATCACACCGGGGACGCCGTCGGCGCCGGTGATGACGTCGCCCTTGCGGGCCGACTCCGGGTAGCCGGCGCTGGCCATGACCACGCACACGGTCGAGCCCGGACGCCAGGCCAGCGGCGGGTCCTCGGCGAGCCGGCCGACGGCGGCGGCGTGCAGCACCCCGGCGAGGGGCGTCTCGAGCCGGGCCAGGACGACCTGGGTCTCCGGGTCGCCGAAGCGGCAGTTGTACTCGATGACCTTCGGGCCTTGGGCGGTCAGCGCCAGCCCGACATACAGCACCCCCGAGAAGGGCGTGCCGCGCTCGCGCATCTCGGCGAGGGTCGGCTGCACCACCGCCGCCATCACCTCGTCGACCAGCCCTGCGGGCGCCCAGGCCAGCGGTGAATAGGCACCCATCCCGCCGGTGTTCGGCCCGGCGTCGCCGTCGCCGATCCGCTTGAAGTCTTGAGCGGGCTGCAGCGGCACGGCGGCGGTGCCGTCCGTGACGACGAACAGCGAGACCTCGGGGCCGGCGAGATACTCCTCGACGACGACCCGCTCGCAGGCCGCGCCGTGCGCGAGGGCCTCGTCGCGGTCGTCGGTGACCACGACGCCCTTGCCGGCGGCGAGGCCGTCGTCCTTGACGACATAGGGCGCGCCGAACGTGTCGAGGGCCGTCGCCAGCTCCTCGGGTGAGGTGCAGACGAACGAGCGGGCGGTGGGCACGCCCGCCGCCCGCATCACGTCCTTCGCGAACGCCTTCGAGCCCTCCAGCCGCGCGGCCGCCTTCGACGGGCCGAAGCAGGCGATGCCCTTCGCGCGGACCGCGTCGGCGGCCCCCGCCACGAGCGGCGCCTCGGGGCCGACCACGACCAGATCCGCGCCGAGCTCGACGGCGAGGGCTGCCACCGCGTCCGGGTCGAGCGCGTCGACCTCGGCGTTCGTCGCGATGGCAGCCGTGCCCGGGTTGCCCGGGGCGCAGATCAGGTCGGTCACGGCCGGGTCGGCAGCCAGGGCGGCGGCGATGGCGTGTTCACGACCACCGGAGCCGAGCAGGAGTACGCGCACGCGACAGATTAAAGCAGGCTGTGCCGCACGACGTTCTCGTCACGGCCCGGGCCCACCCCGACGATCGACACGCGGGTGCCGGCGAGCTCCTCGATCCGCTCGATGTAGCGCTGCGCGTTGGCCGGCAGGTCGCTGAACTCGCGCGCCTTCGAGATGTCCTCCCACCAGCCGGGGAGCTCCTCGTAGACCGGGGTCGCGTGGTGGAACTCGGTCTGCGTCATCGGCATCTCGTCGGTGCGCTTGCCGTCGATCTCGTAGGCGACGCAGAGCGGCACCGTCTCCAGGCCCGACAGCACGTCGAGCTTGGTGACGACCAGGTCGGTGATGCCGTTGAGCCTGGTGGCATACCGGGCGACGACCGCGTCGTACCAACCGGTGCGCCGCTCACGGCCGGTGGTCGTGCCATACTCCCGGCCGATCTTGCGCAGGTGCACGCCGTGCTCGTCGAACAGCTCGGTGGGGAACGGCCCGGAGCCGACCCGGGTCGTGTACGCCTTGGTCACGCCGATCACCTGGGTGATCGCGGTCGGCGGCACGCCCGCGCCGACGCAGGCGCCGCCGGCGGTCGGGTTGGACGACGTCACGAACGGATAGGTGCCGTGGTCCATGTCGAGCATCGTCGCCTGGGCGCCCTCGAGCAGGACCGTCCGGCCCTCCTCCAGGCCCTTCCACAGCACCTGACGCGTGTCGGTGATGTAGGGACGCAGCCGCTCCGCGTAGGTCAGGTATTCCTCGACCGTCGCGTCGACGTCGAGCTCCTTGCGGTTGTACACCTTGAAGAGGACCTGGTTGCGCTCGCGCAGCACGATCTCGAGCTTCTTGCGCAGGATGCCCGGGTCGAGCAGGTCCTGGACGCGGATGCCCATGCGGGCGACCTTGTCGCCATAGGCCGGGCCGATGCCGCGGCCGGTAGTGCCGATCCGCGACGAGCCGAGGTAGCGCTCCACGACACGGTCCAGGGCCCGGTGGTGCGGCATGATGAGGTGTGCGTCACCCGATATCATCAGGCGGGACACATCGACGCCGCGCTCCGCCAAACCGTCGATCTCGATCAGCAGGATCTTCGGGTCGATCACGACCCCGTTGCCGATGACGATCGCCGCGTTGGGCCACAGCGCCCCCGACGGCATGAGGTGCAGGGCGAATTTCTGCCCGTCCGGCGTCACCACGGTGTGACCGGCGTTGTTGCCGCCGGAATAGCGCACGACGTAGTCGACGTCGCCGCCAATCATGTCGGTAACCTTGCCCTTGCCCTCGTCGCCCCACTGAGCGCCGATGAGCACGATCGCTGGCATCGTCTGTTGCCCTCTCCAAAGGGTCGGGCGCCCCAGCGGGTCGCCCGGGATGCCAGGCTAACAACCGCGTGAAAGGCAGGTTGACAACGGTGGTCGACGTGGTGGTGCTCGCGCTCGGCGACAGCACGGAATGTGCTTGCGATGGAGGCGCGTGCGGCACGCGTACCCCTATTCTTGCCTGCCGCGACGCGTTGCGCATGGCAAGCGCCCAGGTCGAGACGGTGGTCGCGCACACCGACGCGGAGATCGACGCCGCCCTGAAGGCCCTGCCCGACGTGCGGCTCATCGTGGCGACCGCCGCCGACGGGCAGCTCCGGGCGGTCATGCGGCGGTTGGTCCGCATGTACGCCCCAGCACCCAGCAAACGGTCCTCGTCCGACGCGGTCATCCCCGACGACCGGACCCTGCCTGACCTGCCGCCGATCGGGATCCAGCCGCTCGGCCCGGACTCCACCGACCTCGTGACCCGCCTCGGCCTGCCCCGCAGACCCGCCGACGTGGCCGCCGCCGTGCTCGGCGGCAATGTCCGCCGCCTCGACCTGCTCCGCAACGACGGCGGCGGGGTCACCCTCGACGGCGTCCTGGTCGGCGGGGTCGACGCGAGCGGCTCGGCCAGCACGTTCCTGGCCCGGGTCGAGGTCGACGACGCCGTCCTCGCCGACGGCACCGAGCCGGTGCTGATGTCGGTGGTGGCGAACGCGTCGCGGTACGCCACCGTCGACGGCCTGCCGCTGGTCCTCTCGCCCTCCATGGAGGACGGCGTCCTGGACGTGGCGGTCGCGGTGCCGCGGGCGTCCCGGTCGCTCTTCCGCCAGCCCCGCGTCGAGATCGAGGTCCGCCGCGCGCACGGCCGTGCGGTCTCGGTCACCCCGCGCTCCGAGGTCCCATTCGTCGACGACGGTGCCGAGGCGACCCTCTCCCGCAAGCGATCCTGGTGGATGGAGCGGGCCGCCTGGGCCGTTTACGTGCCCTGACGGCGCCTTCGCATACGGTGTCGTCTCGCATACGGTGGGGGAGCGCGGGAGGGGAACAGCTGTGAACGACGCACTCTGGCCGCCCGACGAGGACATCTCGGGCCGGCGCACCTCGGCGGGCCCGGTGCCCGCGGACGAGACCTCCGAGGCCTCGGGCGGTGAGGTGGTGGAGCACGTCGGGTCGCCGTGGTCACAACCACCGGCACGGCGGCCGGACCTCGCGGCAGCCGGCCAGGGCGACGGTGAAGGACCCGCGGGGCCGTGGGTGGAAGCGTCGTCGCTGCATCGCGAGCAGCTCGGCGAGGCGATCCAGCACGGCCAGCCGGTCCCCCACGTGCCGGCCTCGGGCGCTCCGGTGAGGTCGCCGTCGTCCGGTCCCGCCCCGGTGCCCATCGCGGGTGCCGCGGCGATCCCGGTGTCCGGCGCCGGTGTCATCCCGGTCTCAGGAGCGGGCCTTGTCCCGGTCTCCGGTGCCGGTCCGATCCCGATCCCGGTCTCGGGAGCCGGCCCTGTCCCGGTCTCAGGGTCCGGCCCTGGTCCTGTGCCCGGTAGCGGTCCGGTCCCCGTCTCGGGAGCCGGCCCGGTCCCCGTCTCGGGAGCCGGTCCTGTCCCGGTCTCGGGAGCCGGCGCTGGCTCCGGTCCGATCCCGGTCTCCGGTGGCGGTCCGATCTCCATGCCGGGGAGCAGCGCACTGCCCAACAACGGGGTGCCGGGGCCGCGGCCTCCCGTGATGCATCCTCCGCAGCCGGTGCAGCCGCCGCTGCCGCCCCCTCCGGCCCCGCCCGGCCACCGGCCTTCCCACGCCACCCCGCCCACCTACGCCGCGCCACCGACCCCCGCCGCGCCACCCACCTACGCCGCGCCGCCGGCCCACTCCGCGCCGCCGGCGCATGCCGCGCCGCCCACCTACGCCGCCCCACCCACTCACGCGGCCCCACCCACTCACGCGGCCCCGCCTGCATACGGCCCCCCGCCGGCTGGCCAGGCGCCGCCCGGACCGCCGGTGCAGCACGTGCCGCCTTTGCCGCCGATGCCGCCCGCGCCGCCCGCGCCGCCGGTGGCGCACCGGCCGCCGAGCGAGCCGCCGCCGGTGTCGAGCTGGTCGGACGGGAGCACGCCGACCGCGGAGGAGTTCTCCCGGCGCAGGCAGAGCAGGCCGGTCGACCCGGTCGCCGCCCGCGGGGTCCGGGGCGCGGTGGCGAAGGGCACGCTCGGCATGCTGTCGCTCGCACCGGGGCGGCGGGAGCTGGAGTTCCGGCACGACGTCGACCTCGTGCGGCGCAACTTCGGCGGGCTGCGGCAGGTGACCGTCGTCAACCCGAAGGGCGGCGCCGGCAAGACCGTCGCGGTGCTGCTCCTGGCGATGACGTTCGGGCAGAAGCGCGGCGGGTACGTCCTGGCCTGGGACAACAACGAGACCCAGGGCACGCTCGGCATGCGGGCGCAGCAGGACTTCCACACCCGCACGGTCCGTGACCTGCTGCGCGACATGGACCACTTCCAGGGCGCGCAGGGCCGGGTCGGCGACCTGTCGCAGTACGTCAGGGCGCAGGGCGAGGGCATGTTCGACGTCCTGGCCAGCGACGAGTCCGCGACGGCCGGCGAGATGCTCACGGCGCAGTCGTTCGGGGAGATCCGCGACGTCGTCAGCCGCTTCTACAAGCTGATCGTGGTCGACACCGGCAACAACGTGCGCGCGGAGAACTGGCAGGCCGCGATCGACGCCACCGACCAGCTGGTGGTCACGATGTCCGCGCGCAACGACTCGGCCGAGACGGCGTCGAGGATGCTCGACCACCTGGAGCAGCACGGCCGCCAGCGGCTGGTCCGGCAGGCGGTGACGGTCGTGTCGATGCCGCCGAGCCGCAGGCATCTCGACATCCCCGCCATCACGCGCCACTTCGCGGCGCGGACGAGGACGGTGCTGCTGGCCCCCTACGAACGCTTCATCGACTCGGGCGAGCCGATCCGCTACGCGGGCCTCACCTCGGCGAGCCGCGACGCCTGGTTGAAGGTCGCCGCGGCCATTTCCGAAGGGCTGTGACTAGCGCAGGGCGGCGGTCGCGGCCGGGTCGCTGTCGTTGAGGAACTGGGCGCAGCGCTCGGCCTCGTCCTGCTCGCCGATCGACTCGGCGGCCAGGCCGAGCGCGTTCAGCGCCCGCAGGAAGCCCCGGTTGGGCTCGTGCGACCACGGCACTGGCCCGGCGCCGCGCCAGCCGCTGCGGCGCAGTTGGTCGAGGCCGCGGTGGTAGCCGGTGCGGGCATAGGCATAGGCGGTCACCGGCTCGCCGTCGGCGAGGGCGGTCTCGGCGAGCTCGGCCCAGGCGGCGCTGAACGACGGGTGGGCCGCGGCGACGTCCTTGACGTCCTTCTCGGAACCGGCGGCGGCGGCGAGCTTCGCGGCGGCCTCGGGCTCGGCGGGAAGCAGCGTCGGTGATGGCTGTGGCAGCAGGTTCTGCATCCAGCCATTCAACCAGGTTGGCTGAACGGTGGAGGGAACGTCCCGCGACCGGGGGGTGTGCCCCGTTCGCGGGAGTACTAGAAAGGGAAGTCCGGAGCCTCCCCAGGACCCGGTTCCGCGATGGTCCGATCTTCATGGTCGGGCCATCGCCCTTTACCGGCCCTGGCAAGATGACGTTCGTGCCCACTCCGCCCCCGCCAGACGTGGTTGCGCTGCACGACCACTCGCCGGACGAGATCGAGTCGCAGGAGGAACTGCGGTTCCACCTGAGCACCGGCTCCATCGCCACGAAGGTCGTGCAGGGTCTCGACCTTGCCGCCGTAGACCTGACGAGCGTCGACGTGCAGGACACGCTCTTCGTCGGCTGCCATTTCGCGGCCACTGACGCCGTCGTCGACCTGCTGCTGCGGCGGGCGGTGGTGGTCCCCGAGTTCGCCGGGGTGCCCTACCCGACGCATCCCTCGCAGCTGTACGTGCCGGACAACCTGGCCGCCGGGTTCGACTCCGACGGGTTCGCCGGCATGTTCGACACGTTGGTCTACGAGCACTTCCGGGCTACTGGCGGGGCTACCCCGGAGATCCGTGAGGCGATCGCGCAGCGGATGCACGACTCCGGGATCGACAACGCCCTGGCCAACGTGACCGCCGGCTGGATCGGCGCGCGGGGCCCGGCCGCCGCGGTCGGCATCATGGGCGGTCACGCCGTGCTGCGCGGCGCGCCCGACTACCGCAACGCGGCGGAGCTTGCCTGGCGGCTCGCCGGCGCGGACCGTCTCGTGGTGACCGGCGGCGGCCCCGGCGTGATGGAGGCCGCCAACCTCGGCGCGTTCCTCGCTGACCAGCCGCTGGCCACGCTGACCGAGGCGATCGACCGGCTGTCGGTGGCCCCCGACTTCCACGACCACGACCCGTTCACGCGGGCGGCGCTGGACGTGCGGGCCGCCTTCGCCCGGCCGGTCCCGCCGACGCCGGACTCGGTCGAGCCCGCCGACCAGGTGGCCGTCGACCCGGTGACCTGGGCCCGCCGCGGCGGCCTGGCGATCCCGACCTGGCTGTACGGTCACGAGCCCGCGAACCTGTTCGCCGCGAAGATCGCGAAGTACTTCTCCAACGCGATCCGGGAGGACACGATCCTGCGCCTGTCCCGGGGCGGGATCGTCTTCGCGCCCGGCATGGCGGGGACGGTGCAGGAGGTCTTCCAGGCGGCGACGAAGACGTTCTACGCGACCGACGGCGGCAGCGGCCCGTTCGTCTTCCTCGACGTCGAGCACTGGACCGAGCGCCTGCCGGTCCGCGGCCTGCTGGAGCCGCTGCTGGCCGCGTCCCCGATCGGCGACCTGCGCCACCTGCTGCACATCACCGACGACGTCGCCGAGGCCGCCGAGCTGCTGACCGCATAAAAGCCGAGCCGCTCACCGCATGAAAGCCGAGCTGCTGACCGCATGAGAAAGGGGCCCGGCAGGTCGCCGGGCCCCCTTCGGAGCGTGCGGGAACTACTTGGACAGCGTGGTGCCGGTCGAGCGGAGGTGCTCGCAGGCCTCGACGACGCGGGCGGCCAGGCCGGCCTCGGCGACCTTGCCCCAGGCGCGCGGGTCGTAGGCCTTCTTGTTGCCGACCTCGCCGTCGACCTTCAGCACGCCGTCGTAGTTGCTGAACATGTGCGCCGCGACGGGGCGGGTGAAGGCGTACTGCGTGTCGGTGTCGATGTTCATCTTCACGACGCCGTAGTCGAGCGCCTCGCGGATCTCCTCGAGCAGCGAGCCGGAGCCGCCGTGGAAGACGAGCGAGAGCGGCTTGTCCTTGCCGTACTTGGCGCCGACCGCGTCCTGGATGGTCTTGAGGATCTCGGGCTTGAGCTTGACGTTGCCCGGCTTGTAGACGCCGTGGACGTTGCCGAAGGTCAGGGCGGCCATGTAGCGGCCCTTCTCGCCGAGGCCGAGCGCGTCGACCATGGCCAGGCCGTCCTCGACGGTGGTGTAGAGCTTCTCGTCGATCGCGCCGACGACACCGTCCTCTTCGCCGCCGACGACGCCGACCTCGATCTCCAGCACGATCTTGGCCGCGGCGGTCAGCGCCAGCAGCTCCTCGGCGATCTGCAGGTTCTCGGTCAGGGGCACCGCCGAGCCGTCCCACATGTGGGACTGGAACAGCGGCTCCTCGCCCTTGGCGACCCGCTCGGCCGAGATGGCGAGCAGCGGCCGGACGAACTTCTCGAGGTTGTTCTTCGGGCAGTGGTCGGTGTGCAGCGCGACGTTGATCGAGTACTTCTTGGCGACCTCACGGGCGAACGCGGCGAAGGCGACCGAGCCGGTGACCATGTCCTTGACGGTCGGGCCGGAGAGGTATTCGGCGCCACCGGTGGAGACCTGGATGATGCCGTCGCTCTCCGCGTCGGCGAAGCCGCGCAGCGCCGCGTTCAGCGTCTGCGACGACGACACGTTGATCGCGGGGTAGGCAAAGGCGCCGGCCTTGGCGCGATCGAGCATCTCGGCGTAGACATCGGGAGAGGCGATGGGCATGACGGCGCTCCTTGGCTGTTTGGATCGTGCGGTGTTGGAGCCGGGCGTGCGCGGCTCGTCGAGGACCGCGCTGTCCTGCAACGGAGTATCTCGCAGCGCTCGGAGCCCGTGTAACGCGGGAGGGTGGGTGCAGGGTGAATTGCCCGGCTCAGCCGCGTTACGGTCGATTCGGTCGTACGGTTGGAGTGACCTGAGGGAGGACCCCATGACGCAGCCCGACGAGGACCTGCTGACGTTCGACGACCGGCTCGACCCGGACGTGCGCGACCCGGAGGCGTCGCCCGCCGACGCCGCCGAGCAGGCGCTCCCGGCCGACCCGACGGACCGCTCGGCGGTGATCAGCCGAGCGCACCCGTGGGACGCCAACGAATACGACGCCGTCGAGCAGGACCGCGACGCCGGCCAGGACGACGAATACCGCTAGTCCACGACGTACTGCGGATGCGCGGTGACCCACTCGGGCACCGCGCCGTCGCGCATGGCGGCGAACAGGCCGTCGCCGCCGGGCAGGACCGCACGGTCCTGCCCGAGCGGCAGCTTCAGGCTCGGCATGCGCCCGGTGTCGAGGCTGCGGAACAGCTCCGCCGACGCCAGTGACGCGTCGTCGAGGTGCACGTCGAGCGCGGACCCGACGGTCAGCAGCGCCTTGGAGAGCTTCGCCGGGTCGTCGAGCCGCCGCGCGAGCGCCGCGATGAACTGCCGCACGTGCGTGTCGCGGTCGTCGGCGCCGTCCGTGTGCGGCTGGCGCTGCCGGAGGTAGTCGAGGGCCTGCCAGCCGGCGAAGTGGCGGCAGCCTGGCTCGTACACCACCGGCTGCATGCCGACCCGGAGCGGCCCGACGCGACCGGAGGACTTGTCATAGCCCAGGTGCTGGGAGACGGTCTGCCGGTCGACGCACAGGTCGACGCCGCCGACGGCGTCCGTGACCTTCTCCATGCCGGTGAAGTCGACGACCACCCCGCCGTCGATCCGGACGCCGAGCAGGTTGCCCACGATGCGGGCGGTCAGGTCGAAGCCACCGAAGACGAACGCGTTGCCGGCCTGCTGGCGGCCGAAGTTGGGCACGTCGACGGGCACGTCGCGGGGGATCGACAGCTGGTAGACGGTGCGGCTGTCCGGGTCGACGTGCAGGACCAGGATCGCGTCGGCGCGCACGGTCTCGCCGGCCGCGTCGGGGCGCCGGTCGGTGCCGAGGATCAGGAAGTTCCTGACGGTGGGGGCGCCGGCCTCCAGCAGCGACTCCGTGGTCACCGGCGGGTTGGTCCTGTCCTGCTGCAGCACCAGTCCAAGCGACGCGACCAGCGCCAGCACCACGGCGGCGCCGGAGACGGCCCAGCGGCGGCGGGCGCGGCGCCTGCGGGCACCGGCGGCGATCGCCGGGCGCAACGCCATGGCGTCCGGCACGTCCTGCTCGTGGTCCTTGAAGGCGGCGGCGAGGGCGGTGGTGACCGGGTCGCTCATCGGGCGTCACCGCCGATCAGCTCGGGCACGACCTCGGTGCGCAGCGTCGCGAGCGCCCTGGAGATCAGCGAGCGGACCGTGCCGATCGCGCAGTTGAGCACCTCGGCGATCTCGACGTCGCTGAGGCTCTCGTAATACCGCAGCACCAGGGCGGCCCGCTGGCGGCGCGGCAGCCGGGAGAGCCAGACCCACATCTGGTCCCGGTCGGCGCTCTCCACGGCGTGGTCGACGATGCCGGGGGTCTCCGGCAGCTCCGCCCGCAGCACCACCCGCCGCAGCCACGAGCCGCGATGCAGGTCGATGTAGGCATTGGTGAGCATGCGCTTGACGTAGTGCTCGGGCACGCTCGCCGCGGCGATCCGGCGCCACTTGAGCTGCGCCCGGATCATCGTCTCCTGCACGAGGTCCTGCGCGGTGTGCGGATCGCCGGTGAGCATGACGGCGTAGCGCAGCAGCGCCTGCAACCGCGCCTCGACGAACTCCTCGAACGTCACCCCAGACCCCCTCCCCTGACCCTAATGACGGGTCAAGGGAGGGATCTGTTGCGGTCGGTCAGGGAATCAACGGCGGGTGAGCGGGATCCAACAGTCCGCGGTCGCGCAGCGCTTCGTAGAGCGGTGTCGTCTGCGGGTAGTGGCCCCAGTGGTGGTCGCCGTCGGTGCCGTTGTCGTGACCGTGGCCGCCACCGATGTTCCCGACGCCACCGAGCAGCTGCTGCTGGACCGGGTTCAGGCCCGACCACCAGGGGCGCTGCGGCAGGCCGGCGACATCGTCGCGGATGGCGATCCAGCGGTACGTGTAGCCGAGGAACACGCACTTGCGCGTGATGTCCGAGAGGTTGTCCGACCGTGCGTGCCAGATCCGCCGGTCGAAGAACACGACGTCACCGGCGTCGACGGTGACCTGCCGCGCGCCGTCGGGCGTCGGCCACGGCACGTCGCGGGTCGGCGGGCCGGGCAGCCAGTTGGTGCGATGGCTGCCGGGGACCAGGGTCAGGTTGCCCCGGCCGGTCTCCGAGACGTCGGAGAGCCAGTAGGCGAGCTTCACCGACAGCCGCGGCCGCGGGTCGGTCTCCAGCTCGCGGTTCTGCCGGCCGCCGTCCTGGTGCCAGTGCCACCAGTCGGGCTTCGGCGCGGCGAGCGGCGGGTGCACGTCCAGGTGCGAGTGGTAGATGTGGACGTTCCACCCGAGGATCGACCAGACCAGCGGAAACGTCGCCGGGTGGTCGATCAGGTCGACCAGGTCCGGGTAGTTCGTGACCGGGCTGAGCAGGTGCAGCGAGCCGTCCGCGGCGCGGGGGTGCTGCCGGTGCGCGGTTTCGAGGACCGACGCGTAGTGGCGCACCTCGTCCGGGGCGAGCACACCCTTGATCACCAGGTATCCGTCGGCGTCGAACTGCTCGCGCTGCTCGCGGGTCATCGGCGCCCAGGTCGCGGTGCCGTTGTCGGGCGCTGCCGCAATCGCTGACATCCCCGTCTCCAGTTCCGGCGCCGTCCGCAGGCGCCCTCACCGCACCAGACGTGAGCGAGCTTCACTGTCGTGGTCGGCTGTTCGTCCGGCAATTTCTGGACATTCCGCGTGCAACGGTCGAACCCACCTTGGACGTCTTTGAAGAAAGGCGTCCCGCAGGATCACGCGGTGAGGCGGAACGCCGGGTAGCCGACGACCCTGTCGCTCGGCCCGCCGGTGTCGGCGGACGTGGCGAGGGCGAGACACTCGGCCCGCAGCCCACGAAGCCGCGCCCAGGCGAGCAGGCCGCGCAGCGCGTAGCGGCCGCAGGCGTCGCCGGTGCCGATCCGCTCCGGGGCGAGGTCGGCGATAGCCGCCGCGGTGAGGGCGTCACGGCGGTGGGCGTCGGCCTCCGGCAGGTAGTGCGACAGGTCGGTGCTGCAGAGGATCACCGTGCCGGGTCCGGCGACCGCGTCGAGCAGCGCGGCGGTCGCGGCCGGATCGTCCTGCCCCACCACCACCGGCAGCAGTTTCCGCAGGTGTACCCGCAGCAGAAACGGCACCTGCACCTCGATCGAGTGCTCGGGGGCGTGCGGCCGGTCGTCGGCGACGGCGAGCCCGCGGTCGACGAGCAACTGGACGCCTTCCGTGTCGATCGCGATCTCCCCGAGCGGGCTCGCCCAGGCGGTGGCGGTGGACACGGCGGCGCCCCGCAGCGGCACCTGATGGGCGGGGCTGATGACGACCGCCCGCTCGAACGGCTCGGAGCGGTCGCGCAGCGCACGGTAGGCGTGCGCGGCGGTCGGCCCGGAGTACCGGTGGCCCGCGTGCGGCACGACATACGCCACCGCGGCATCGGCGGGCGCGGCGACCGCGTCGAGCATCGCGTCGACCGAGGCCTCGAGCCGGGCAGGGTCAGCCGGGTAGAACGTGCCGGCTACCGCGGCCGGCCGGGTCGTCACGCGACCACCACCGGCAGGCGCCGGCGGCCCCACGCGCCGGCCGGGCCGTCGAACACACCCGGCAGCCGGTGGCCGCAGTGGGCGCAGTCGCCGTCGTCGGTCAGCTGGTACGCGCGCAGGTCGTACCAGTCGCGGACGATGACCGGCCGGTCGCAGCCGGGGCAGTGGGTGGTCCCGCCGTCGGGGTCGTGGACGTTGCCGGTGTAGACGAACCGCAGGCCGGCGTCCAGCGCGATCTTCCGGGCCCGCCGCAGGGTCTCCGGCGGCGTCGGCGGGATGTCACGCATCTTGAAGTCCGGATGGAACGCGGAGAAGTGCAGCGGGACGTCGGTGCCCAGGTGCTCCAGCAGCCAGTCGCACTGGCGGCGCAGCTCGTCGTCGGAGTCGTTCTGCCCCGGGATGAGCAGCGTCGTGATCTCCAGCCACACGTCGGTGCCGCGCAGATAGTCCAGTGTGGACAGCACCGCGTCGAGCCGGGCGAAGGTCACCTTCTCGTAGAACCGCTCGCTGAACGCCTTCAGGTCGATGTTGGCGGCGTCGATGTGCCGGTAGAACTCCTCCCGCGGCGCCGGGTTCATGTACCCGGCCGACACCGCCACCGCCTTGATCCCGGCCTCGCGGCAGGCGTCGGCGACGTCCATCGCGTACTCCATGAAGATCACGGGATCGTTGTAGGTGAACGCAATTGACCGGCACCCCAGCCGCGCGGCGGTCTCGGCGAGCTGGGCAGGGTCGGCCGCGGCGGCGAGGGTGTCGACCTCACGGCTCTTGGAGATGTCCCAGTTCTGGCAGAAGCGGCAGCCGAGGTTGCAGCCGGCGGTGCCGAACGACAGCACCGGCGAGCCCGGCAGGAAGTGGTTGAGCGGCTTCTTCTCGATCGGGTCGACGCAGAAGCCGGACGAGCGGCCGTAGGTCGTCAGCACGATCTCGTCGCCCTGGCGCTCCCGGACGAAGCAGAACCCGCGCTGGCCCTCGTGCAGCCGGCACGCTCTGGGGCAGACGTCGCACTGCACCCGGCCGTCAGCCAACCGGTGCCAGTGCACGGTCGGCACCGTCGCCATGTCTCCGACTGTACGCCTCGGCCCGGATTGTACGGTCGGCAAAACCGCCTGACCCAGCGATAATCCGGGCGCGACGATGGCCGCGTGCTGCTGACGATCACCACCACCCACCGCCCCGCGACGGACCTCGGCCATCTGCTCGTGAAGCATCCCGACAGGTTGCAGTCCTTCGAGGTCAGCGGCGGCACGGCGCACGTCTTCTACCCCGAGGCGACCGAGGACCGGTGCACGGCGGCGCTGCTGCTGGAGGCCGATCCGGCGGCGGCCCGGCCGTCGAAGCAGGCGGACACCTTCACCCTTCGGCAGCATGTGAACGACCGGCCGTACGCCGCGTCGAGCCTGCTGTCCGCGGCGCTGGGCCGGGTGCTGCGCACCGCGCTGCGCGGCGACTCCCGCGACCGGCCCGAGCTCGCCGCCGGGCCGATCCCGCTCGAGCTGCGGATCCCGGCGCTGCGCTGCAAGGGCGACGCCGAGACGTTCTTCGGCCCGCTCGGCTGGGCCGTCGAGGCGACCCCCATCCCGCTGGACACCGCGCACCCCGAGTGGGGTGCCAGCCGGTACATCGACCTCACCCTGCGCGGCACGCTGCGGCTCGCGGACGCGCTCAACCACGTGTACGTGCTGCTGCCGGTCCTCGACGACGCGAAGCACTACTGGGTGTCCTCCGACGAGGTCGAGAAGCTGCTGCGGGCGGGGACCGGGTGGCTGGCGGAGCACCCGGCGAGGGCGACCATCGCCCACCGGTACCTCGCGCACCGCAGATCGCTGACCAACGAGGCGCTGTCCCGGCTGTCCGACGACCTCGACGCCGACTCGGTCATCGAGGCGGAGCGGGCGGGGCCCCGGCCCGAGTCGCTCGCCTCGCTGCGCCGCGCCGCGGTCGTCCGGCAGCTCACCGAGGCCGGCGCGCGCCGCGTCCTGGACCTCGGCTGCGGGCCGGGTGCGCTGCTCGGCGAGCTGATCCGCGACCGGCGCTTCACCGAGATCGTCGGCGCCGACGTGTCCACCGTCTCGCTGGACATGGCCGCCCGGCGGCTGCGGCTGGACCGGCTCCCCGACCGGCAGCGGGAGCGGATCCGGCTGCTGCAGACCGCGCTGACCTACCGCGACGACCGGCTCCGCGGCTACGACGCGGCGGTGCTCATGGAGGTCATCGAGCACGTCGACCCGCCGCGGCTGCCCGCGCTCGCGGCGAGCGTCTTCGGCCACGCCGCCCCGGCGACGGTGGTCGTCACCACCCCCAACGTCGAGTACAACGTCCGCTATCCGGGCCTGGACCACGGCCGCATGCGCCATCACGACCACCGCTTCGAGTGGGACCGGGCGCAGTTCGGCGCGTGGTGCGACGAGGTCGCCGCGCGCTACGGGTACACCGTGACCCGCCACGGCATCGGCGAGGAAGACCCGGAAGTCGGCACGTCCACCCAGATGGCGGTGTTCAAGCAGTGACCACGATCGAGATCCCCGAGCTCTGCCTGGTGGCCCTCGTCGGCATCTCTGGCTCCGGCAAGTCCACGTTCGCGCGCCGGCAGTTCGCCCCGACGCAGGTGCTGTCCTCCGACGCGTTCCGGGCGATGGTCGCCGACGACGAGAACGACCAGTCCGCGTCGGCGGAGGCGTTCGACGCGCTGCATTACATCGCCGGCAAGCGGCTGCGGGCCGGCCGGCTCACCGTCGTCGACGCCACCAACGTGCAGGCGCACGCGCGCAAGGGCCTCGTCGAGCTGGCCCGGGCGCACGACGTCCTTCCCGTCGCGATCGTTCTGGACGTACCGGAAAGCGAATGCTGGACGCGCACCGAGCGGCGCCCCGACCGGACCTTCGGCCGGCCCGTCCTGTCCCGGCAGCACCGCGACCTGCGCCGCTCGCTCAAGTCCCTCGGCCGGGAGGGCTTCCGCCAGGTCCACGTGCTACGTGACGTGGCCGAGGTCGAGGCGGCGGTCGTGGGGTACCAGAAGCTCTACAACGACAAGAAGGACCTGACCGGCCCGTTCGACGTCATCGGCGACGTGCACGGCTGCCGGGAGGAGCTGGAGCTGCTGCTCGACCGGCTCGGCTACGTCACGGCCCGGGACGCTTCCGGGCGCGCCGTCGACGCCCACCACCCGGACGGTCGCACCGCTGTGTTCGTCGGCGACCTCGTCGACCGCGGCCCCGACTCGCCCGGCGTCCTGCGCCTGGTGATGGGCATGGTCGCGGCCGGGCACGCGCTGTGCGTGTCGGGCAACCACGAGGCGAAGCTGCTGCGGGCGCTGCGCGGGGCGAACGTCAAGCCGACGCACGGCCTGCAGGAGACCCTCGACCAGCTCGGCAACGACGACCTCGGCACCGCCCTGCCGGCCTTCCTGGACGCTCTGATCAGCCACTACGTGCTGGACGGCGGGCGGCTCGTCGTCGCGCACGCCGGGCTCAAGGAGGCCTACCACGGGCGGGCGTCCGGGCGGGTGCGGTCCTTCGCGCTGTACGGCGACACCACCGGCGAGACCGACGAATACGGGCTGCCGGTGCGCTACCCATGGGCGGAGGAGTACAAGGGCGCGGCAACGGTCGTGTACGGCCACACGCCGGTCCCGGCGGCCGAGTGGGTCAACAACACCATCTGCGTCGACACGGGCTGCGTGTTCGGTGGCGCGCTGACCGCGCTGCGGTACCCGTCCCGGGAGCTCGTCTCGGTGCCGGCCGTCCGGGCCCACTACGAGCCGGTGCGGCCGCTGGTCGTACCGGCGCCGCAGGAACGCGGACTGGACATCGCCGACGTCACCGGCCGGCGCACGCTGGTCACCCCCGCGGGCCGGGTGACGGTCGCGGCCGAGAACGCGGCGGCGGCCCTGGAGGTCATGAGCCGCTTCGCGGTCGACCCGCGCTGGCTGGTGTGGCTGCCGCCGACGATGGCGCCCGCGTCCACGTCGGCGGTCGAGGGCTACCTGGAGCACCCCGTGGAGGCCCTCGCCGACTACGCCAGGGCGGGCGTGCCGCGGGTCGTGTGCGAGGAGAAGCACATGGGCTCGCGGGCGGTCATCGTGGTCTGCCGCTCCGACGAGGTGGGTGAGCGGCGGTTCGGCATCCGGTCGGGTGGGACGATCTACACGAGGACGGGACGGCCGTTCTTCGCTCCTGTGACGGAGACGGCGATCCTGGATCGGGTGCGTGCCGCCGCCGGGGCGCTCTTCGACGAGCTGCGCACCGACTGGTTGCTGCTGGACGCCGAGGTACTGCCGTGGTCGGCGAAGGCCGGGCCGCTGATCCGGGAGCAGTACGCGAGCGTCGCCGCGGCCGCCGGTGCCGCGCTGCCGGCCGCCGTCGCCGCGCTGGCCGCCGCCTCCGCCCGGGGCATCGACGTGACCGGGCCGGCGGGGCGGTTCACCGACCGGGTGACCGCGATGGCGGCGTTCACCGAGGTGTACCGGCGGTACTGCTGGCCGACCGACGGCCTGGACGGGCTTCGACTGGCGCCGTTCCACGTGCTGGCCGGGGAGGGCCACTCCTATTTGCGCCAGGACCACGAGTGGCACCTGACGCTCATGGACCGGCTGGTCTCCGCCGATCCCGGGCTGTTCGCCACCACCCGGCGGCTGGTGGTCGACCCCGCGTCCCCGGCCGACGTGTCGGCGGCGACCGACTGGTGGCTGGAGCTGACCGGGGCCGGCGGGGAGGGCATGGTGCTCAAGCCGGCCGCCGACGCCGGACCGCGGGTCCAGCCGGCGCTGAAGTGCCGCGGCCGGGACTACCTGCGGATCATCTACGGCCCGGACTACCCGCTTCGGCTGGACCAGCTCCGCGGCAGGCACCTTCAGCGCAAGCGCAACCTCGCGCTGCGCGAGCAGGGCCTGGGCCTCGCCGCCCTGGACCTTCTGGCGTCCGGAGGCGCCAAGGCAGCCGTGCATCAGCTGGTATTCGCGCTGCTGGCATGTGAAAGCGAGCCGGTCGATCCCCGTTTGTAGCGGGGCTCACGTACCCTAGGTCGCCATGGAAGAAAAGACTCGCGCGATCAGCGAGCTGCTCGCTTTCAACCCGCTGGACGCGAAGGGCCTGCTGAACACGTTCGGTGTGATCGGCGTCTGGATCATCATGTTCGTGGAGACGGGCCTGCTCGTGGGCTTCTTCTTCCCCGGAGACTCCCTGCTGTTCCTGGCCGGTGTCGGAGCGTCATCGGTCGCGGAAGAACTGCTCGGCACCAGGCTGAGCCTGACCCAGCTGCTCATCGGCGCGCCACTGTGCGCGATCGTCGGCGCGCAGCTGGGTCACTACCTGGGTGCCAGATATGGCCGCAGGATGTTCGACCGGCCCAACTCGAGGCTCTTCAAGAAGGAGTACGTCGAGAAGGCCGAGTACTACTTCGTGAAGTTCGGCCCGGCGAAGGCGGTCGTGCTCGCCCGGTTCATCCCGATCGTGCGAACCTTCCTCAACCCGGTCGCCGGCACCATCGGCATGTCGGCCAAGCAGTTCTTCCTGTGGAACGTGATCGGCGGCATCCTGTGGACCGACGGCATCCTGCTCGCCGGGTGGGCGCTCGCGAAGCAGATCAGCGACCTGATCCCGCCGGAGAAGATCGACACGTACCTCCTGCCGGCGGTCCTGCTGATCGTCCTGATCTCGGCGATGCCGATCTTCATCGAGATCTTCCGCGGGTGGCGTGAGCGGCGCCGCAACCACGGCCTGCCGGCCGCCGCCCCGGTGGAGGACGGCCGCGCCGGGGCACACCGGGCCGCGGAGTAGCGGCTAGCTCGTCCTGATCAGCGCCTGCAGGAAGATGTTGCCGATCTGCTCGGGGTCGGTGACGACGAAGGACCGGCCGCCCGTAGCGGCGGCGATCTCCGCCAGCTCCTGTTGTTTGACGTCGGGCCCGACCCCCAGCAGTACCACGCGTACTGGGCGGGTCGGGTCCGTCGCCCGTTCCAGCTCCAGTTTCAGCGTCTCCAGGCTCATCCCGGGCTTGGAGTTGGCGCCGTCGGTGAAGACCACGACGGTGTTGGACCGCCCCTCCTTGTAGCCGTCCTTGAGCGCCTTGTAGGCCGCCAGCACCGTCTCGTACAGGCCGCAGACGTCGCTCGGGGCGGCCTTGGCGGCGGAGACGGCCGTGGTCAGCCTGGCCCGCTGCCCCTGGTTGAGCGGGTTGAGCGGGACGACCTCCTGATGACCGGAGCCGTAGGCCCACAGGCCCAGCTCGCTGTCGTCGGTGAAGAGGCCGAGCCCGTCGGTGGCGGTCTTGCGCAGCACCTGCAGCCGCGACGGGGAGCCGGTGCCGCCCATCGGCCGGTTCATCGACGACGTGATGTCGACCAGGGTGAGGACCCGCGACGGGGCGGTCGTGGCGTTCCAGTAGCCGAGGATGTCGTTGATCTTCTGCGCCTCGGCCAGCGGCTTGACCGCCACCGGGGCGGTGGCCGCCCCACGGCCGGACGGGAAGCCGGCGCTGGTGGAGCCGTCGGCGGCGCGGAAGCCGAGCTTGGCGAAGAGGTCCCGGTTGCCCTCGGCGGTCAGGGCGGTGCGGAAGAGCCCCGCCGCCTCGATGTTGGCCCTCGGTTTGCCGCTGACGGTGGCGTACGGGTAGTCGAGCGTCACGGGCGGCTCCACGGGCAGCGCGGCGAGCGGCGCGGCCGGTCCGCCCATGTTGTGGGCGATGACGGCCTGCTCGCTCATCGGCGCGACCTGGGCCGGGCCGGCGGTCTTGACCAGCGCCGCCTGGTCGGTGGCGACGGCGATCGACCGGTAGGCCTTGACCACGTCGACGAGCTTCTTGGGCTCGGTGACGATCGAGTCGTAGAGCAGCCCCGCCCCGGCGAGGCTGGCGGTGCTACGGCGCGGGTCGACCGCGGCGAGCTGGACCTGCTTGCCGGCGACCTTTCCGAGCAGCGCCGCGACCTGTGGCGCGCCGGCCGTGCCGCCGCCGGCGTCGAGGGTGCTCAGGAGGGACTCGGGCACGGCGAGGGTGACCGGGCTGGCGGCGACGGAGGTGGCGTCGGGCTCGAACGCCTCGCGGCTCACCGCCTGCATCCGCACGAGCCAGGCGGTCGAGTCGGGGATCCACACGGACGGTACGTCGGCGTCGGCGGGCGAGGGGAGCGCGGTGGCGGCGACGTTGATCGCGCCGCCGGCCCGGGCGGCGAGCTGGTTGGCGACGTCGGCCGGCTCGGCGGCGCGCACCTGCACCTGGACGCAGTCGCCGCTGACCTTGGGTTTGGTGGCGCTCCAGCGGGCCGCGGCGTCGCGGACGGCGGGCGCGATGTCGGGGGCGGCCGCGACGACGAGCCTGACGCCGCTGTCGCAGTCGCCGTCACCGCCGGCCACGGCGCGCACGCCGACGGCGGTGATGCCGATCAGCCCCAGGATCCCGACGACCGCCAATGGTGCACGCAGCTTCACCCGCTCGCCCTGCCCTTCGCCGCTCCGTGTGCCGCACGGCGTTCACGTCCGTGCGATCGGACGAGTGTAGGCGCAGGTCAGGCGGTGGCTGAGGGAAGGTTCAGCCAGTCGGTCGGCACCGGCCGCAGTGGGCGGCCCAGGGTCAATGCCCGGTAGGTCAGCTGTGCGGCTTCTTCCAGATAGAAGGCGCGCTTGTGGGCGAGCTCGACCGAGTCGGCGATCACCGAGCAGCCGTGGTGGGAAAGGACCACGCAGTTGACGCCGTCCGCGCATGCGGCGGCGGCCAGCTCACCGACCCGGGGGTCACCGGGCGGGCTGAAGGGCGTGGTCACGACCTGCCTCAGATAGAAGGCATGGTCGGTGGTGACGATCCTGATCGGCTCGTCGATGGCGTCGAGCAGCAGCACCGTCTGCGGGTGCAGGTGCACGATCGCGTTCGCGTCGGGCCGGACGCGGTAGGTCGCCAGGTGGAGCCCGAGCTCAGATGATGGCGCGGCAGTGTTGTCAAGCACCGCACCATCGCTGATTCGGACCCGAACAAACGAATCTTGGGACAGTCCGTCGAGCCAGGTGCCGGCGGCAGTCACCCAGCAGTCGTCGGACCCGGGTGCCCGGGCGGACAGGTTGCCGCCCGAGCCCACGACAAGTCCGGCCTGCACGACCGCCTGCCCGAGCCGGGCAAGCTGGTCGCGCAGATCGTCGGACTCTTCGAGCACCTACCGAGGAGCCTTCTTGGTCGCCCGCTTGCGCGGCGGCGTCAGAAGGTCGGCGATGGTGCCGATGGCGGCGGGCACCAGGCGGTAGAACGCCCAGACACCCCGCTTCTCGCGCTCCAGCAGCCCAGCCTCGGTCAGGATTCGCAGGTGGTGGCTCACCGTGGGCTGCGAGAGCCCGAGCGGGGCCGTCAGGTCACAAACACACGCCTCGCCGTCCGGTGCCGACTGGATCAGGCTCAGGAGCCGGAGTCGGGCAGGGTCGGCAAGTGCCTTCAGGACGCCGGCAAGACGCTCGGCATCGGCGCGATCAATCGGCTCGCCAGCAAGCGGCGAGATCTGGGGCAGGGTCATCTCAGCCAGCGCAGTTCCCACGTATTCCATCCTTCCACCAACACCATCGACCCGCCTGCATATCCGCAGGTCCGAATCGACAATTTTTCAGCCCTATTGGCCGAGGTCGGCCAACGAAAATGCTGAGCGATAGCTCAGCCCCGCGGCGCGGACCGCCTTTTCCGCCCCACGGTCGACGATAACCGCGACACCGACAACTTCCGCGCCGGCCTCGCGCAACGCCTCCACCGCAGTGAGAACGCTTCCCCCTGTCGTGGAGGTGTCTTCCACCGCAAGCACCCGCCGGCCCTTGACGTCGGGTCCTTCGACCCGGCGCTGCAGACCGTGAGCCTTGTCACTCTTCCGAACGACGAACGCGTCGAGCTTGCGTCCCGTCCCCCGCGCGGCAGCCGCGTGCAGCATCGCGGTGGCCACCGGATCGGCGCCGAGGGTCAGCCCTCCCACAGCGTCGAAATCCCAGTCGGCGACCAGATCGAGCAGCACCCGGCCGACAAGCGGCGCACCGGCATGGTGCAGCGTCAAGCGACGTAGGTCCACGTACCAGTCGGCTACTTGTCCTGACGACAGCGTCACCTTGCCTCGGACCACAGCCAGGTCGAGCACGAGTTTCAGCAGGTCGTCACGGTCGGTCATGACCGAAGCGTACGCGCTAAATCTGCCGAGCGAATCGATGACCCGCACTCTCGCAGAAATATAGGGCCGTCAAGTGGACGAGGAGGAATACGAAGGTGATCGCAGCGATCACCACGAGTGACGCGAGGGGTGACGGTGACAGGGGTCAACGAAGCACACATGAGGGGGGTTCGCGTTGGTTTCGACGCTTCCGCGTACCCCTCGAGGACCCGTCACATGGACCCTGACCTGCACAAACACCCATTTTCGAGGGCTCCAGGTCCAGGGAGTCAGCCCTTCGCCGTCCAAATCCGACCGTTCGGCGGCACGGTGACCACAATCATGCTCGATGTTCGCCCCACTCAATGATCATCTCGGCCGATGCGGGAGCGGGTGCCGCTCGAGACACGCCGGACCAGGCTCTGCGGCGCGTGCCGGATGCCGAAGACGGCCATCTTGTACTTCCAGTTGGGCACGCTGACGAGCTTGCCCTTCCGCAGATCGCGCAGCCCGTCACGGACCACGCCGCCGGCGTCGAGCCACAGCCACGCCGGCATCTTGGCCGTGCTGATGCCGGCCCGCTCGTGAAACTCGGTGCGGGTGTAGCCGGGGCACAGCGCCATCACGCGGACCCCCTTGGCGCGCACCAGCTGCCCGGTGGACTCGCTGAAGTTGGTGACCCACGCCTTGCTCGCCGGATACGTGGAGCCGGGCATCATCGCGGCGAACCCGGACACCGACGAGACGTTGATGATGTCGCCGCGCCCGCGGGCGGTCATGCCGGGCAGCGCCGCGAGCGTGAGCCGCATGACCGCGTGGACGTTGAGCCGCAGCAGCAGCTCCTCCCGCTCCACGGTCGATCGCGACAGCGGCGTGTTGAGACTCATCCCGGCGTTGTTGACCAGCAGGTCCACGGGACGCTCCGGCGCGGCGATCCTGGCTGCGACCAGGTCGCAGCCCTCCGGGGTCGACAGGTCCGCGGGCAGCACCTCGGCGCCGCCTTCGCGCCCGAGCTCGGCCGCCATCGCCTCGAGGCGGCCCTTGTCGCGGGCCACCAGCACCAGGTCGTGGCTGCGGGCGAGCTCGCGCGCGAACGCGGCGCCGATGCCCGCGGTGGCGCCGGTGATCAGTGCGACTGGCCGCTCGGTCATGCGGGCCAATCTAGCCCCAGGCACGCCGAAGGCCCCGGGTCTCCCCGGGGCCTTCGCTTGCCTTGTGCGGTCTGTCCTACGGTGCCGGCGGCGGCTGGTGCGGCGGGCCGTCGACGGGCGGCGGCGGGTAGCCGGGGTCACCGGAAGCGCCGGGCACCGGCGGCTCCCACTGCGGTTCGACCTTGCGGAAGTACGGGTGCGACGCCGGCAGCGCGAGCAGCACGATGGCACCCAGGATCGCCAGGATCAGCAGCACTCCGAGCAGCGTGGTCACCGGCTGATACCAGCCCGGGACCTCGGAGTAGATCAGCTTGTTGTACTCGTCGTAGGTCGGCAGCGTCGGGTCGTCCTTGCGCAGCTGCTCCCAGCCGGCCTCGCCGACGAAGGCCAGGCCGAAGATGCCGGCCGTGCAGCACGTCGCGAGCCCGCCGAGGACCCAGGTGAGGATGCGGGCGATCTGCTTGCCCTTGCCGACGTAGATCGCCAGCACGACGAACAGGGCGATGAGCAGCACCCCGACGACAAGGCTGATCGTCCCGTTGAGGGACTGGTTGTCGGCCGCACCCTCCTGGGACGTGCCGGCCACGGCCTTCTTCGCACCCTCGGTGAGCTTGCCGGAATACACAAGGCCGATGATGACGTTGATCAGTTCGATCGCGGCCGCCGCGTAGAGCAGGTAGACGGCCAGGTTGACGGTGGACGGTCGGGCACGCGGCCCAGACGCTGGGTCGGCGAATGCCATCGGATCTCCTCCCAGGAAACCTTGAGGATCAACCGTATCGACGTCGGGGTGTTGGCGCAGGACCAGGGCTCACGTGTTGAGCCGATCTTGCGCGTAGCGGGCGAGCGTGGTGCTGCCCATCATGCAGCCGCTGAAGGTCGTCACCTCGGCGTCCTGCCTGGCAAGGTGCTGCCAGGCGGCCCGGCCCGCGTCGGCGTCGATGTGGGTCAGCAGCTCGGCCGCGTAGAGCCGGCCGGCCGGCTTGGCGTGGTCGAGGAGCCGCTCCAGCTTGGGCCGCAGCTCGGCACCGTGCTGGCGCAGGCCCTCCTCGACCGCGAAATACGCCTTGGTGGCCGGCAGGACCGTGCCGGCGATGCCGACCCCGCCGAACGCCAATGTCTCGGCGTCGGCGAGCTGGCGCAATTCCTCATCGAACGCACCGCTCTTCTTCCACAGCATCGCCCACGTCCCTATCCGGCGCTGACAGCGAGCGCCTTCTTGTCGTCCGCCAGGTCCACCACGACGCGGTCGCCGTCGCGGATCGTGCCGGCCAGCAGCGCCTTGGCGAGTTGGTCGCCGATCGACGTCTGGACCAGGCGCCGCAGGGGTCGGGCGCCATACACCGAGTCATACCCAAGACTGGCGAGCCAGTCACGTGCCGCGTCGGTGACGTCGAGCGTCAGCCGCCGCTCCGCCAGGCGCCGGCCGAGGGCCTGCAGCTGGATGTCGACGATCAGGCGCAGGTCGGCGGGCGACAGGGCGTCGAACACGACCATGTCGTCGAGCCGGTTGACGAACTCGGGCTTGAAGTGACCCCGCACCGAGGCGATCACGGCGTCGCGCCGCTGCTCCGCGGTCAGCGTCGGGTCGTCCGCGAGCACCTCGGAGCCCAGGTTGGAGGTCAGGATGAGGATGGCGTTGCGGAAGTCGACCGTGCGGCCCTGCCCGTCGGTGAGCCGGCCGTCGTCGAGCACCGCCAGCAGCACGTCGAACACGTCGGGGTGCGCCTTCTCGACCTCGTCGAGCAGCACCACCGAATAGGGCCGGCGGCGGACCGCCTCGGTGAGCTGGCCGCCCTCCTCGTAGCCCACGTATCCGGGCGGCGCGCCGACGAGCCGGGCGACCGTGTGCTTCTCGCCATACTCGCTCATGTCGATGCGGACCATGGCGCGCTCGTCGTCGAAGAGGAACTCCGCGAGCGCCTTGGCCAGCTCGGTCTTGCCGACGCCGGTCGGGCCGAGGAAGAGGAAGCTGCCCGTGGGGCGGTCGGGGTCGGCGATCCCGGCGCGGGCGCGGCGCACCGCGTCGGAGACGGCCTGCACCGCGGCCTCCTGCCCGACGACCCGGCTGCGCAGCGACTCCTCCATCCGCAACAGCTTCGCCGTCTCGCCCTCCATGAGGCGGCCGGCGGGGATGCCGGTCCACGAGGCGACCACCGCGGCGATGTCGTCGGCGCCGACCTCCTCCTTCAGCATCGACCCGGACAACTGCAGCTCCTCGAGCTCCACCTCCGCGGTGCGCAGCTCCTGCTCGAGGTCGCGGATCCGCCCATACCGCAGCTCGGACGCCTTCGCGAGGTCGAGGTCGCGCTCGGCGCGATCGGCCTCGCCGCGCAGCTGCTCCAGCTGCTCCTTGATCGTGGAGACGGCGGAGATGTGCTGCTTCTCGTTCTGCCAGCGCTCGGTCAGGGCGGTCAGGTGCTCGCGGCGGTCGGCCAGCTCGGCGCGCAGCCGCTGCAACCGCTCCGCGGAGGCGGCGTCGGGCTCCTTCGCCAGCGCCATCTCCTCGATCTCCAGTCGGCGCACGATCCGCTCGACCTCGTCGACCTCGACGGGCCGCGAGTCGATCTCCATCCGCAGCCGGGACGCGGACTCGTCGACCAGGTCGATGGCCTTGTCCGGCAGGAAGCGGTCGGCGATATACCGGTCGGAGAGCGTCGCCGCCGCGACCAGGGCCGCGTCCGTGATCCGCACGCCGTGGTGCACCTCGTAGCGCTCCTTGAGGCCGCGCAGGATGCCGATGGTGTCCTCGATCGAGGGCTCGCCGACCACGACGGGCTGGAAGCGGCGCTCCAGTGCCGGGTCCTTCTCGATGTGCTCGCGATACTCGTCGAGGGTGGTCGCGCCGACCATCCGAAGCTCGCCGCGGGCCAGCATGGGCTTGAGCATGTTGCCCGCGTCCATGGAGCCCTCGCCCTTGCCGGCGCCGACGATCGTGTGCAGCTCGTCGAGGAAAGTGATGACCTGCCCGTCGGAGCTCTTGATCTCCTCCAGGACGGACTTGAGCCGCTCCTCGAACTGGCCGCGATACTGCGCGCCGGCGACCATGGCCGCCAGGTCGAGGCTGACCAGGCGCTTGTCGCGCAGCGACTCGGGCACGTCGCCGGCCACGATCCGCTGGGCGAGGCCCTCGACGATCGCGGTCTTGCCGACGCCGGGCTCGCCGATCAGCACGGGGTTGTTCTTGGTGCGGCGCGACAGCACCTGGATCACCCGGCGGATCTCGGAGTCCCGGCCGATGACCGGGTCGATCTTGCCGTCGCGGGCGGCCTGGGTGAGGTCGACGCCATACTTCTCCAGCGCCTGGAAGGTCTGCTCCGGGTCGGCCGTCGTGACGCGCCGGTCACCGCCGCGGACCTGCGGGAACGCGGCGACGAGCGTCTGCTCGGTGGCCCCGGAGTCCTTGAGGCGGGTGGCGACCGCGCCGCCGACGCGGGCGAGGCCCGCCAGCAGGTGCTCGGTCGAGGTGTATTCGTCGCCGAGCGGGCGGGCGATCTGCTCCGCGGCCGCGATCGCGTTGGCGAACTCGCGGGCGACATTGGGCTCGACGACACTGGAACCCTTGGCGCTGGGCAGTCTGTCGACGGCGTGCAGCGCCGCGCGGCGGATGTCGGCTGGGTTGGCCCCCACGGCGCGCAGCAGGCCCGCGGCGGTCGAGCCGCCGGTGTCCAGCAGCGCCAGCAGCAGGTGCCATGGTTCGACGGTCGCGTGTCCGCGCTGGCTCGCCGCGTCAACGGCGGCCTTGATGACCTCGCGACTCTTGGTGGTCAGTCGTTCGGCGTTCATCGGCTCCTCGTTCCGGTCCATACCTGTGCACCAGGTACGACGCTCCCGAGGTTGAGTCTATTCCACTCAAGTCTTATCGCGCAGAGACAGCGACCCTCGACCACTCACAAATCTTGTCTTTCACCTCGCACAGCCACACCTCACCCGACTGCTGCGCCGGATAGCCGAGGATCATCGTTTCCGAGAGCCTGCGGAGCCGGAAGACCAGCCGGCCGCCCTGGTCGCGGGCGCGCCGGTCCTCGTCGATCATCAGGACGCCCTGGCCGGTGGCCGCGAGCAGGGTGCCTCCGGGCAGGACCTCGGCGCTGTACACATCCGCGATCTCGCGCATCGCGCTGGCCTCGACCCACGCCCCACCCGCGTTACGGCGGGCGGCGAACTGGTTGCCGGCGAGCCACACGTCGGAGCCGTCGGGGGCCACCACCACGTGCGGCTCGACGCCGCTGTGCTGCGGCAGCCGGGCCGAGCCTTCGGCCCGCCAGGTGCGGCCGTGATCGGCGCTGCTCCAGACCGCGACCGTGATCGTCGGTGGCGCGGAGCCGGAGGTCTCGACGGACTGCGCGGTCAGCCACAGCTTGCCGTCCGCCTGCGCGACCAGGCTCGTGAAGCGCTGGTTGCCGGCGGGCTGGCTGGGCAGCGCCACCCGCTTGCCCTCGTCGGTGACCTCCATCGGCTGCCGGGCCGCGCAGTCGACCGAGCCGTCGAGGCAGCCGATGCTGAAGCGCGGCTCGGTGAGGTTGAGCTCCGGCGGCGGGGGCAGGATCGGGAACTGCTTGAAGGTGTGGCCGGTGTCGCGGGAGACATACCAGCCGCCGGGCACCGTGCGCAGCAGCAGCACGTTGCCCCGGCCGAGGCGCATCTCGACCTCGGTGGCGTCGTCGAAGGGCACCTTGCGGGGCACCCACGACTGGCCGCCGTCCAGGGTGATGACCAGGCCGACCTGGCAGGCCTGGCCGCTGACGCACGAGCTGAAGAGGGCATAGCCGGTGTCGGCGTCGGCGAACTCGACCGCGCGCGGTGAGGTGCCCTTCGGCACCTGGACCACCGACATCCGGTTGCGCGGGTCCTCCGGACCGGGCGGCGCGGGCGGCGGCTCTTCCTGGTATGACACGTCCGAGGTGGGCTCCGCCACCGGCTCCTCGTCGGGCTTGCAGGACCCGGCGGTCAGCGTCATGGTCAGCGTGAGGGCGAGAGCGGAGGCGAGCGCGCGCCGCCTCACCAGCGCCACCGCCAGAATCTCCGCTGATAGCGCACCTTGACGCTGCTCCTCCTGACCTGGCCGGCGATGTGGAAGGTGATCCCCTGGCCCGACGGCTCGACCCGCGACCGCACGTTGCTCGCGTCGGCGTCGATGCCATCGAGGTCGGCGGCGGCGCCCGCGGGGAGGACGAGCTCGACCGAGCTGGACTGCGCGTCGAGCGTGACGTCCACGACGGTCGTAGCGAAGATCGCCTCGGTGAAGTCGATCTTCACGGAACCGGATCTGGTCGTGATCGACAGCACGCGGGGGACCGTCCAGCGGCCCTGGCGCTTCAGCGACGACGAACGGTTACGGATCTCGACGGCCTTGGGCGCCGTGATCTGCTGCACCGGCAGGTCCATCACATACGGCTCGATCTCGCCGAACGTGCGCGACCGCAGGACCCCGTCGACGCGCTCCTCGAACTCCGCGAGGGTGAGCCGACCTTCGGAGACCGCCGTGTTCAGCTGGGCAACCACACGCTCGCGCTCCGCGTCGGAAATGCGCATGCCGCGATGGTCCGTGCTCACGACGACACTGTAGACCCAGCCGGGAAGCCATTGATATAGCCCAGATCCCGAGGGACTTATCACCTTAAAGCCACCCGTATGGCGGTATCCGGAGAGTAAGCGGTCCCTTCGGCTCTTCCGCAGTCGCCAGGTGGCGGGCTAAGTTGTCGCCGACTCCAGAACCTCTGGCGATCACATACCCGCTGGCCACGGGAGCTGACGGTGAGCGTGCAACAAGCGGGATTCCGAGGCTTTGCGAATCCGGTCGACCCTACTCCAGCAGAGCTGCGTGCGTGGGCCTACCACCCCGATGCGTCGGTGCTGCAGACCATGCCGCCCGACTGGGATCTCCTGGTCGCCGGCGACCGACTGATCGGCACACTGTTCGACCTGGCGATGGACCCGGCGTGCCCGGCCCGCCGGTTCGCGCTGCACTGCCTGTACATCTACGCCGCCGACGGGATCCGCACGCACTTCCGCGCGCACCCGAAGCGGCGGCTCCGCAAGTTTGTCGAGCAGGCCGAGGAGCACGGGGACGAGCTGCTGACCACCTGGGCGCACAACGCCCGGATGCTGCTGGCCCGGCCGGAGCTCTTCGAATATCACGACTGGTGCGAGGGCGGCCTGACCCGCTCACCACGCAGAATCAGCTGAGAGGGCGCCGTCAGTGACGGCGCCCTCTCGACTTGACCACACCCTGCGAGCATCCGGTCAGCCCTCCGGATGACCACACCATTCCCTGCGCACCTGATTCCCCATGGCGCGCCGGGGCAAACGCCTATTTCTGGGTCGGCCGCCACACCACGAGCGCGGTCGGGTGCTGATGGGTCGGCACCAGGTCACGGCGCGGGAAACCGGCCGCTTCCACCTGCGCCAGCCGGTGCCGGGTGCGGATCAGCTCGTCCTCCAGGTCCGCGACGCGCTGGCGCAGGTCGCCGACGAGACCCTCGAGCTCGATGATCCGTTTGATACCGGCGAGGTTGACGCCTTCCTCCTGGCTGAGCCGCTGCACCTCGCGCAGCAGGGCCACGTCACGCTCGCTGTAGCGACGGCCGCCGCCGGAGGTCCGGCCGGGCTGCACCAGCCCCATGCGGTCATACTGCCGCAGGGTCTGCGGATGCATCCCGGCCAGCCGGGCCGCGATCGAGATGATCAGCACCTTGGCGTCGGAGACCGCCTCGAAGCTGATGAAGATCTCGTGCTCCTCATCCTTCATGGCTGCTGCGCTCCCATGCGATGTGCCTGGTCACCGGTCATGACTGCGGCGCTCCTGTGCGACGTGCTCCCTCATCGTTCATAGCTGCTGCGCTCCCGTGCGATCGCGTCGAGCCGCTCCCTCGGAGCCGGCGGCGCCGCGGCCGCGTAGTCGGACAGTGCCTGCCGGGCGGCCTCGGACAGCTCCGCCGGCACGTGGACGTCGATCGTGACGAGCAGGTCGCCGACCTTCCCGTCGCGCCGGGCGACCCCCTTGCCGCGCACCCGCAGCGTCCGCCCGCTCGGCGTGCCCGGGGGCACCCGCAGCGTCACGGCCGCGTCGAGGGTCGGCACCCGCAGGTCGGCGCCGAGCGCCGCCTCCGCGAAGGACACCGGCACCGTCAGGGTCAGATCGTCGCCGCTGCGGCCGAACACCGAGTCGGGACGCACCCTGATCAACACGAACAGGTCGCCGGCCGCGCCGCCACGCGTGCCCGGCTCGCCGCGACCGCTCAACCGGATCCGCTGACCCTCGGCGACCCCGGCGGGGATGCGCACGTTGATCGTGCGGGTCTTGGTCACGCCGCCGCTGCCCACGCACTCCGGGCATTTCTCGTCGACGATCGTGCCCACGCCCTGGCACTCGCGGCACGGCTCGGTGAAGCTGAACGAGCCCTGGTTACTGCTGACCACGCCCTGGCCGCGGCAGTTGGGGCAGGTCCGCGGCGTGGAGCCGGGAGCCGCACCGTTGCCGTGGCAGGTCTCGCAGGTGCCGGGCGTGCGCAGCGTGATCGGCAGCGTCGCGCCCTGCACCGCGTCGGCGAAGTTGAGGACCACCTCGGTCTCGACGTCGCGGCCGCGGCCACGGCGTCCGGGGGCCGCGCCCGGCCCACCCGCGCCGGCCCCGCCGCCACCGGAGAAGATCGAGCTGAACAGGTCCGAGAAACCCGCGCCGCCGAAGCGGCGGTCGCCACCGACACCGGCACCGGGGCCCGCCCCGCCGCCCTGCGCGCCATTGGCGAACAGGTCGGAGAAGTCGAAGCCGGGACCGGCCCCGTGGTTGCCGGCCCGCGCGTTGCGCCGGAACGCACCCGCGCTGAAGAGCGACCGCATCTCGTCGTATTCCTTGCGCCGGCCGGTGTCGGACAGCACGTCATATGCCTCCGACACCGCCTTGAACCGCTCCTCGGCCGCCGCGTTGTTGGGGTTGCGGTCGGGGTGCAGCTCGCGCGCGAGCTTGCGATACGCCTTCTTGATCTCGTCGGTGGAAGCGGATTTGGTGACGCCCAGAACCGCGTAGAAATCCTTTTCCAACCAGTCCTTCGAACTCATTGCGCCACCTCCTCCAGGCGTCTCTTACTCCGGGTCGGCAACGGCGACCAGAGCCGGTCGCAGCAGCCGCTCGCCGAGGAGATAGCCGCGCCGCATCACGTCGATGCAGGTCGGCTCGGTCACCTCGGCCGAGGTCAGGTGGGCCACCGCCTCGTGACGGGTCGGGTCGAACGGGTCGCCCTTGGCCCCGAACACGGTCAGCCCGAACTTGGTCAGCGCCGCGTTGAGCTGCTCCGCGACCGCGCCGAACGGCCCGACCAGGTCGCCGTGGTCACGGGCCCGGTCGAGGTCGTCGAGCACGGGCAGCAGGGCGCCGAGCACGTTGGCGCTGGCCTGCTCCACCACCAGCGACCGGTCGCGGTCGACCCGCTTGCGGTAGTTGGCGTATTCGGCGGTGACCCGCTGCAGGTCCCGGGTGCGCTCTTCGAGGTCGGTGCGCAGCGCGGCCAGCTCGGCGCCGAGGCCGTGCTGGTGCGCGTCGTCGGTGGTGCCCTGCGCGGCCGCCTCGCCCGGCGCCCCGCTCGAGGGCGCGTGGACCGTGAACGCCTCGTCCACGATCTCGCCCTCGACCGGCTCCTCTTCAGTTGCTACCCCGGCCTGCTCGGCTACGGTCTCGGTCTCCTCGACCTCCACGTCGGCCTCCTCCGCGGTGTGTCCGGCGTCAGTCGTGTCGGCCGGCTTGCCGTTGGCCGACACCTTCCGCTTGTCCTTGATCACAACGCGCTCCGCCGGCCCTTCCGGGCCGGCGGCGCGGGCTTCGTCGGTCACTTCTTGTTGTCCTCGTCGATGATCTCGGCGTCGACGACGTCATCCGGGCCATTGCCCGCGGCACCGGCCTGCGCGCCGGCCGTGTCGCCGCCGGCGAACCCGGCACCGGGGGCCTCGCCACCGGCGCTCTGCTGCCGCTGCTGCTCATAGAGCGCGCTGCCGGCCTGCTGCGAGACCTGCGCCAGCTTCTCGTGCGCCGCCTTGATCCGCTCGGTGTCGTTGCCGCCCAGCGCGCTGCGCAGGTCGCCCAGCGCCTCGTTCATCTGGTCCTTGGCGTCGGCCGGGATCTTGTCGCCGCTCTCGGCGAGGAACTTCTCGGTCTGCCACTGCAGCGCCTCGGCCAGGTTGCGGGTCTCGGCGTCCTCGCGGCGACGCTTGTCGTCGTCGGCGTGGTCCTGCGCGTCGCGCATCATCCGCTCGATGTCGTCCTTCGGCAGCGCGGAGCCGCCGGTGATCGTCATCGACTGCTCCTTGCCCGTGCCGAGGTCCTTGGCGGACACGTGCACGATGCCGTTGGCGTCGATGTCGAAGGTGACCTCGATCTGCGGCACGCCACGCGGCGCCGGCGGCAGGCCGGTCAGCTCGAAGGTGCCGAGGCGCTTGTTGCCCGAGGCCATCTCCCGCTCACCCTGGAAGACCTGGATGAGCACCGACGGCTGGTTGTCGTCGGCGGTGGTGTAGACCTCGGAGCGCTTGGTCGGGATGGTCGTGTTGCGCTCGACCAGCTTGTGCATGATGCCGCCCTTGGTCTCGATGCCCAGCGACAGCGGGGTGACATCGAGCAGCAGGACGTCCTTGACCTCGCCCTTGAGGACACCGGCCTGCAGGGCGGCGCCGACGGCGACGACCTCGTCCGGGTTGACGCCCTTGTTGGGGTCCTTGCCGGTGAGCTGCTTGACCAGCTCGGTCACGGCCGGCATACGGGTCGAGCCACCGACGAGGATCACGTGGTCGAGCGCGCCGACCTTGATACCGGCGTCGCGGATCGCGCTCTCGAACGGCACCTTGGTGCGGTCGAGCAGGTCCTGCGTCATCCGCTGGAACTCGGCGCGCGACAGCTGGGTGTCCAGGTGCAGCGGGCCGTCGGCGCCGGCGGTGATGTAGGGCAGGTTGATCGAGGTGGTGGTGGCGGCCGACAGCTCGATCTTGGCCTTCTCGGAGGCCTCGCGCAGCCGCTGCATCGCCATCTTGTCGGCGGACAGGTCGATGCCATGCTGGCCGCGGAAGGTCTTGACCAGGTGGTCGATGACCCGCTCGTCCCAGTCGTCGCCACCGAGGTGGTTGTCACCGGAGGTCGACTTGACCTCGACGACGCCCTCGGCGAGCTCCAGGACCGACACGTCGAACGTGCCACCGCCGAGGTCGAAGACCAGGACGGTCTGCTCCTTCGGGCCCTTGTCCAGGCCATAGGCCAGGGCGGCCGCGGTCGGCTCGTTGACGATGCGCAGCACGTTGAAGCCGGCGATCTCGCCGGCCTCCTTCGTGGCGGTGCGCTGCGAGTCGTTGAAATATGCCGGCACGGTGATGACCGCGTCGGTGATCTGCTCGCCCAGGTAGGCCTCGGCGTCGCGCTTGAGCTTCATCAGCACCCGCGCGGAGATCTCCTGCGGGGTGTACTTCTTGCTGTCGATGTCAATGGCCCAGTTGGTGCCCATCTCACGCTTGACGGAGCGGATGGTCCTGTCCGGGTTGGTGACCGCCTGGCGCTTGGCGACCTCGCCCACCAGCACCTCGCCGTTGCGGGCGAAGGCGACGATGGACGGCGTCGTGCGCGCACCTTCGGCGTTGGCGATGACGCTGGGCTCGCCGCCCTCCAGGACACTGACCACCGAGTTGGTGGTTCCGAGGTCGATGCCGACCGCACGTGCCATAGCTGCTTGACCTCCAGGAGGCAGTCGGTGCGAAGCGCCCGGCTGCGAAGTTGAGTGACTGTCACTCAATAGTGCCACGCAAGTCTCGATCGTCAAGTCCAACCTTGAGTGACCTCGGCGCAACTTGTCACACCCGCGAGGGTTCCTGTGGTAGGTCCTGGGTGAGATTGCGCTGGGTGACATCGATGCTTACGGCCATTGCATGGCGCTGGACAGCGACATCGTGCACGCTTTACCCGTGACCACACAGGGCGAGTCGGTGTCCGCCCGGTCGGCGGCCGCCAGCCCTTCAGCTGATGGCCCGTCCACCGGTCGGCCCCCGCGCGCCCGGGAGCCGGAGCGGTCCCCCGTCGCCGACCTCGTCACCGCGCTGGTCGATCTGCGCGACCTCGGCAAGGCGACCAGCTTCGCGCTGCCGCTGCCCAGCGCCGAGCGGGCCACGGCGGTCGCCGCCGCCATGGTCGACCAGCTCGACGACTATCTGCTGCCCCGGCTCGACCGGCTCGACGCGCCGCTGCTGGTGGTCGTCGGCGGCTCGACCGGCGCCGGCAAGTCGACCCTGGTCAACAGCCTGATCCGCACCCCGGTCAGCCCGGCGGGCGTGCTGCGGCCCACCACCCGCGCGCCGGTCCTGGTCTGCCACCCCACCGACATGTCCTGGTTCTCCAAGGCCAACGTGCTGCCGTCGCTCATGCGCACCAGCGGCGCGAGCAGCGACACCGGCACCCTGCAGGTGGTGTCCGCCCAGGCGCTGACCGCCGGGCTGGCGCTGCTCGACGCGCCCGACATCGACTCCGTCGTGGACGCCAACCGGCAGCTCGCCTCGCAGCTGCTCGCCGCCGCCGACCTCTGGCTCTTCGTCACCACCGCCGCCCGCTACGCCGACGCCGTCCCGTGGGGGATGCTGCGCACGGCCCGCAGCCGGGGCACCGCCATCGCGCTGGTGCTCGACCGGGTGCCCGGCGGCGGCGCGGCCGACGAGATCGGCCCGCACCTGACCGCCATGCTGGAGGCGCAGGAGCTCGGCGGGGTGCCGCTGTTCATCCTGCCCGAGGCCCGGCTCGACAGTCAGGGGCTGCTCAGCGAGACGCAGGTCGCACCGCTGCGGGACTGGTTCGGCAAGCTGGCCCGCTCCGCCGAGGCCCGCGCCGCGGTGGTCCGCCAGACCGTCGGCGGCGCCGTCGACGCGCTGACCATGGACGTGGGCGTGCTCGCCGCGGCGGCCGAGGACCAGGTCACCGCCGGCAAGGCGCTCGACGACGCCGTCCGCGGGTCCTACCGGGCCGCCACCTCCTCGGTGGAGCAGGGCATCCACGACGGCGCGCTGCTGCGCGGCGAGGTGCTCGCCCGCTGGCAGGAGCTCGTCGGCACCGGCGACATCATGCGCGCGCTGCAGGCCCGCGTCGGGAGGGCCCGGGACCGGATCGTCGCCGCGATCACCGGCCGGCCGGCGCCCGGCGAGCGCTTCAAGGAGGCGATCGGCTCCGGCCTGGCGATCCTGCTCAAGGGCGCCGCGACCGACGCCGCCGAGCGGGCGGGCCTCGCCTGGAAGGCGCACCCCGCCGGCGCCGCGCTGCTGGCCGCCGCGCCCAACCTGACCCACCCCTCCGACGACCTCGACGAGCGGATCTCCCGGCTCACCCGCGACTGGCAGCGCTCGGTCCTCGACCTGGTGCGCACCGAGGCGGGCGACAAGCGGGTCATCGCCCGGGCCAGCGCCTATGCGGTCAACGCGACCGGGCTGCTGGTGATGGTCTCGGTCTTCGCCGCCACCGCCTTCATCCCGACCGGCCTGGAGATCGTGGTCGCCGGCGGCACCACCGTCACCGCGCAGAAGGTCCTGGAGGCGATCTTCGGCGACCAGGCGGTGCGGTCGCTCGCCGAGCGGGCCAGGCAGGATCTGCTGGAGCGGGTCGCCGCCCTCTTCGACGAGGAGGCGGGGCGCTACCGTAGCGCGCTGGCCGGCGCAGGGATCGACGACGACTTCGCGGGCAGGCTGCGCGCCGCCAGCACCGCGGTGCAACTCGCCCGTGCCGACGTCCGGCTGGAGCCGCAGTGAGCAGTCAGGAGCGCGGCGGAGTGCCTGCTCATCGTGAGCGCCGGAGCGCAGCGGAGGCGACGGGATGAGTCTCGTGGACAAGATCAAGCAGGTGATCCCCCGGCAGGGCGGCGCGGTGGACGCCGATCGCCTGGCCGACCGGGTGGAGGCGCTGCGCCGGTTCGTACAGGCGGCAGAGGACCACGTGCCGGACGCCCAGCTGGTCACGGCCCGCACCGTCATCGACCGGGCGGGCGAGCGGCTCGCGCTGTCCCGCGCGCACACCGTCGTCGCCCTCGCGGGGGCCACCGGCAGCGGCAAGTCCAGCCTCTTCAACGCGCTGTGCCGCTTCCAGCTGTCGCGGGTCGGGGTGCGCCGCCCGACGACCGGCGTCGCGCACGCCTGCGTGTGGGGCGCGCAGGGCGCGGGCCCGCTGCTCGACTGGCTCGGTGTGCCGCCCAACCGGCGCTTCACCAGGGAGAGCGCGCTCGACGGCGACGACGAGGCCGGCCTGCGCGGCCTGGTCCTGCTCGACCTGCCCGACTTCGACTCGATCGAGGCCCGGCACCGGCTCGAGGTCGACCGGCTGCTGCGCCTGGTCGACCTGGTGGTGTGGGTGCTCGACCCGCAGAAGTACGCGGACCGGGTCGTCCACCAGCAGTATCTGTCGCAGTTCCAGCGGCACCGGGACGTGACCGTCGTCGTGCTCAACCAGGCCGACCGGCTCAACCGGGGCGACAGCGAGCGGCTCGTCGCCGACCTGCGCCGGCTGCTGGAAGCGGACGGGCTCGGCGGGGTGCCCGCGTTCGCGACGTCCGCGAAGGGCCAGCCGGGGCTCGACACGCTGCGGGCCACGCTGGAGCGCACGGTGGAGCAGCGGCAGGCCTTCCTGCAGCGGCTCGCCGGCGACGTGCAGGGCGCGGTCGGCGAGCTGGAGCCGCTGGTCGCCGCCGAGGTGCGCGGCGATCGCATCCAGGCCGCCGCGGTCGACCGGCTCGCCGACTCGCTCGCGGTCGCGGCCGGGGTCCCGATCGTCGTCACCGCGACGGAGCGCACCTACCGGCACCGGGCCACCGGCGTCCTTGGTTGGCCGGTCGCCCGATGGGTCCGCAAACTGCGCCCCGACCCGTTGCGGCGGCTTCATCTTGATCAGCCTGTGGGCAGTACACCTGCCGCATCCTCACTCCCGGAAAGCACCGCCGCCCAGAAGGCCGCGGTGGCGCTCGCGTCCCGGGAGGTCGCGGAGCAGGCGTCCGCCGGACTGCCGGAGCCGTGGCCGGCCGCGGTCACCGCCGCCTCCCGCTCCCACCTCGACGACGTGCCCGACGCGCTCGACGTCGCGGTCGCCTCGGCCGACCTCGGCATGACCCGCCGGCCGTTCTGGTGGCGGCTGGTGGGGGCGCTGCAGTGGCTCGGCGCCGCGACTGCGCTGGTCGGGCTGCTGTGGCTGGCGGTGCGGGCGGTCTTCGCGTTCCTCGGACTGCCGGACGTCACCGCGCCGCACGTCGGCCGGCTGCCGCTGCCGACCACCCTGCTCGCCGGCGGGCTGCTCTTCGGGGTGCTGCTGTCGATCGTCGTCCGCCCCATCGTCGGTCTCGCCGCCCGCCGGGCGAAGGCGCGCGCCGACCGGCGGCTGCGGGGCGCGATCGCCGAGGTGGCGGACGTGCACATCGTGGCACCGATGCGTGGGGTGCTGCGCTCGTACGATGACGCGCGTGACGCTCTCCGCGCTGCTGCCCGCTAGCCGCCGATTCGGATTTTTCGCCATTGCCGCTATAAATGCGGTGTGGGGGTTTTGGGCGGTTCTGGCGCCACACGGGTTTTTTGCCACATTTCCGGGGCTCGGACTGCACTGGACGGCCGCGTATCCGCCGTACAACCAGCACCTGATCGTCGACCTGGGCGCCACGATGCTCATGATCGCGGTGCTGTGCGGCACCGCGGCCGTGCTCGACCGGCCCGCCATCAGCTGGCTGGCCGGGGCGGCCACGGCGGTCTTCGGCACGCTGCACTTCGGCTATCACGCGCTGCACGCCGGGCACATGGGCACGACCGACCGGGTGCTGAGCCTGTTGAGCCTGGTGGCCGGGGCGCTCGTGCCGCCGGCGCTGGCCGCGACCCACCTTCCCTTCATGCAGAGGCGACGCTGATGGACCTGGAGTACCTGAAGGAGCATCCGGCTCAGCTGCCGATGTTCATCCAGCATCAGCGGATCCGGGAGACGCCGGTGCCGGGCGGGTCCATCTGCACGGCGCAACGGCTCACGCTCGACGACGGCAGCTCGATCTTCTGCAAGTCCCTCGAGGACCCGCCCGCGGGGTTCTTCGCCACCGAGGCGGCGGGCCTGCGGTGGCTTCGATCGTCGGACACGGTGTCGGTACCTGTCGTGATCGCCGAACTGCCCTCGATGCTCGCCCTGGAGTGGATCGACCACGGCGAAGCGACCCCCGAAGGCGCCTCCCGGCTCGGGCGGCAGCTGGCGGCGATGCACCGGACCGGCGCCGCGGCGTTCGGCGCGACCTGGACCGGATACATCGGCACCGCGCCGCTGCCCAACGACCCCTCGGACGGGCCGTGGGCGCCCTGGTTCGCGCAGCGGCGGCTGCTGCCCTTCCTGCGCACCTCGATCGACAACGGCGCGCTCACCGGCTCCGATGCCACCGGAGTCGAGCGGGTCATCGAGGGCATCGAGACGTACGGCGGCGACGAACCCCCCTCCCGCATCCACGGTGACCTGTGGCCCGGCAACGTGCTGTGGGACCGCTCCGGCAACGGCTGGCTCGTCGACCCGGCCGCGCACGGCGGGCACCGGGAGACCGACCTGGCGCTGCTCGGACTGTGGGGAGGCGCGCCGCACCTCGACCGGATCCTGGCCGCGTACCGCGAGGCGTGGCCGCTGCAGGACGGGTGGCAGGACCGGGTGGCGCTGCACCGGCTGTACCTCCTGCTGGTGCACACCGCCCTGTTCGGGGCCTCGTATCGGGAGTCGGTGCGCTCCACACTGCGAGCTCTCTGAGTTGTCATGGCGCTGGGGTACCGTTTCGGGCATGACGCCTTCGGAGCCACCCGGTGCCGGTCTTTCCGACCGTCATGGCCGCGTGGCGACCGACCTGCGGGTGTCGCTGACCGACCGGTGCAACCTGCGCTGCACCTATTGCATGCCCGCCGAGGGGCTCGACTGGCTGCCGAGCCCGACGCTGCTCACCGACGACGAGGTCGTCCGGCTGATCGGGGTCGCGGTCGCCCATCTCGGCGTGACCGAGGTCCGCTTCACCGGCGGCGAGCCGCTGCTGCGCCGGGGGCTGCCCGGGATCGTGCGGGCCATCGCCGCACTCTCGCCGCGCCCGAGCACCATGCTGACGACCAACGGGGTCGGCCTGGCCCGCCTCGCCGGGACGCTCGCCGAGGCGGGGCTCGACCGGGTCAACGTCTCGCTGGACACCGTCGACCCCGCCCGCTTCCAGACCCTGACCCGCCGCGACCGGCACGCCGACGTGCTCGCCGGACTCGCCGCGTCGGCGGCGGCCGGGCTGCTGCCGGTGAAGATGAATGCGGTCCTGCTGCGCGGGGTCAATGACGACGAGGCGGTGCCGCTCCTGCGGTTCGCCCTCGAGCACGGCTATGAGCTGCGGTTCATCGAGCAGATGCCACTCGACGCCGGGCACACCTGGCGGCGCGAGGAGATGGTGACCGGCGAGGAGATCCTCGGCCGGTTGCGCTCGGCCTTCGACCTGCGGCCCGATCCTGTGTCGCGCGGTGGGGCGCCCGCCGAGACGTGGCTGGTCGAGGGGCACACCGCGGTCGGCGGCGGGCCCGCGCGGGTCGGCGTGATCGCGAGCGTGTCGCAGCCTTTCTGCGGCGCTTGCGACCGCACCCGGCTGACCGCCGACGGGGCGGTGCGCTCGTGCCTGTTCAGCCAGGACGAGACCGACCTGCGCGGCGCGATGCGGTCCGGGGCGACCGACGGCGAGCTGGCCGACCTGTGGCGCAAGGCGATGTGGGCGAAGCCGGCCGGGCACGGCATCGACGACCCGAAGTTCCTGCAGCCCGCGCGTCCCATGTCGGCGATCGGGGGATGAGCGCGGTGCTGCTCGTGCGCTGTTCCGCCCGGGGCGACGCGGCTTTTGGTGTCACGGCCTCTGGCGTCGCGGCCTGGATCGCGGGATGACCGTCGTGCTGGTCGTGCACTGTTCCACCGGAGGGCGCGCTGACTTCGGCGTCGTGGCCGGATTTCGGGGAATGAGCGCGGTGCTCCTCGCCGGGGACCGGGGATGACCTCGGTGCTGCTGGTTCGCTGTTCTGCCGGGAGCCGCTCTGGTTCCGGCACCGCCGAGGTCTGGGGGATGACCGCCGTGCTGCTCGTGGACTGTTCCGCCGGGGGGCACGCCGCCTTCGACGCGGCCGGGATCGGGGGATGACCGACGTGCTGCTTGTCCGTTACTTCGCCGGGGCCCGGGCGGCCGCCGGCTTGGCCGAGGAGAAGGTCGAAGCGGCGACGCTCGGCGAGCTCGTGGCCACCGTGACCGACGGCCGGCCGAAGCTGGCCTCGGTGATCACTGCTTGTTCGTTCCTGGTCGACGGCACGTCCTGGCGGGACCGCGACGCGGCCCTGCCCTCGGCGGCGACCGTCGACGTCCTTCCACCATTCGCGGGCGGCTGAGCACGTGTTCATCGCACTTTTCCTGGTCATCGTGCTGCTGGTGGTTGGCGCGATCCACTGGTATCTGTGGAAGCGGCTGGTCAAGGACGTGGTCACCACCCGGCGCGGCCGGCGGGTCGGCGCGCTGGTCGTGGTGCTGCTCGCGGTGCTGATCCCGGTGACGATGGTCGGGTCCCGGGTGCTGCCGCTGCACCAGCAGCCGATCCTGGCGTGGCCGGGCTTCCTGTGGCTGGCCCTGATGTTCTACCTGCTGGTGACGCTCGCACTGCTGGAGCTGCCGCGGCTGGCGCTGCGCCGCTGGACCCGCCGCCCGGCGCCGCAGAGCGATGCGCCGGCGGCTGTGCACAGTGCGGCGCAGGCTGTGGATAACGCTGTGGACAGCGGTGCACGGCCTGTGGACAAAGGTCCCCGACCTGTGCAGGGGGCTGTGGACGGTGTGGATCGACCTGTGGACAACCCGGCCGGTCCGGCAGCGGCGGTGACCGGGGAAGCAGGCGTGACCGCCGGGGTTGTGGACAACGGGGCTGTGGACAACCGGGCTGTGGATGACGGGGCCGGCGCGCCGGCTCGGTCGTCGGCCGAGCCGTTGCCCGCGCCGGGCGCGGTGGACGAGCGGTTCGATCCGCGGCGGCGGCTGCTGCTCGGGCGGTCGCTCGCGGCGACGGCCGGGGTCTTGTCGGTGGCGGCCGTCGGCATCGGCACCTGGCAGGCGAAGAGCGCGCCGCAGGTGAAGCGCGTGCCGATCCGCCTGGCGAAGCTGCCGGCGAGCATGGCCGGGTTCAAGATCGCGCTGGTGTCCGACATCCACCTCGGGCCGCTGCTGGGCAGGTCGCACACCGAGCGGATCGTCAGGATCATCAACTCGGTCGAGGCGGACATCGTCGCGATCGTCGGTGACCTGGTCGACGGGTCGGTCGCGGAGCTCGGGCCGGCCGCCGAGCCGCTGCAGGACCTGCGGGCGCGGCAGGGCAGCTTCTTCGTGACGGGCAACCACGAGTATTTCTCCGGCTATCAGGAGTGGGTCGACGAGGTCAACTCGCTCGGCGTCCGGGTGCTGCGCAACGAGCGGGTCGACATCCAGGGGCTGGACCTCGCCGGGGTCAACGACGTGTCCGGCGAGGACGTGGGCGACGGGCCCGACTTCGGCAAGGCGCTCGACGGCCGGGACGCGTCCCGGCCGGTCGTGATGCTCGCTCACCAGCCGGTGCAGGCGCATGAGGCCGCGAAGCACGGCGTCGACCTGCAGCTGTCCGGCCACACGCACGGCGGGCAGATGGTGCCGTTCAACCTGCTGGTGGGTCTGGAGGCGCCGGTGGTGGCCGGGCTCGGCAACGTCGACGGCACGCAGGTCTACGTGACCCGTGGTGCAGGGTTCTGGGGGCCGCCGGTGCGCTTCGGGGCACCGCCGGACATCTCGGTCGTCGAGCTGCACGGCGCGTAGCGGGCGTTGGCCGGGCGGCGTGTGACAGGATGCGTCGTGCCTTCGAACGTCTCCAACCCTTCGTTCGTTGCCGACCTGCACATCCACTCGAAGTATTCCCGGGCGTGCAGTCGCGACCTCAGCATCGAGACGCTCACCTGGTGGGCCCGGCGCAAGGGCATCACGCTGCTCGGCACCGGCGACTTCACCCATCCGGCCTGGCACGACCACCTGCGTGAGGCGCTGGTCCCGGCGGAGCCGGGCCTGTTCCGCCTCCACCCGGACCGCGAGACGGAGATCCTGCGCCGTCTGCCCGGCCGGCTGTCCAACGCCGCCGACGGCGCGCCGGTCAGGTTCATGCTGTCGGTCGAGATCTCCACGATCTACAAACGCGGCGACCGGACCCGCAAGGTCCACCACCTGATCTACCAGCCCGACTTCGAGGCGGCCGCCCGCTTCAACACCGCACTCGGCAGGATCGGCAACCTCGGATCCGACGGCCGGCCGATCCTCGGCCTCGACTCCCGCGACCTGCTCGAGATCACGCTGGAGGCGAGCCCCGACGGGTTTCTGGTGCCGGCGCACATCTGGACGCCATGGTTCTCCGCGCTGGGCTCCAAGTCGGGCTTCGACGCGATCGCCGACTGCTACGCCGACCTCGCCGAGCACATCTTCGCGGTCGAGACCGGGCTGTCCTCCGACCCCGCGATGAACTGGCGGGTGTCGTCGCTGGACCGGTACCGACTGGTCTCCAACTCCGACGCGCACTCCCCGCCGGCGCTGGCCCGCGAGGCGACGCTGCTGACCAGTGAGCTGGACTACTTCAAGGTGCGGGACGCGCTGCGCACGGGCGACGGACTCGCCGGCACGATCGAGTTCTTCCCCGAGGAGGGCAAGTATCACGGCGACGGGCACCGCGCCTGCGACGTGAACTGGCTGCCGGCCCAGACCCGCGAGGCGGAGGGCCTGTGCCCGGTCTGCGGCAAGGCGCTGACCGTCGGCGTGCTGCACCGGGTCGAGGAGCTCGCCGACCGTCCAGACGGGTACGTGCCGCCCGGCGCCCCGCAGGTCACGCACCTGATCCAGCTGCACGAGATCCTCGGCGAGATCCACGGCGTCGGCGCGAAGTCCAAGACCGTCGACACCCAGCTGACCTCGCTGGTCGCGGAGCTGGGCGCGGAGCTGGCGATCCTGCGCGAGGTGCCGGTCGAGGAGATCACCCGCGTCGGCGGGGAGCTGCTCGGCGAGGGCATCGCCAGGCTGCGCCGTGGTGAGGTCAGCCGCACACCCGGCTACGACGGCGAGTACGGCGTCATCAAGCTCTTCGCGCCGGACGAGCTGCGCTCGCGCGGCGTCCAGGAGGACGTGCTGTTCGACGTACCGATGCCGCAGCTGCCGAAACAGCGCAAGGCCGAGGCCACTCCGAAGGCGCCACAGAAGCGCCGCCGGCCCGCGCCCGCCGAAGCGCCCGAGCCGCCACCGCCGATCTCGGCGCCCGCTTCGCCGCATGAGCCGCTCGAGCCGATGCTGGCCGGGATGGAGGAGGTCGGCACCGGCCTGCTCGACCGGCTCGACGCGCTGCAGCGGGTGGCGGCGTCCGCGCCCGGCGGCCCGTTGCTGATCGTGGCCGGTCCGGGCACCGGCAAGACCCGCACGTTGACGCATCGCATCGCGTACCTGTGTGCCGAGCTGGACGTGTATCCGGAGGAGTGCCTGGCGATCACGTTCACCCGGCGGGCCGCGGAGGAGCTGCGGGAGCGTCTCGAAGGGCTGCTCGGACCGGTGACCGAGGCCGTGACGGTGTCGACGTTCCACGCTCTGGGCCTGTCGATCCTGCGGGAGCACGCGGGCGCGGTCGGGCTGACCCCGAAGTTCCGGATCGCGGAGGAGGCCGACCTGCTCGCGGCCCTCGAGCCGCTGTCGGAGCGGGAGGCGAAGCGCGCCCTGGCGGCGATGGAGCCGTCGACCGCGGAGGCGCTGGCCAAGGCGCTGCGGGCGAAGGACATGGTGTCGCTCGACGAGCTGCTGACGTTGAGTGTGCAGCTGCTCACTGATTCCCCGGCGCTGGTCGACCGCTACCGGGACCGATGGCAGTGGATCTTCGTCGACGAATACCAGGACGTCGACCCGGTGCAGTACGACCTGCTGCGGCTGCTGTGCCCGCCCGGCGGCAACCTCTGCGCGATCGGCGACCCTGACCAGGCGATCTACTCGTTCCGCGGCGCCGAGGTCTCGTTCTTCCTGCGCTTCGCCACGGACTTCTCCACCTCCGAGATCGATGCCCGGGTGGTCCGGCTCACGCGCAACTACCGCTCGTCCGCGCCGATCCTCGCCGCGGCGGTCCAGGCGATCGCGCCGACGACGTTGGTGCCGGGGCGGCGCCTCGACCCGGCCAGGCTCGACCTGGAGGCGCCGATGGTCGGGCTGTATCCGGCCACTTCGGTCGCCGACGAGGCCGACTTCGTGGTGCGCACCGTCGACGAGCTGGTCGGCGGCCTGTCGCACCGCTCGCACGACAACCGGGTCGACTCGCGGGCGGCCGTCGGCGCGATGTCCTTCTCCGACATCGCCGTGCTCTATCGCACCGACTCGCAGGCAGCGCCGATCGTGGACGCGTTGTCGCGGGCCGGCGTACCGGTGCAGAAGCGCTCGCACGACCGGCTGCTGGACCGGCCGGGGGTCGCCGCCATCGCCCGTGAGCTGCGCTTCGCGACGGGGCTCGGCGGGTCGATCGCCGCCAGGGTGCGGCTGTCCGGGCAGGTCGTCGCGGGCCGCTGCGGCCAGCTCGACACCGACGTGATCGGGCTGACCGAGGCCGACGTGTGGACCGCCGTCGAGCTGATGACGCCGCCGGCGCTGCGGGCGGGCAGCGACCTGGACGAGTTCCTGGGCGCGCTGGCCACCGGCGCCGAGGTCGACGGCTGGGATCCGCGCGCCGACCGGGTGACGCTGCTGACACTGCACGCGTCGAAGGGACTCGAGTTTCCCGTTGTGTTCATGGTCGGCTGCGAGGACGGCCTGCTGCCGCTGCGGATGCCCGGCTCGCAGGGCTTCTCGGAGGACAGCGTCGCGGAGGAGCGCCGGCTTTTCTTCGTCGGGCTGACCCGGGCGCAGGACCGGCTTTTCCTGTCGCACAGCAGGACCCGCTTCCGGCACGGGTCCGAGCGGGACATGGCGCCCACCCCGTTCCTGTCGTCCATCGATCCCGGACTGTTGGAGCGGCGCGGCCCCGCGGCACCCCGGAAGCCCAAGGACCGGCAGCTCCGACTCATCTGATCCGCGTTTGAACAGGGACCTGGCGCGAAACCGTGAGGTGGAACTGTCGGGGGGTGGCGCTACCGTTGCTGCATTGACGCAACTAGGCTGCCTGGAGCTTCGCGGAGCAGGAGGATCACATGTCGGGTTACGGACCGCCGGGCCCGTACCAGGGCCAACCCCAGGACCCCTGGCAGGGCGGCCAGCAGGATCCCTATGGACAGCCGGACCCTTATGGTCCGCCGCCCGGACAGTATGGGCAGCAGCCTGACCCCTATGGCCAACAGCCGCAGTGGGGTCAGCAGCCGCAGTCCGGGGGCCCCTATGGGGGCAACTACGGGCAGACGGGCACCTATCAGCAGCCGGCCTATGGTCAGCCGCCCGGCCCCGGTGGGCCTGGTGGGCCCGGTGGTGGTCAGTGGGGCCCGCCGGCCGCACCGCCGCCGCAGCGCAGGGGCTCCGGTGGCACGGTGGCGCTGGTCATCATCCTGGTGCTGCTGCTGTGCGGCGGTGGCGCCGCCGGCATCTGGTATGTCCTGAAGGACAACAAGACCACCCCCACGACGACGTCGCCGACCCCGAAGGCGAGCACCTCGGCGAAGCCCTCCTCGGGCGCGAGTTCCGCGCCGAGCGGCGCCGCCTCGTCGCCGGCCGGCGTCTCGCCGGGCGACGCCAAGACCGTCAAGATCGGGGAGTGCCTGACCAACATCGGCACGGCCACCGCCCCGGTGATGCAGAAGACCGCCTGCGGCGCCGGCACGTTCGAGGTGCTGAAGCGGTATGAGGGCACCTCCGACAAGGAGAAGTGCAACGGCGTCTCCGGCTACACGCACAACTACTTCTACAAGGCCACCCCGGAGACCTTCTCCTTCGTGCTCTGCATGAAGCTCCGGAGCTGACCCCGCCGGACACGTAGAGCAGGACACGTCGAGACGGGCACTCCCAGGCAGGCTTCCGGGGGTGCCCGTCTCAGTTCGTTTTAGTGGTAGCCGGTCCAGGAGGTGTACTGCTGCCCGTCCGAGCCCCAGACCGCACCGAGGGCCCGCGAGAGACGACCCTTGTCGTTCAACATCGGCGTGAGGCAGTAGACCCTCTGCAGGTCGTTGCTCCAGCCGGACCTGCCGCAGTAGAGGGCCTTGTTGTCGTGCTGCCGGTTGACGACACTTTCCATGCGCGGGTTGATGCAGCCGTTGCACCCGAAGGCCAGCGTGCGGGCCCAGACGGTCTTGCAGACCGAGCTGTAGCGCAGGTCGATGGTGCCGATGATGAGCGAGCCCTGCTTGATGTACACGATCTCGAGTGACTGGATGCCGCCGCAGTTGGTGTCTTCGGCATACTGTCCGTCGTAGGGAAGGTTTTCCGCGTGCGCGGCCTCGGGCATGAGCGCCAGCGTCGCCACAGTGGCGACCAGCGCTGCGAGCGCAGCCTTGATCGTTCTGCGTATCATTGCTGATCCCCGTTTCGGTAAGCACTATCGATGCCTGCCGGTTCGGACGATAGTTCAAGGGTTTCGATATTTCTATGTGCGACCGGACGACTGCGGTCCGTCGCCACGCCACAGGGACCCCCTTGCGCAGGACCCCTCAGAGGCTGTAGTACATTAGTTCGAGCTTGGTGAACAGGTGTTCGATCGCCTGCTCTAAGGCTGTCTTGCGTGCGCCCTAGACTTTGCTAGATAAGGCACGACACGCCACAAGGCATCTCTATGCGGTTCTAGCGTTTGGGCTAGAGACGCCGATACTGTGCGAGCGTGGATCCCGTTCGCAACCCGTATGCGCCCGGCGCCGGGCAGCGGCCCCCTGAGCTCGCCGGCCGTGACCGTGAGCTGCAGGCCTTCGAGGTGGTCCTGGAGCGCGTCGCCCGTGGGCGGCCCGAGCGCTCGCTGATGCTCACCGGTCTGCGCGGCGTCGGCAAGACCGTCCTGCTCAACACGCTGCGCTCGCAGGCGATCTCGCGGTTGTGGGGCACGGGCAAGATCGAGGCCCGGCCCGACCAGTCGCTGCGCCGGCCGATGACCGCGGCGCTGCACATGGCGATCCGTGAGCTCGCCCCGCACCACCGCGCGCCGGACCGGATCGACGAGTTCCTCGGGGTGCTGAAGGCGTTCGCGGTACGCGAGGATCCCAACAAACCGCCGAGCAAGCTGCGCGACCGGTGGCAGCCCGGGATCGACGTGCCGGCGGCGACCGGCCGGGCCGACTCGGGCGACATCGAGATCGACCTGGTCGAGCTGTTCACCGACGCGGCGAGCGTGGCGACCGACGTCGGCACCGGCGTGGCGATCTTCATCGACGAGATGCAGGACCTGTCCGCCGACGACATCTCGGCCATGTGCGCGGCCTGCCACGAGCTGTCGCAGACCGGCGCGCCGCTGATCGTGGTCGGCGCCGGCCTGCCGCACCTGCCGGCGCTGCTCACCGCGTCGAAGTCCTACTCCGAGCGGCTCTTCCGCTACCAGCGCATCGACCGGCTCGACCGGATCGCGGCCGACCTCGCCCTCACCGCGCCCGCGTTGCGTGAGGAGGTCGAATACGAGGCCAAGGCCCTCGACGCGCTCTACGAGGCCTCCGGCGGCTACCCGTACTTCGTGCAGGCCTACGGCAAGGCGACCTGGGACCACGCGCCGCACTCGCCGATCACCGCGGCGGACGTCAGGGTGGCGGCGCCGGAGGCCGAGGCTGAGCTGGCCGTCGGCTTCTTCGGCTCCCGCTACGAGCGGGCCACGCCCGCCGAACGCGAGTACATGCGCTCGATGGCGACCCTGCTGCCGGCGGTCGACGTGTCCGAGGCGGTGCCGACCGCGGAGATCGCCCGTTCGCTCGGCCGCCGCCCGGCCAGCCTCTCCCCGGCCCGGGACGCGCTGATCAAGAAGGGCCTCATCTACTCCGGCGAGCGCGGCACCGTCGCCTTCACGGTGCCGCACTTCGCCCGGTACATCCGCTCGCAGCCCGCCGACTAAGGCGTGTTTGGTCAGTGGGGTCGGAGCGAGGCGAGGTCGCAGCCCGGCATCCACTGGCCAACACGCCTTAGGCCTTTGCCCTCTCGATGACGGCACGCAGGTCCCGGCGTTCGATGGCGGCGGCCATCAGGTCGGGGAAGACGTCCGGTGTGCAGGCGAACGCCGGCACCCCGAGCGCCGCGAGCGCGGCGGCGTTCTCGTGGTCGTAGTCCGGCGCGCCCTCGTCGGACAGCGCCAGCAACGCGATCACCTGCACGCCCGCGGACGTCATCGCGGCGACCCGCCGGAGCATCTCCTCGCGCACGCCGCCCTCGTACAGGTCGCTGATCAGCACGAAGATCGTGTCGCGTGGACAGGTGATGAGCTGCTGGCCGTACGCGATGGCCCGGTTGATGTCCGTGCCGCCGCCGAGCTGGGTGCCGAACAGGACGTCGACCGGGTCCTGCAACTTGTCCGTCAGGTCCACCACCGCCGTGTCGAACACCACGAGCGACGTCTTCAGCGACCGCATCGACGCGAGCACCGCGGCGAACACGCCCGAGTAGACGACGGACGCCGCCATCGAGCCGGACTGGTCAACGCACAGCACGACGTCGCGCTGCACCGATTGCGCCCGCCGCCCATATCCGATCAGCCGCTCCGGGACGACCGTGCGATGCTCCGCCTGATAGTGCTTGAGATTCGCCCGGATGGTCCGGTTCCAGTCGATGTCGTGGTGCCGGGGCCGGTTGATCCTCGCGGCCCGGTTGAGCGCGCCGGCGAGCGCCGTCCTGGTCGGCTGCGCGACGCGCCGCTCCAGCTCGGCGACGACCTTGGCCACGACCTTGCGCGCGGCCCGTTTGCTTTTGTCGGGCATGACCCGGTTCAGCGACAGCAGCGTCCCCACGAGGTGCACGTCGGGCTCGACGGCGTCGAGCATCTCGGGCTCGAGGAGAAGCCTCGTCAGGTCGAGGCGCTCGATCGCGTCGGCCTGCATGACCTGCACGACCGTCGACGGGAAGTAATGCCGGATGTCCCCGAGCCACCGGGCGACCCGCGGCGCCGAGGCGCCCAGCCCCGCACCGCGCTGGCTGCCGGTGACGTCGCCGCCGTCATAAAGGGCACCGAGCGCGGCGTCGATCGACACGTCGGCGCCGGTGAGGCCATACCCGGTGCCTTCGCCCCCTTGCGCGCCGCCCAGAGCGAGCCGCCACCTGCGGAGCCGCTCGTCGCTCTCGTCATCCACGGTGCAGCTCCTTACCCAGAAGCCGGGCCACGACCGGGAGCAGCAGGGCGCCGCGATCGGGGTCGACCTGGTCGTCGTGGTCGCCGGCGCGGGGCCGGCCGCCGGTGCCGATGTTGGCGGCCCGCTCGCCGATCATGCGGCGCTGCGGTGCCGGGTAGCCGCTGAACGTCCGCCGGAGCAGCGGCAGGACCTCCACGAACCCGTCCGCGGGAATGCCGGTCAGCCACGCGTCGACCAGTGCGAGCAGCCGCTCGTCGTGGACCAGCAGCAGCCCGTCGCCGGCGAGGAAGCCTTCGATCCAGGCGGCCGCCTTGGCCACCGGCACGCCGACCGTCAGCACCAGCGCCATCCTGGCCCCGATGTCGTCGGCGTCGACGGTGCCGGCGTCGAGCAGCAGCCGGCTCATCCGCCCGGTGAGCAAACCGTGCAGGTCGTCGCGGGTGGACAGGCCGCCGAGCAGCGCCTGCCACCGCCGGCTGGCATCGTCGTCGTCGATCAGCGCGAGCGCGCCCTGCACCCCGTCGATCCTGTCGCGCATCACGGTGGCCGCCGCGTCGTCGAGCCCGCCGACCGCCGCGGGCAGCCCGACGCAGACACGGGTGATCATGCCGAGGGTCACCGACCGCAGCGCCGACAGGTCGGTGCCGCGCACGTCGCCGTACCGCAACGTCCTGGCCAACGCGGGCAGCGCGTCCATCAGGTGCGCGACGTCGGCGTCGAGGGCCATCCGCTCGTCGAGCGCGTCGAGCACCCCCGGCAGCGCGTCCGGCAGGTCGGCCAGCAGGCACCGCTCGACCAGCGCCGTCACGTCCGCGAGCGTCTCGGCCTCCACGGCCTGCTCAGCGACCCGCGCGGTCGCCGCCTCGCGGACCGTCGTGCCGTAGACCCCGGCCTCGACCAGATCGACCGCGAACTCCGGCTGCCACGCGATCTGCCACGACTCCCAGAACGTGCCGCGCCCCTTGCGGTTGGCCAGCACCTGCCCCCAGTCCACGCCGAGCAGCCGCAGCCGGTGCAGCAGCTGGCTGCGCTGCAGGTCGAGGTCCCTGCGCAGGTCCAGGTCGATCTCCCGGCTGCTGACCGCCGGCTGGAGCCGCAACCGGCGCTGGCTGCTGGCCACGTCCTTGGCGATCGGCACACCCGGCGTCTGGTCCGGCACCCGCCCCAGCCGGTCACCGACCACCAGCCGCCGATTGATCAGGCTGAGCCGCAGGTCGTCGCCGTCGCAGAGCACCGCGTGCGCGGCGTCGGTCACCTCGGCGAGCCCGGCCAGCGGCCGGCCCCGCATCGTGGCGAGCGCCTCCGCCAGCCGGGTCGCCTCGATGACGTGGGCGCTGGAGACGGGGACGCCGTCCTTTCGCAGTACGCCGGCGGCCTTCACCAACCAGCGAGCCACGACGTGCTCGTCGACCGCCGTGAACAGGTGGTGATACCAGCCCGGCGACCGGACACCCGCGCCATACCCCTGCCATGACGCCAAGCGCGCGTGCGTCCAGGGCACCCAGGTCATCGACACCTTGACCTTCGGCAGCCCCTTGAGCACCGCGGCGTCGGACGCCGCGCTGGGCAGCGGCGCGACCAACGCCGGCACGTGCCACGCCCCGCACACGACGGCGACCCTGTCGAACTCCTTCATCGCCGCCCGCAGCGCCTGCCGCATGTGCGCCTCGCGCCGCTCCTCGTCGACCCGCTCCGCCTCCGGCGGCGCCGGCGCGTGTGCCCTGACCACGGTCATGGCCTCAGCGATCGCCGCGAACGGCGCCACCGCCTCCGCCAGCCGCTCGGCGTCGACGTCCTCCTCCACGGCCTCCTCCACGGCGAACAACGTCCCCGCCGCACCGAGCCGCGCCGCGAGCACGTCGCCTTCTTCGGCACCGCGACGTCCCTCCGTGTCGCGCCCGTCCGCAGCGGCGTGCCCTTGCTCGCGGCCTTCCCCTTCCCCGGCACCACCCTCCGCCTCGGAACCCTCCGCAACGCCGGGACCGGCCGGGTGGTCGCTCCCTGCACCGCGAGGCCCGCCGCCATTCCCTGCGCCACGACCCTCCGCACCGCGAGACCCGCCGCCGGTTTCACCTGCACCGCGACCGCCCACAACGCCGGGGGCTTCCGCACGACCACTCACCCCGCCGCGGCCGTCGCCCGCGCCACGAGACCCGCCGCGGCCGTCGCCCGCGCCACGAGACCCGCCGCGGCCGTCGCCCGCACCACGAGACCCGCCGCGGCCGTCGCCCGCATCACGAGACCCGCCGCGGCCGTCGCCCGCATCACGAGACCCGCCGCGGCCGTCGCCCGCATCACGAGACCCGCCGCGGCCGTCGCCCGCGCCATGAGACCCGCCGCTGTCCCCTGCGCCGCGATCCCCTGCGCCGCGATCCCCCGCACTGCCAGACCCGCCGCCGGTCTCACCCGCACCGCGATCCTCCGCGCCGCGAGGTCCGCCGCGGGTCTCACCTGGACCGCGACCGCCGACAGCGCCTGGGCCCTCCGCACCACGAGACCCGCCGTCGCCTCGTGCGCCACGATCCTCCGCGCCGCCAGACCCGCCGCCGGTCTCACCTGCACCGTGACCGCCCACAACATCGGGACTCTCCGCACGACCACCCGCGCTGCGCGGACCGCCGTTGACGTCGCCCGCACCGCGGCTGTCCGCAACGCCGGGACTCGCCGCCGCGTCGCGAGGTCCGCTGCCGGTCTCACCTGCACCGCGACCGCCCACAGCACCGGGACCCTCCGCACGACCACGCGCACTGCGCGGACCGGCACGGCCGTCGCCCGCGCCACGAGACCCGTCGCTGTCCCCTGCGCCGAGATCCCCCGCGCCGCGAGGTCCGCCGCGCGTTTCCGTGGTGGTGTGAGCTGAGCCTGTGGTGGTCGTCATTGGCTCGCGGCGGTGTTCGACGACGTCTTCCCACCAGCGCTCTGGGTCGTCGTAGCCGGCGGCCTCGGCCAGGGTGCCGATCGGGTCGACGCGGACCGCGTCATCGGCGGGCGTCGGCGCGGACGGCGTGCCCGAGGCGAGACGGATCGCGGCGGGCAGGTCGATAAACCGGACCGGGATCTCGCACGCCACGGCCCAGCGGATCGCCTGCCACTCGGGGGAGAACTCGGCGAAGGGCCAGAACGACGCCCGGAGCTTCGGGTCGGGGTTGTCCGCCGGATAGGCGAGCAGTGCCACCGGTGCGCGCATGTCCTCGTCGCCCGCGAACGGCACCAGAGCGTCGGCCTCGGGTGGGCCTTCGATGAGGATCACGTCGGGGCGGAAGGCCGCGAGGGCGCGGCGCACCGCACGGGCGGACCCCGGCCCGTGGTGGCGCACGCCGAGCAGCAGCGGATCACTCACCGCGACGGGCCGCCCGGTAGAAGTCGCGCCAGCCCTCGCGCTCCCGGATGACGGTCTCCAGGTATTCCTGCCACACGACCTGGTCGGAGACCGGATCCTTGACGACCGCGCCGAGGATGCCCGCCGCGACGTCACCGGCGCGCAGGACCCCGTCGCCGAAGTGCGCGGCGAGTGCCAGGCCGTTGGTGACCACGGAGATCGCCTCGGCTGTCGAGAGCGTGCCGCTGGGCGACTTCAGCTTCGTGCGCCCGTCTTCGGTCGCGCCGTTGCGCAGCTCGCGGAAGACGGTGACGACCCGCCGGATCTCGTCGACCGCCGGCGGCAGCTCGGGCAGCTCGAGTGCCTTGCCGAGGGCGGCGACCCGGCGCGACACGATGTCGACCTCCTCCTCGACCCCGCCCGGCACGGGCAGGACCACCGTGTTGAACCGGCGGCGGAGTGCGGACGACAACTCGTTGACGCCGCGGTCCCGGTCGTTGGCCGTGGCGATGACGTTGAAGCCCTTGCGGGCCTGCACCTCCTCGCCGAGCTCGGGCACCGGCAGCGTCTTCTCCGACAGGACCGTGATCAGGCTGTCCTGCACGTCGGACGGGACGCGGGTCAGCTCCTCGATCCGCGCGATCCTGCCGTCGGCCATGGCCCGCAGCACCGGACTGGGCACGAGCGCGGCCCGGCTGGGCCCTTCGGACAGGAGGCGGGCGTAGTTCCACCCATAGCGGATCGCTTCCTCTGGTGTGCCCGCGGTGCCCTGGACCAGCAGCGTCGAGTCGCCGCTGACGGCGGCCGCCAGGTGCTCCGAGACCCAGGTCTTGGCTGTGCCGGGCACGCCGAGCAGCAGCAGCGCCCGGTCGGTGGCGAGCGTCGCGACGGCCACCTCCATGAGCCGCCGCGAGCCGACATACTTCGGGACGATCACGGTCCCGTCCGCGGCGACCCCGCCGAGCAGGTATGTCACGACGGCCGTGGGGGACAGCCGCCACCCTGGCGGGCGTGGCCGGTCGTCCCCGGCGGCCAACGCGGCCAGCTCGGCGGCGAACTCGTCCTCGGCGTGCCGCCGCTGGACTGCCTGCGCTTCGACTGTGCTGGTCACGCGAGCTCCTCGAGCATGTCTTGTCGGAACCGGAGGGTGTCGGCGAAACGGCCGACGATGGAGGACATCGGATCATCGGACGCCAGCCCGGACGCGAGCTTCGCGGCCCGGTCCGCGGCGTCCGCCGGCAGTCGCAGCGCCGCCAGCTCGCACAGGCCGGCGAGCCGCCACCCCGCCGAGCGCCGGCCGCCGAGGTCGTCGAGCGCGGCGAACACCGCCTCGAGCAGGGCCGGTGGCCACGGGCGCGGGCACAGCTCCAGCACGTGCTCGACGCCGACGGCGGCCGCGCCGGCGAGCCCGCGGCGCAGGACCTCGACCGCGATCGCCGACAGGGCGTCGGAGGGCAGCGCGTCATACAGGGCTTCGAGCAGCAGCCGGTCATCGGGCCGCCCACCGGCCGCGACCTCCTCGGTCAGCTGCCCGGTCAACGCGGTCGCCCACTGCGCGTCGCGCTGCCCGGCCGCTGCCCGGGCCAGGCCGCGGCGCAGCACGGCCGCCCACTCGTCGGTCACCGGCAGCCGCAGGAACTCGTCGGGGTCGCCCCAGACCCGCAGTGGCGTCCTGGTCAGCAGCTCCTCCAGCCACCAGGCCCGCTCACCGACCCCGACCGGCGGCCGCGGCGTGATCCCGTCCCGGCGCATCGCCTTGTCGCAGGCGGCCGGTGGGGTCACCACGATCCGCCCGCCGCTGATCTGCACGCAGGCCGTCGAGCGCTCCGCCATCCGCCGCGCATATGCGCTGTCGGGCAGCAAGGCGAGCAGCTCGACCGCGGCGGCGCGCACCTCCTTGCGCCGGTCGTCGAGCGCGGTCTCCAGCACCGCCTCGTCGGCGGCGGACAGGCCGGTGGCCATGGCGCCGAGCAGGGCGGCCCGGTCGTCGGGCGTCTCCGTGGGCCACGCCGCGCGCAGCAGGTCCCGCGCCGCGTCGGGATCCCGCCGCCGCAACGCGGTCAGGAACCCGACCCGCCGCCCGATCGACCCCAGCTCCCACGCGCTGCTGTCGGCGGTGGGCGCGTCGACCGTGGTCGTGACCAGATACCCCCAGTCGGGCCGCTGCGCCGCCAGCCACTCCGCCCGCGGGCCGCCCACCGAGGCGATCAGCGTGCGCAGGATCCGATGCCGGCGCCCGATCTCGAGCAACGCTGGCAGCAGCTCTCCGGGCACCCTTCGGGCGCCGACCGCGCCCAGCCACTCCGCGAGCAGCTCCAGTCGCCCGTCGGCGTCCCGCACGGGCGTGGCGTTGCTCGACCCATAGCCCGCGGCGTCGACCGCCAGCAGGTCGGCGGCCCGCGCCGACGCCGGCCATGGCACCAGCGGAATCCCGGAGTCGTCGGGCGCCGCCGCGGGCACCGCGACACCGGTCTGTGCGGCAACGCCGGCGCGCCGATACATCGTCAGCGCGGCGGCCGCGTCGAGCAGCACCTCAGCCGGGTCACCGTCTCCGGCCGCAAGGTGCCGTCGCTGCGTCCCGACCAGCGCGGTCGCCAGGACATCGCCCCATTCCGGAAGCCCGCTCACGACACCTCCCCCCTCGAACGTCATGCTGCGGGTCATAAGCGCACCAACCTGCCTTCGGACCAGGCGCCGAGAGGGCGGAGGCCGCCGGCGGACCACTCGCCGGTGACGGTGGTCGGGTGACCGCCGGTGATGGCGAGCAGGCGCCACGGGTCGCCGGAGGCCGGGTCGAGGGGGAGGGCCAGGCCGGTGGGGTCGACCAGGTGCCAGGTGCCACCGTCGCGGGTGGGGCAGACCGCGTCGACGGTCATCGGCCAATAGTCCAGCCAGGGGTCCTCGGCGAGCGCGGCGGCGTGGGCGCGCAGGTTGGCCTCGATGCCGGTGGCTCCCGCGACGGTGTGCATGCGGGCGGGCGGACCGTGGCGCTTGGCGATCAGGGCGCGGGCCGGCTGGCCGCCGGGATAGAGGCAGACGTCGGCGTCGATCTCGGTGCCGGGGAGGAGGTCGACCGGGAGGGACTGGCCGGCGACGGCGAAGGACAGGATCAGCAGGGGGCGCTGCGTCGAGGCGCCGCGCAGCCAGGCACGGCGGACGGTGAGCTGGTCCTCGATGTCGTCGCGGACGCCGTGGATCTGCCAGCGGTCGCGCAGGACGGGACCGGCGAGGACGGTCTCGGTCGCGATCGGCAGGCCGACGCGCATGCGGACGCTGGCGGCGAGGTCCTCGGGCAGGTCGGCCAGGCGTCGATAGCCGCCGACGAGCAGGTGGAGCCGGGCGAGCTCGCCCAGGAGCCGCTCGGGCGAGCCGGTGACCGCGGAGGTGCGGCGCAGGATGCCGGCCGCGCCCGCGGCCTGGGCGTCGACGAGCCTGGCGGCCATCGTGTCCCAGTGCGCATAGCCGCTCTTGGCGACGCTCGCCAGCCCGGCGCGGGCTTGGTCGGCCAGCCAGCGGTCGAGCTCGTCGAGCCCGGCGGAGATCCGATCGGCGCGCCGGGCCTGCGCTTTCTCCCCGGGAGCGGCACGACCGCCACCGCCGCGCACGGCACCGCCCTCGGCGGAGCCGTCGGCATCGGCGGGAGCGGGAGCGGCGCGCCGGGACGCGCGGGAGGACTGCCACTCCTGGACCCAGCCCGGGGGACTGGCGTCGGTGACGCTCCCCGATGACCAGCGCAGCAGCAGGGCGAGGGCGTGCTTGCAGGGGAACTTGCGGCTCGGGCACGTGCACTTGAACGCGGGCTCGGTGAGATCGACGGCGGTCTGATAGGGGGTGCTGCCGCTGCCCTGGCAGAGGCCCCAGATCGTCGGCGGGACCTCGTCGGTGGCGCTGAGCCCGGACTCCAGCCAGGCGCGGTCGCCGGCCATGCCCCGGGCGGCCCGCTGGGCGGACGCGTCGGGTGCGAGGGCCATGACCTGGTCGGTGGTCCAGACCGTCGTCTCCGTCGAAGTTTCGGCCATGCTGCGAAGCGTAGTGATGGGGTACGACATTCCGTGGTTGGGTATGAACCCGGCATGAGACCCGTGCGCACCGCGGCCCGCTCGATGCTCGCCGCGATCTTCGTGATTCAGGGCTGGGCCGCGTTCCGTGACCCGGCGAAACTCGCTGAGAAGGCCCAGCCGGTCACGGACCGGTTGGAGCCGGCGCTGAAGGCGGTGCACCCCAGCCTGCCGACCGACGCCGAGACGTTGGTGCGGGTCAACGGCGCCGCGCAGGTGGCCGGTGGCCTGCTGCTCGCGACCGGGCACGCGACGACGCCTGCCGCGCTGGTACTGGCGGGGTCACTGGTGCCCACGACGCTCGCGGGCCACGCGTTCTGGGAGGTCGACGACCCGGCGCAGCGCAACCAGCAGCGGATCAACTTCCTCAAGAACCTCGGTCTGATCGGCGGCCTGCTGTTCGCGGCGCTGGACAGCGAGGGCCGCCCCAGCATCGCCTGGCGGGCCCGGAACACGGCCCGCATCGCACGCCGCGAGGCCGGCCACACGGCCAGCACGGCACGGCGCGAGGCCCGCCACGTCCTGCACGCCGCGCAGCGCGACGCGCGTATCGCTCGGCTCGCCAGGAGGCTGCCCTAGACGATCAGGGACAGTTGACCCACTCTTCCTCGCCGTCGGTGAAGACCTGCCGCTTCCACACCGGCAGCCTGGCCTTCACCTCGTCGACGAGCCGCGCGCAGAGCAGGAAGGCATCGGCCCGGTGCGAGGTCGAGATCGCCGCCGCGAGCGCCACGTCGCCGATCTCCAGCCGCCCTACCCGGTGCGACACGGCGAGCGCGTGCACGGCGGGCTCGGCCGCGATCTCGGCGGCGATCTCGGCGAGCACGTCGCCGGCGCTGGGGTGGCCCTCGTATTCGAGCTCGACGACGCCGCGCCCGCCGTCGTGGTCGCGCACCACGCCGGCGAAGGACACGACCGCGCCCGCCGCGCGGTCGGAGACGGCCAGCTCGTGCGACGTCACGTCGATCGGCTCGCCGGTCACCAGGACCGTGATTCGGTCGGTCACACGCGCTCCCCATCCAGAATCGGCAGTGGTACCAGTTGCGCCGGCGTCCCCGCGAGACCGCGCCCTCCGGGCGGGATGATCGCGAAGCCGATCGAGTTGGCCAGGCCTCTCAGCATCGACGACCCCGCGTGCGCGACGGGATAGGCCAGCCCGTCGGACGCGTCGCGGCGGACCAGCGCGAGATGCGTGAAGTCGCCCCGGCCCGGGATGTCGGCGCCGAGGCTCACCGTCGAATGGCCCGGTATCGGGCGGCCGCCCAGTCCGGCGAGCAGTGGCAGTACCAGCGAAACCAAAGCAACGAAGGTGGACTGTGGGTTGCCGGGCAGGCCCGCGACGAACTGTCCCCCGGGCAGTCGCGCCACGAGCATCGGGAATCCGGGCCGCACCGCCACCGTGTTGACGACGTAGGTGGCGCCGAGCTCGGCCAGCGCCGGGTGCAGGTGGTCGACGGGTCCGTGCATAGTGCCGCCGGTCGTGCAGATGACCTGCGCCCCGGCGTCGACAGCGGTCCGGAGCGCGGCGACGTGGTCGTCGAGCGTGTCAGCGACGGGCGCGCGGTGGTGCACGACGTCGGTGCCGGCCCGGCGCAGCCATGAGGGCAGCGACGGGCCGAGCGCGTCGCGGACCCGACCGGCGCCGGGGACGCCCGCGGTCAGCAGCTCGTCGCCGAAGACCAGCAGCGCGCTGCGCGGCTTCGGCCGGCAGAGGAGGGTGTCATACCCGCAGGCGGCGGCGAGACCGATGACGCCGGGCGTGATCGGGGTCCCGGCGGGCAGCAGCTCCTCGCCGAGGGCCGCCTCCTCGCCGATCAGCCGCCAGTCGGGGATCTTGCGGGGCTCACCGGCGACGACGTGCTCGCCGTCGACCTTGGAGTCCTCGACGCGGATGACATACAGGGTGCCTTCGGGCACCATGCCACCGGTCGCGATCTCCACGCAGGTGCCGTCGGTCGTCAGCGGCTGGGCGACGTCGCCGGCGAGGACCCGGCCGACGATCCGCCAGGGCGCGGCGCCGCGGACGGCCCAGCCGTCGACGCTGGAGGTCGGAAACGCGGGCAGCGCGGTGAGCGTGGTCAGCGGCCTGGCGAGCGTCAGTCCGTCGGCCTCGGCGAGGGGGACGGGCACGGGGCTCGACGCGACCGCCGAGCCGGCCTCGAACACGGCCTCGCGGGCGTCGGCCCACGCGATCGGTAACGTCACGCGTCGAGCCTAGACCGTCAGTGATCGCCGCCGCGGAGCTGGTCGACGGCGTGCGCGAGGACCGGCCTGAGCACGGCGAGACCATCCTTCGCGCCACCCTTCGAGCCGGGCAGGTTGACGATGAGGGTGCGCCCGGCGACCCCGCTGAGCCCTCGGGACAGGATGGCGGTCGGCACCTTCGCCGCGCCCGCGGCGCGGATGGCCTCGGCGATGCCGGGCACCTCGTAGTCGAGGACCCGCCGGGTCATCTCGGGGGTGGCGTCGGTGGGGGTGATCCCGGTGCCGCCGCTGGTCAGGATCACGTCGGCGCCGCCGGCGACCGCCGCGCGCAGGGCCTCCTCGACCGGCGGCCCGTCCGGGACGACGACCGGGTCACCGACGTCGCAGCCCAGCTCGCGCAGGCCGGCGACGAGCAGTGGGCCGCTGGTGTCGGCGTAGACGCCGGCGGCGGCCCGGTTGGACGCGACGATCACGACGGCCTTCATGAGGCGCGCTCCCATAGGCCGGTCTTGCCGCCTTCTTTGCGCAGCACGCGGACCCCTTCGAGCGAGGCGGCCGGGTCGACCGCCTTGATCATGTCGATGAGCGCCAGGCCGGCGGCGGCGACCGCGGTGAGCGCCTCCATCTCGACGCCGGTGCGGTCGGCGGTGCGCGCGGTCACCTCAATGTCAACCGTGTCGTTACTCAGAGTCAAGTCCACCGTCACCCCATGAAGGGCGATCGGATGACAAAGGGGGATGAGATCGGGTGTGCGTTTGGCACCCATGATTCCGGCGATCCGCGCGACGGCCAAAGCGTCGCCTTTGGGTAACGCCCCGTCGTGCAGCAACGCCATTACGTCGGGGGTGGTGCGTACGGAACCAGCGGCAACCGCACGCCGCGCGCTGATTTCCTTGCCGGCGACGTCCACCATCCGGGCCGCACCGGTCCGGTCGACATGGGTCAGTTCATGTGCCACGACATCACCCTATCGATCGTCGGGTGGACTTCGATTTGATCATGCACGCTAGTGAGAAGGTGCGTCGATTCAGTTACACGGAGAGTAACTTTCACGTTACCAAAATATGACAAGCCGTGCCCTTCTTCGCAAACTATGAGTCGACGGACAAATCCGTATAGGCAACCTACGAGATGCACCCTAGGCTTCGTTCATCAAGCCAGAGGTTGATGAACATCAATCTCTTGTAACGGGGACCGTTCGCCGCGATGAACGAACCTCGAAGGGGGCAGCAATGCGTATCCACGAGTGGCTCTGAAATCGAAACCGGGCTTGACAGGGACGCCCGACCATCCGTCACGATGAACAGACCGCGATGCAACGACCAATCGGTACCGACGACGCGACCAACCGGCGCCTCTGGCGTCTCGTTGGTCCCGTCGTCGTCGGTGCGGGCATCGCCGTCATCGCCGCACTTTGGCTGATCTCGGACTACGGCAGCCTCGCGCTCTTCCTCCCGCTGCCGACCGTGCTCGTGCTCGGCTGCCGCTACCTGCGGATCAGCATCCGCATCCGTTCGGCCAACACCGGCTCGACACCCGTATCGGCGGTCATCATCGCCACCGCCGTGTTCCTGCCGCCGCCGTTCGTGATCCTTTCGGTGGCCATCGGCAAAATCGTCGACCAGTCGCTGAATCGCACGCACGTCCCGGTGAAGATCGGTTTCAACATCGGCAAGGAGGTCCTCGCCGGTGCCGCGGCCGCCTTCGCCTGCGCGGTGACCGGCTTCGAGCCGCTCCTGGTGCACACCGACCGCGTCGAACCGCTCACCTCGGCGCTCTCCGCGACCGTGGTCGCCTTCCTCGCGTACACCGTCGTCGACGAACTCGTCTCGCAGGGCCTGTTCGCCATGCTCACCGGCACGCCCTACCGGCAGCGCCTGGTAGCGGACTGGAACATCCTCGCCGTCCTGCGCGTCGGCACGCTCGGCATCGCCGTCGCCACCGTCGTGCTGTACCACGTCAACCAATGGCTCCTGTTCATCCTGCCGCTGCTGCTGTGGTGCATCCACCTCGCCTCCGGCAACCGGATCCGCGCCCGCCAGGGCAACGAGGCCTGGCAGCGGCTCGCCGAGGCGACCGACGAGTTCAACTCCGTCGACCAGACCGCCGTCCTGCACGCTGCCGTCCGCAAGGCCGCCGCCCTCTTCTCCACCGACGAGGTCGAGGTGCAGATCCGCCCCCCGACCGGCGAGACCCGCCTCGTGCGCAGCAACGGCCGCGACATCCTGTACGACGGCGCCCCCGACCAGGCACCCCCGGCCGGCGGATTCGTCATCCCGATCGGCCTGGAGAGCTACCGCGGCGACGCCGACCTCGGCGAACTGCGCCTACGCTTCCGGGCACCCGTCAAGCTCACCGAGCGGGAGGGCTACACGCTGCACACGTTCGCCGCCGCGCTGTGCACCGCGATCCGCAACGCCTCCACCTTCGCCGAGACGCAACGCCTCGCCGACAGCCACGCCCGCGCCGCCGCCCAGGACCCGCTCACCCAGCTGGCCAACCGGCGCAAGCTGCAGCAGTACGGCGACGAGGCCCTCGCCACCGGTATCGTCGGCGTCCTGCTCATCGACCTCAACCACTTCAAAGAGGTCAACGACACCCTCGGGCACTCCGCCGGCGACCGCGTGCTCACCACCGTCGGCGAGCGCCTCTGCGCCGCGGTACGGGAAGACGACCTCGTCGCACGGTTCGGCGGCGACGAGTTCGCCGTCATCCTCGCCAACCTCAGCGCTCCGGCCCTCGCCGAGATGCGCGCCCACGCGATCCTCGACGCCCTCGCCCCGCCGATCCAGCTCGACGACATGCGCATCAGCGTCGAGGCCAGCTGCGGCGTCACGACCGGCAGCGGCGGCACGATCGGCGAGCTGCTCCGCCGCGCCGACGTCGCCATGTACCAGGCGAAACAGGACGGCCAACGGGTCGTCGTCTACGCGCACGCCCGCGACACCGCCGACATCGGCACCCTCACCCTCGGCGGCGACCTCGCCCGCGCCGTCGCCGAAGGCCAGTTCGTGGTCAACTTCCAGCCGATCGTCGACCTCGCCACCGGCCAGGTCATCGGCGCCGAAGCGCTCACCCGCTGGCACCACCCCGACCGCGGCGACCTCGCACCCGACCGGTTCCTGCCCGCGATCGAACGCTCCGGCCAGCTCTCCGCCTTCGCCGACGCCGTCCTCGACCAGGCCCTGATCGCCGTCTCGATGTGGGCCGACGCCGGTCACGCCGTCCCGGTCGCCGTCAACGTCTCCCCGCGCAGCCTGCTCGACCCGTCGTTCCCCGACGCCGTCGCCAGGCGCCTCACCGCCCGCGGCGTGCCAGCCTCGTCGCTCGTCATCGAGCTCACCGAATCCGTGACGCTCAGCAAGCTCGAGGTCGTCGACGACGTCCTCGCCGCCCTGCGCGACCAGGGCATCCGCCTCGCCCTCGACGACTTCGGCACCGGGTTCTCCTCCCTGGCCACCCTCGCCCGCGTCGCCGTCGACGAGTTGAAGATCGACCGCACCTTCGTCGCCGCCATGAACACCTCCGCCCCCGGCGCCGTCGTCCGCTCCACCATCGACCTCGGGCGCAGCCTCGGCCTGGTCGTCGTCGCCGAAGGCATCGAACGCGAGGAACAGCGCCAGCAGCTCTGGGAACTCGGCTGCCCGGCCGGCCAGGGCCACCTCTTCGCCCGCGCGATGCCCGCCGACCGGCTCCTCGCCGCCCTGCACCGCGGCCACGACGGACGACCCGGCTGCCTCGCACCGCCCCTGCACGACACCGACACCGTGATCCGCCTCCCGCGCAACCGCAGGTCCCGCCGTTTCGGCGCCGCGGAGCCCGGGCAAGAATGGGTGCCATAGCCGCTTACCTGTCTCGCCCCCGTGTCAGTGATCTCGTCCTGTACGGCCTGTCCGCCGTCTTCGCCCTCGTCACCGCCTTCACCTCGACCCTGCCGCCGCACCGCGCGTGGGGCTCGATCGCCTGGTGGGGCTACGCGGCCGCCTTCCTGATCGCGCTGGTCGTCGTCCGGCGCCTGCTGCTCACCGCCCTCGTCTTCGCCGCCGTCACCCTCGTGCCCCTCGTCACGCAGGCCGTGCAGCGCGCCGGCGGCCGCACCGACCGGGCGCAGGAAGAGGTCCTCGTCGTCGAGCAGATGGGCCGGCGCCTCCTCGACACCGGCACGCCCTACCTCGACCGCCCGGACATCGCCGCGCTCCCCTTGTCCGAGCGGCTGCTGGGGTACTCGCCGTACCAGCCCGGCATGTCGATCTTCGGTCTGCCCCGAGCGGTGTTCGGCTCCTACTGGTGGACCGACGCGCGCGTCTGGTTCGCGGTCGCCACCGTCGCCGCGATGCTCTGGACCCTGCGACTGCTCGCCGACGTGGTCGCCCCACCCGGCCTCGTGCTCGTCGCGCAGTCCGTCGCCGTCCTGCCGATCTGCACCCTCACCCTCACGACCGGCGGCGACGACCTGCCCGTGGTCAGCCTGGCGCTCCTGGCGATGGCCTTCACCGCACGCCACCGCTGGACCGCCGCCGGCCTCACCATCGGCATCGCCGGCGCGCTCAAACTCTTCGCTCTCCCGGTTGCGCTGGTACTGCTGGCGCTCGCCTTCTTCGCCTCCCGGCGCACGCTCGCCTTCGCCGCCGGGGCGTTCGGCCTGCCGTTGCTCGTGATGCTGCCGGCGCTCGCCGTCGCACCGTCCGCCTTCGTCGAGAACGTCCTGCGCTTCCCCGCCGGCCACGGGTTGGTCACGAGCCCTGCCCAGTCGCCGCTGCCGGGGCAGCTCATCGCCTCGTCGACCGGCGCCGGGCGGACCATCGCCCTGTCGCTGCTGATGCTTGCCGGGATCGCCATAGGCGTCTGGCTCCTGCGCCGTCCCCCACGGTCCACGCAGGCCGCCGCGCTGGTCGTCACCGTCGGGCTGACCGCGGCCATCATGCTGATCCCGTCGACGCGTTTCGGATACCTCCTGTACCCGGCCGCCTTCGCCGCCCTCTGGTGGGCACTGCGCACGTCAGACTCTGCTTTCCAGGCTCCTTCGGCGGGCGGTCGTGAGCCCACCTCCGGGGATGCTTCGTCCGGCAGTCGCTGGCCAGGCCCCTCACCAGCGGCGTAAACAGGAGTCATGGCCTTCCGGGACCGCCAAGAAGCCGGCGCCGAGCTCGCCGAGCTCCTCTCCGGCTACGCCGACCGGCCCGACGTCATCGCCCTCGGCCTGGTCCGCGGCGGCATGCCCGTCGCCGCTGAGGTCGCCACCCGGCTCCACGTCCCGCTCGACGTCCTGGTCGTGCGCAAGCTCGGCGTACCTTGGGCCCCGGAGGTCGCCTTCGGCGCCATCGGCCCCGGCGGCATCCAGGTCCTCAACCCGGAGATCAGCCTCGAACCCCACGAGATGGCCCCCGTCCTCCACCACGAGACCGCCGAGCTCCGCCGCCGCGACCGCCTCTTCCGCCTCGGCCGCGCCCCGCTCGACCTCACCGGCCGGACCGCGCTCATCATCGACGACGGCCTGGCCACCGGCGCTACGGCGGGTGCTGCGGTCGCGGTCGCCAGGGCCCTGTCCGCCGCCTGCGTCGTCCTGGCCGTCCCCGTCGGCGCCACCCCCGCCGTCCAACGCCTGTCCCACCTCGCCGACGAGGTCGTCTGCCCGGTGACCTCCGACTGGTTCGGCTCCGTCAGCCGCTATTACGACGACTTCCGCCAGATCTCGGACACCGAGGTGGCCCGCATCCTGAACGCCCGCTGACCGTCGAAGCTGATGCGAGCCGCGCCCCGCTCCCCGACACAAAGCAGCAGCCATCAGACGGCCACGCCCAGCGAGAACCAAGGACCCGGCACAGGCCGACCCTGCCCAGTGCCACTCGGCCCCAGCCGCGCCGGGGTGGTCCTAGATGGCCATGTCGACGAAGCGCGACAGGTGCAGCTGCGCCGCGACCGTGATCGTGTCGGTCGGACCGTTTCGGTGCTTGGCCACAATGAAGTCGGCCTCGCCCGCTCGCGGGGACTCCTTGTCGTAGTAGTCGTCACGGTGCAACAGGATGACCACGTCGGCGTCCTGCTCGATCGAGTTGTGCACAGCGATGCCGTTTGCCACGAAGTTGTGATTGCCGACGACCGTCGCGTCATAGACCTCGTGCTCGCCGATGCTCTCGATCGACACGATCTTGTCCCAGAAGACATCGTTGGTCGCGTGCAGATCCAGCTCAGCGCTGTCGAGCACCGCAGCGATCCTGGCCAACCGATTCCGGCTCGGCGCGGTTTTCCACATTGCGCTGCCGTTGAACTGCGTCCCGACGGCCATCGCGAACTGCCGGTGCGAAACGTGGTTGTCGGCCAGAATCTGGCGAACCGAGTCCCAGATCTCCTTCGGAACGGTGTCGACGTTGGTGTTGCCCGTCAGCGCCTCAAGCCTGCTCAGCAGCAACGCGCTCGGACGCGCGCGGTCGCCGTGCACACCGATCTCTCGAAGGAACCGGACCTGGTCGTCCTTGCCCGAGATGTCCAGGGTGTACTGCGTCCGGTAGGCACCTGGAGTGACGGATCTGATCCTGCATGTGATGCCGAACCGAAGCAGCATGCGCGAAATGCCATGCAGCATCGCTTCACTCGTCGAAGCGAAGTAGATCCGGCCACCGCTGCCGCCGTCCAGGCGGACCGGCACAGAGCCGTCGGTCGCCCACAGATGCCGGAGGAACAGTTTGACCTGCTCTTTCGGGAGGCTGAACAAGGCTTCCGGGAGGAACTTCTCATGCGAGCGAAGACCGAACAACCCCAAGCCGTCGAGCCACTCGGCGATGGGATTGCGGCGGCCTCGCGCAAGCCGGAACGGGGCGGGCAGACGAAGGGTGGTCACGCACGCTGCGGCGTAGTCGTCGCGGACCGCCGTCACACCGAAGTGAGTCGCGGCATCGGCGACCGCCGCCAAGTTCGCCTCGTCGAGGCTCGCATATCGAATCGGCTGGCGCCTGACGAATGATCCGTCACCGAGCAGGTGCGCCAGCAGCACGACCTCGGCTTCGGGCCATGGCGTGAGCTGCGATGGCGGCGGCACGTGCCGCGGCACCGCAAGGCGATCACCAGCACGGAGATCCTTGAGTGCGGTCCAGCCCGCGAACGCCAGGAACGGATGATTGCCCGTTGCCTCGATCGTCTTCCCCGATGCGAGGCGCATCCGGAACACCTCTTTGCGACCGCTTGAGAAGGCATGCGTCATCGTCTGGGCCGTGAGCTGGAGCTTCTCATTCAGCGCCCACACAGGGATGTCGCGAGCGCCGGATTCCAGCAGGGCGCCGATGGTGATCTCTGCGTTGGTGTCTGCCCGCATGACACGGGTGTTCGCCGTCAGACAGCCGGATTCACGCAGGTCGGAGAGCTGCGGTCGCTTGTCGGTGCGCTGCTCAGGTCCACGGTTCAGCTGGCTGACCGCGACCACCGGGCACTCGACCTCCTTCGCCAGCAGCTTCAGGCCACGTGACAGGTCCGCGACCTCCTGCTGCCGGCTCTCGGTCCGCTTCGGGCTCGTCATCAGCTGCAGATAGTCGACGATGATCAGCTTCAGGTCGTGTCGCTGCTTGAGCCGCCGGGCCTTGGCGCGGATCTCCATCAGGTTCATGTTGGGCGTGTCGTCGACGAACAGCGGCGCCTCGCTGATCTCGCCCATCCGCCGGGCCAGCTTGGTCCAGTCGTCGTCCGACAGCTGGCCCGACCGCAGCACGTGCAGCGGCACCCGCGCCTCGGCCGAGAGCAGTCGCATGACGATCTCGACCTTGGACATTTCCAGGCTGAAGATCGCACTCGCCATGTTGTGCTTCACCGACGCCGCCCGGCTGAAGTCCATCGCAGCGGTCGAGTTGTGGGTCGGGATCATCGAACGACCGGCCAGGTAGAGGTGGTCGTAGTGGTCGACCTGGACGCACCGGACCGGAACGCTCGCGACGGGCCGGACGTCGACGATGTGCCTGGTCGACGTGCCGTGGGACCGCCGGCGCTCCTGGTGCGCGGCCCGCTTCGGCTCGAGCCGGAACACGTCGTCGATCGCGGTGAAGCTCAAGGTGTGCGCGACGGAGCCGGCCGAGGTCGTCACCGTGCACCGGTAGCCGAGGCTGACCACCAGCTCGCGGACATCGGCGGCGAGCCGTGCCGAGGTCGACGTGAACTGTGCGTCGCCGGCGGGCGTCACGGCGCCGGCGGCGTCCAGCAGACCGGCGAGCAGCGCCCGTCGCTGCCGCTCGGAGCCGCGCAGATAGGCCGGCGGGATGTGCTTGTCGTCGAGAACGCCGAGCACCCCCAGGTCGTGCGCCATCGGATCCACGGTGGTGTCGTGACCTGCCGCCCCGAGCCATGCGCCGAGCGCGTAGGGCGGCACCAGCAGGTCCTGCTCGGGAAGCTGCAGCGGCCGGCAGTTTTCGACGGCATGGTTGGGGCGGCCGTCGATCGGGTGCCGGAGGGTGTCAGCGATGTCCTGGGTGGTGACCACCCCGTCGTGCCTGGTCCTGTCGACCCGCTGGCCCAGCGTCGCCACCAACGCGTGGGTGGAGTGGGCACGCCACGCCCGATGGTGTCCGCCGGCGACGTGTGGCACGTGCCGGAAGCGGGCCCCGACCAGATCAACCGCATCGCCGTGCGCCTCTGCCATCACACTCGCCAGGACCGGCGCCATCTGGGCACCGGCCTTCAGCGAGCGTCGCGCGGTCCTCGTCGTGGTCGTCCAGAGGTGCTCTGCATCGGCGACGATCACGCTGCCGTCGGAGAACTCCACCTCGAAGCACGGCCGGTCGTGCAGGACGTCGAACGCGTTGACGATCGTGGTGGGCCGGCCGTCGGCACCCAGCAGCTGATCGCCGGCCTTGACCTGCCCCATCGTCGTCCAGCCGCCGGGTGTCGGCAGCGGGGTGTCGAGCGCGAGCGCCTTTCCGAGACCGGGTCGGCCGGCGACGATGACCAGCTGGCCGGGGTGCAGGCCGTTGAGCAGGCGGTCGAGGTCGCTGAAGCCGGTGGGGACGCCGGTCATGACGCCGCCCTGGGCGCCGACGGCTTCGATCTCGTCGAGGGTGGGCTGGAGCATCTCGGCGAGGACGGCGAAGTCCTCGCTGACGCGCTTCTCGGTGACGTCGTAGATGGCCTGCTGGGCGAGGTCGACCACGTCGTCGACGTCGCGGCCGCCCGGGCCGGCGGAGCCGTAGCCGAGCTGGACGATGCGGGTGCCGGCCTCGATGACGCGGCGCAGGACGGCGCGCTCGGCGACGATGCGGGCGTAGTAGGAGGCGTTGGCGGCGGTGGGGACGGCCGCCATGAGCGTGTGCAGATATGCCGCGCCGCCGACCTTGGCGATCTCGCCCGCGTCGGTCAGGGCCGCCGCGACGGTGACGGCGTCTGCGGGCTCGCCGCGACCGTAGAGGTCGAGGATCGCGTCATAGACGACGGTGTGGCTGGGCTTGTAGAAGTCGTGGGACTTGAGGATCTCGACGACGTCGGCGACCGCGTCCTTGGACAGCAGCATGCCGCCCAGGACGCTCTGCTCCGCCGCGACGTCCTGCGGAGGGGTGCGCTCGAAGGTCTCGGCGCCGCCGGACGGGCGCTCGGATCCCTGGTCATTGTCCTTCGAGGGCTTCCGGCGCGGCTCGGCCGGGGTCGCGTCGTCCCAAGAATCGTTCTGTCTGTCTTCGGTGATCGACACTCGCCCCTCCAACGTCACACCCCCACGGGACCAGTAGACCTCGCGGGTATGACAAAAACTCGCGGCGCGCTCCGGAAAAAGGTCGAGCGCCCCGCGCAACCGTATGGAGCGACCGGCGTCCGGCAAAACCGGCCGGTGGACAACCCTTGGGACAACCTGTGGACCACTGTCCACAATCGGGGGATCAGCTGTGCACAGGCCTGTGGAAAACTTCGCCGCCGGGATCCGCAAAGCACCACTGAGCTGGGACTTCTTCGTCCACAGCCTGTGTGGGAAAGATAGTCGCCCGATCGAGTGATGTGAAGTCCGGATGTTTTCCGTCTGGACGGACGATGGCGGGCGTCCCGCCGAGGAGTGACGCTGCGCCCGTGACTTACCCGGAGTGGGACAGATCACGTGCGCGACCCGCCCGGTGGCAGGACGAGGAAGAGGACGAGCCCACCGACTACGCGGGCGCGTTCATCGCCACTGCCTGCTGGTACGTGGTTCCGCTCATCGGCTACGTGATCTATTCGGCGACGCTGTCGTCGGAGCCCCGCGCCGGTTGTGTCAACGCGTTCGGAGTGCAGTGCCCGGCGCCGCGGTCGGAGGCGTTCAGCAATCTCATGGACGGCGTGCCGCAGATCGCGGTCGCGTTGGCGCTGGGCATCTCGGTGGCGATGTTCCTGGGGTGGGCGACGACCGGCTGGCGCGCTTGGACGATCGGGTTCGCGTCTGCGGTACTAGGTGCCGGCCTGGCAACGGTGATCTTCGCGGTGCTCGCGACGCAGCTCTGACCCCGGCCCAAGACGATGCGGGCCGACCTGCGACGCAGGCCTGACCGGATCGGTTCCCGTCGAAGGGTCACAGCATCCTTGCGAGATGATCACCGATACTCACGCTTGGGTCTCTGTCCGGTTACGCTCGGAGCCGATCACGGGCGGGTCGTCGTCTGACTGGCCAAACACCTTTCAGGGAGGCTTCCATGGTCAGTCGGTTCCGTGTCACCGCCGTCGCCGTGATCGCGGCGTTGACCCTTGCGGCATGTGGCGCAGCGAGCGAGGACAGCCCGAGCAGCTATGAGCGGGCGCCGACGATGAACCCCGAAGGCGGACGCCCCGGTCCGCCCGCGACCGGCGAGGCCGCGGACGAGGCGGCGGGCGCCGGCGAGCAGGATGCGTCGAGCCAGCCGGTGTCGACGTTCGCGGTCGATGTCGACACCGCGTCGTACGGCTACGCGAAGCGGCAGCTCATGGCGGGACAGCGGCCGGCGGCGAGCTCGATCCGCCCCGAGGAGTTCGTGAACTCGTTCCAGCAGGGGTACCGGCAGCCGTCCGGCGACGGTTTCGCGGTGTCCGCGGACGGCGCCCGGCTGCCGAAGACGCACCAGAACAGCGGCGACACGGCCCGGTTGCTGCGGGTGGGGTTGCAGACGAGGGACGAGCCCGACGGGCAGCGGCTCGACTCGTCGTTGACGTTCGTCGTCGACGTGTCCGGTTCGATGGCCGAGCCCGGCAAGCTCGACCTGGTCAAGAGCGGGCTGCACACGTTGGTCGACCAGTTGCGCACCACGGACTCGGTGGCCTTGATCGCCTACTCCGACGAGGCGGAGGTGCTGCGGCAGATGACGCCGGTCCGGGACCGCTCGGCGCTGCACGGGGCGATCGACCGCTTGCGCGTGGCCGGGAGCACGAACCTGCAGGCTGGGCTGCGGCTGGGGTACGAGACGGCGCGCAAGAGCTTCCGGTCGGGTGCCACGAACCGTGTCATTCTGCTCTCCGACGGCCTTCCGAACGTCGGCTCGACGAACGCCACGTCCCTGGTCCGCGAGGTGCAGGAGGCGGCGGCGAAGCAGATCACGATGATGGGTGTCGGGGTCGGCAGCGACTACGGCGACAAGTTCATGGAGGAGCTCGCCGACAAGGGCGACGGCTACGTCGTGTACGTCAGCGACTCCGCCGAGGCGAACAAGGTCTTCGTGGAGCAGCTGCCGGCGACGCTCGCGGTCCGGGCGCTGGACGCGAAGGCCCAGGTGGAGTTCGATCCCGCGGCGGTCGTGTCGTACCGGCTGATCGGCTACGAGAACCGCACGCTGTCGGCGTCGGCGTTCCGCAACGACCGGGTCGACGGCGGGGAGGTCGGCCCCGGTCATGCGGTGACGGCGCTGTACGCGCTGCACCTGCGCTCCGGCGCCGAGGGTCACCTGGCGGATGTACGGGTGCGCTGGCAGGACCCGCGCACGCGTGAGCCGAGCGAGCAGAACCTGTCGGTGACGGTGGCGTCGCTCGATCGGGAGTTCACGTCGGCGACGCCGCCCGTGCAGGTCTGCTACACGGCTGCCTACTTCGCCGAGGTGCTGCGGGCCGGCCAGCACGCGGGCGAGGTGCGGCTCGAAGATCTGCTGCGGCTCGCGCAACGCCAGGCGGAGGGGGACAAGCAGGTCGCGGAGCTCGCCGATGCGATTCAGGCGGCGATGAAGCTCTACCGATAGGGGGACAGCGAAAGGGGCCCGTCCGACGGACGGGCCCCTTTCGTGTGCAGCGTCTTACTTGGCGGCCGTGACCTTCAGCGTGAAGCTGGCGGCGACCTCGGGGTGCAGCTTGATCTGCACCTTGTAGTCACCGACGGACTTCACGTGGCCCGGCAGCTCGAGGCGGCGCTTGTCCAGGGCCGGACCGCCGGCCTTCTGGACAGCCTCGGCGACCTCGGCCGGGGTGACCGAGCCGTAGAGCCGGCCGCCTTCGCCGGCACGGACGGCCAGCTTGACGGTCAGGTTCTCCAGCTGGGCCTTGACCTCGTTGGCGTGGCCCAGGTCGCGGATCTCACGGGCCCCACGGGCCCGCTTGATCGTCACGATCTGCTTCTCGCCGCCCTTGGTCCAGCGGATCGCGAAGCCCTGCGGGAGCAGGTAGTTACGGCCGTAGCCGTCCTTGACCTCAACCACGTCGCCGGGGGTCCCGAGACCGGTGACCTCCTGCTTCAGGATGATCTTCATGTCAGCCTCCCCTTATCGCGCGGTCGCGGTGTAGGGGAGCAGCGCCATCTCGCGCGCGTTCTTGACGGCGCGCGCGATCTGCCGCTGCTGCTGGGCGGTCACGCCCGTCACCCGCCGAGCGCGGATCTTGCCGCGGTCGGAGATGAACTTCCGCAGCAGCGCGGTGTCCTTGTAGTCGATGTAGGCGATGCCCTCCTTGTCGAGAGGGTTCACCTTCTTCTTCGGTTTGCGCAGGGCCGCAGCCTTCGCCATTGCTCTTGCTCCTGATGCCATTAGAACGGGGGCTCGTCGTCGAAGGATGAATTCGACCTGCCGCCACCACTGGAGGCGTTCGCCGGCGCGGCGCTGGCCCACGGGTCATCGCTGAACCCGCCGCCACCGCCACTGTTGCCGCCGCCACCACCAGAGCCGAAGCCGCCACTGCCACCGGAGCGCTGCATCTTCTGCACCTTGGCAGTCGCGTTGCGCAGCGAGGGGCCGATCTCGTCGACCTCCAGCTCGATGACGGTGCGCTTCTCGCCCTCGCGAGTCTCGTAGCTGCGCTGCTTCAGGCGACCGGAGACGATCACGCGGGTCCCACGCTGCAGCGACTCGGCGACGTTTTCCGCCGCCTGGCGCCACACCGTGCAGGAAAGGAACAGCGACTCGCCGTCCTTCCACTCATTGGTGTTCTTGTCCAGGAACCGGGGGGTGGAAGCCACCCGGAACTTGGCCACGGCCGCCCCCGAGGGAGTGAAGCGCAACTCGGGGTCATCGGTCAGGTTGCCGATGACCGTGATCGTGGTGTCTCCTGCTGCCATATCGAGTCAACTCCTCGCGCACTGGTGTATGGCCCACCATGACACAGGGGTATGACAATTCCCCGGTTGCCAGGTGGCCGGCGAAGCAGGTCGATCTCGCCCGGAATCCGCTTAGCGGACCTCGGGCCGGATGACCTTGGTGCGCAGCACGGACTCGTTGAGCCGCAGCTGACGGTCCAGCTCTGCCACCGACTCCGGCGATGCCTGGAGGTCGATGACGGCGTAGATGCCCTCGGTCTTCTTGTTGATCTCGTACGAGAGGCGCCGGCGGCCCCACACGTCGAGCTTCTCCACTGAGCCACCCGACGTCCGGATCACGTTCAGATACGTGTCGAGCGACGGTGCGACGGTGCGCTCCTCGAGACTTCCATCGAGGATCACCATGATTTCGTAATGACGCAAGACGTTCTCACCTCCTACGGGCTAAGCGGCCGCGGTCCATCCGCGGCAGGAGGTCGTGCGTCGTCTGCCCTCCGACGGACGGCAGACCGAACTAGGTTACACGGTGCGCGGGCACAAAAAGACCGCGGGGCGCGTCATCCGCTTCTCTGGGTGGGACCTGGGGAGGAACGACCACACCGGTGCGTTGGATGACGGCGCCCCGCGGAGCTACCTAATTGTACCTTAAGCGTAGCTAGCGCGTGATGACCGCTGCGCAATAATAGCCCGAATTGCGGCGATTCCCACGCCCACCACGCAGACGGTTGCGACCAAGGCCAGCAGCCCCGTGGGGGCGTTCGTGGCCGGGCCGCTCGCCGCGACGGGCTCTTCCACATATACCCGCTCGTCCGACGACGCACTCGGGTTCGCGTTGGCTGCCGCGCTGGGCGACGCGGTCGCGTCCGGGCCGAGCAGCGACGGGTCGACCGGCTCGGTGCCGGTCCCGTCCGCCTCGCCGGTACTGGCCGACGAATTCGTCGACGGCTTGCGGGTCGAGCGGCTGCTCGGCGACGCGATCGCGTTGTTGGCGGCGGCCGCGGCGGCACCCGCGGGCCCCTGCGAGCTGGCCGGCTTACCGGCCTGACCGGCGGCGGGCGCGGCCGGCGGCGCGGTGACCCCGACGGAGACCGGCTTGAACTGCTCGACCACGCCGACGCCGCAGGAGAACGTCATCGCGACGTCGACCGGGCCCTTCTTGAACACGACCGGCACCGCCTGGTTGGGCTGCACCGTGGAGACGGCCTTACCGTCGACCTTGAGCGTCGCGCCCTGGCCGAGCCGGTTGACGAAGTTGACCCGCGACTCGGCCGGCACCGAGACGCTGCCGGCGCTGGGCTCCGACTTGCACACCAGCAGGCTCAACACGCTCCCGCCGCTGAACTCGACGGTCGGGGTGGAGGGTGCGGCGTGCACGGGGCTGGCGCCCACGGTCAGGGCCGCGGCGACAAGCGCGGCGGCGGCTGCCGCCACGCGGAATGCCGGTCGGTGTCCAGACAAGGTAGCCATCCAAGGTTGAGGATTGATCAGATGCGGTTCCATCGAGGCCGCGCGATCACGGCGACCCAGTTGCGTAACGACGCGGCCGACTGGACGGTGACGGAACCCTGGCATTCCGGACCCTTCGGTCGGGTTCCCGCCCAGGCCCGGCCCTGGGTCGCGCAAAGTGTCGGTGCCACGTCGTAGGCTCTGCGGCATGCGAATCGGTGCTCACGTCGACCCCGCTCAGCCACTGGCCGAGGCAGCGGCACGCGGCGCTGACCTGGTCCAGTTCTTTCTGACCGACCCGCAGGCCTGGGCCGATCCCAAAGACCGTCCCGACGCCGAGGCGCTCATCGCCTCCGACGTCGACATCTACATCCACGCGCCCTACCGGATCAATGTCGCGTCGTCCAACAACAGAATCCGCATCCCCAGCCGCAAGCTGCTCTTCAGGCATGCGGCGGGCGCGGCGAAGGTCGGCGCCAAGGGCCTGATCGTGCATGGCGGGCACGTCGAGACGGCCGACGGCCTCGACGCCGGCTTCGACAACTGGCGCAAGACGTTCAAGTTCGCCTCCGACGAGGGCGGCTTCGCGACGCCGGTCCTGATCGAAAACACCGCCGGCGGCGACAACGCGTGCGCCCGGCGCTTCGACGCGCTGGCCCGGTTGTGGGACGCGGTCGGCGAATATGAGGTCGGCTTCTGCCTGGACACCTGCCACGCCCACGCGGGCGGCGAGGACCTGCTCGACATCGTGGAGCGGGTCAAGGCCATCACCGGCCGGATCGACCTGATCCACGCCAACAACTCCCGCGACGGCTTCGACTCGGGCCGCGACCGCCATGACAACCTCACGGCCGGCGAGATCGACCCCGAGCTGATCGTCGCGGTGATCCGGGCCGCCGGCGCGCCCGCGCTGGTCGAGACGCCAGGCGGCGCCGACGGGCAGACCGCCGACATCACCTACCTGCGGGAGCGGCTGGCGTGAGCAATGTGTCCGAGACCGAGAAGGATCCGGAAGCGGAGCCTGAGGAGCCGCCCGCTCCGACCTCGGGAGAGTCTGCGTCCGACAACGGCAAGCCAGTCGCCGCCTCGGATCCGGCCTCTTCCGGCGGTGCTGCGGACGCCACGCCCACCAGCCCGAGTCGCGCCACGGACGCACCCGCGACAGCCGGTGCCACGAGCCCTGCGGCCGAGGACAAGAGCGCCAAGGACGAGAGCGCCGAGGACAAGAGCGCCGACGGCAGCGATGCCCAGCCCAGCGCCGCCAAGAACGACGCCGAGAACGACGGCGCGAAAGACAACACCGCGAAGGCCGACGACGACGCCAGCGACGCGAAGGCGGACGACGCGGCTGCCGGCAACGCCAAGGTCAGCGGCAAGACCAACGACGGCAAAGCGCGCCACGCCAAGAAGAGCACCAAGAAGAGCGCCAAGAACGGCGACGACAAGAACAAGGCCGACGACGCCAAGGCGGCGGACGGTGAGAAGCGGGTCAGCCTGGTCAAGGCCGACCCGTTCGGGTCGTTCGCGCCGGTTCCCGAGGAGGTGCCCGGCCGGTCCCGGAGGGTGGCGACGCGCGTCGGCAACGCTGTCGGGAAGTTTCTCGGGCACGAGTGGACGATGGCCGCCATCGGCTCGGTGCTGCTCGCCGCGTTCATGACCTGGCCGACGCTGCGCAATCCCGGGACGACGATTCCGCAGGACACGGCGGACCCGACGCTGCAGGCATGGCAGATGTCGTGGGGCGGGCACATCCTCACGACCGACCCGGCACAGTTGTGGAACGCGAACGCGTTCTTCCCCTCGAAGTACAGCTACGCGTTCTCCGACACGCTGCTCGGTTATGCGCCCGCCGGCATGATCGGCAGCGGGCCGGTGGCGGCGCTCGTGCGGTACAACGTCATGTACGTGCTGATCTTCGCGCTCGCGTTCTTCGGGGCGTATGTGCTGGCCCGGCAGCTGGGGGCGAAGCCGACGGGGGCGGTCGTGGCGGGCGCCGCGTTCGCTTACGCGCCGTGGCGGCTCGGGCAGGCCGGTCACCTGCACGTGCTGTCGATCGGCGGGATCGCGCTCGCGCTGGCGATGCTCGCCCGCGGGCACGGGTTCTCGTTGCGGGACGGCTATCAGCCGGACAAGCGGCGGTGGGGCTGGGTCCTCGCCGGGTGGCTCGTCGCGGCCTGGCAGATCAGTCTGGGCTTCGGCATCGGCATCCCGTTCGTGTATGCGCTGCTGCTGATCGTGGTGGCGACCGCCGTGTCGTGGGGTTACCGGCACGTGCGGAAGTGGGCGGTCACGCGGCCCTTCGGCTGGAAGCTGTTCTTCGCCAACCTCGGCGGCGGGGCGGTCTTCGCGGCGGTCGGCGCGCTGATGGCATACCCGTATCTGCAGGTGCTGAAGGACCACCCGTATGCGCGGCGCAGCGAGGAGCTCGTCGGGCTGTTCTCGCCACCGTTGAAGGGGTTCTTCATCGCCCCGCCGGAGTCGTGGCTGTGGGACGAGGCGTATGCGGGGGCCCGGGCCACGTTGACGTGGGCTCCGGAGATGGCGCTGCTGCCGGGCTTCTTCCTCTACGGGCTGGCCTTCGCCGGCCTGTTCGTCTCGACCTGGCGGCTCAAGCACCGGCTCTGGATGCTGGTCGGCGTCCTCGGCTCGGTCGCGCTGGCGATGGGCACGCACGGGCCCGGCAAGGGCGAGTTCGGCTACCTGGCGCTGTATCGTGCGCTGCCCGGCTTCGACGGCATCCGCACGTCGGGCCGGCTGGTGGTGTGGACGACCCTGTTCCTGGGGCTGCTCGCGGCGGGGGCGGTGAGCGCGTTCGCGGAGCGGGCGGTGGAGCTGTTCGCCGACCGGACGCAGTCGGATCCGGGCGACCGGGCCGGGTTCCTGCCGCGCCTGGCCACGCTGATCCCGGTGATGCTGGTGCTGTTCGAGGGCGCGCACAAGACGCCGCACCCGGTCGTGCCGACCACACCGATAGCGATGAGCTCGGTGCAAGGCCCCTTGATGGTGTTGCCGAGCCATGAGCTGTTCGACATGAACGTCATGCTGTGGAGCACCGACGGGTTCCCGAAGATCGTCAACGGGGGCAGCGGCTTCACGCCGATGGACCAGCAGGAGCTGCGGCTGACGATGCAGCAGTTCCCCGACGCGCAGACAGTGGCGCTGCTGCGGGAGCGGCACATCCGCACCGTCGTCGTGGTGCGCAGCCAGGCCCTCGGCAGCGCGTATGAGCGGGCGATCGACGCGCCGATCGACGGTCTCGGCCTTACCCGCACCGAGCAGGGCGACGTCGTGCTCTACAAGGTCGAGGACAGCTGACAAGCCCAAAAAGGGGACAGCTGACAAGCCCAAAAGAAGAGGGCCGGCGGGGGAGAACCCCGCCGGCCCTTTTTCATGAAGCCGCTTTGACCAGTGGTGGCGGTTCGATGAGTGGCCGTTCGACGTCGTCGCGGTTGAAGACGCCGCCGTCGGGGTCCTCGCCTTCGTACGTTTCGCGGACGACGTCCATCTCCGGGTGCCGGATGTCGCGGATCACGTAGCCGACCAGCACCGCGAGCGTGACCAGCCGCAGGATCGAGGCGAGCACGAACACGCCCTCCGGGAACACCTGCCGGCCCGAGGCGCCCATGAGCTCGCCGTAGAACGACACGAAGTAGAGGACCTCGGCTACCTGCCAGGCTAGGAACGCGCCCCAGCGGGGTCGGGCGAGGACCGCGAGGGGGATCAGCCACAGCACGTACTGCTGCGACCACACCTTGCCGGTGAGCAGGAACGCCGCCACGATCAGGAACGCGAGCTGCGCGAGACGCGGCGGGGTCGGTGCGGTGAGGCCGATGACGAGGATGACGACGCAGCTGAGCAGGAACAGGCCGAGGTACAGCGCGTTCAGCGTGGAGTGCTCAGGGTCGGTGTCGAGGTTCTGGAAGAAGGGGAACCCATACTGGCCGGAGCCGCGTGGGAAGTGTGCCCCGATGTACCAGAGCGTGCCCCAGTCGATGCCCCGCTGGGAGTTGAAGTCCCAGAACTTGGCCCAGGACTCCCAGTAGAGGACGGCGACGGGCACGTTGATCGCGAGCCACGTGCCCGCGCCCACGCCGAAGGTGGCGAGGGCCTCCTTCCACTTGCCGGTGCGCAGGCACAGGACCAGCAGGGCGCCGAGGATCAGGACCGGATAGAACTTCGCGGCCGTCGCCAGGCCGAGGAAGAGACCGGCGAGCAGTGGTCTTCGGCGGGCCCAGAACACGATCGCGATCGAGGCGAGACCGACGCAGAAGAGGTCCCAGTTGACCGTCGCGGAGACGAAGAGCGCGGGCGCCGCGGCGAACATCGCGGCGTCCCAGGGCCTTCGCCGGCGTACGGCGATCGTGGCGGCGACCGCGGCGATGCCGAACGCGCTGAGCACGACGGCGTTGAGGTCGTAGAAGGTCTGACCGGGGTTGTCGATCCGGTCGCCCTGGCCGAGGGAATACACGGGCAGGCCCAGCACGCCCATGAACGCGCCGGTCAGGACCGGATACTCGACCTGGTGGTCGGCGTAGGGGACCTTGCCCTCGTTGAGTCCCTCGGCGTAATAGAGGGCCAGCACGTCGGTGTAGCAGAAGTACTTGTACTGCTTCATGTCCGCCCACGCGCCGTCGCGACAGGGGGACTTCTGCATCCACGAGAAACTGAGCATGGCGCAGATCAGCAGCAGGACCACCCGCGCGGGGGTCCAGAAACGGCTCGACGTCCGCACAGCGTGACTGCCCAGCGGCCCACCGATCGACTCGGAGAGGCCACCGACGAAGCGGTCGGAGTTGGCGGGCTCGTCACTCAGGCGGTGCTCGGGTCGCACAGTCGGCGGCATCGCATCACCGTACCGTCGCGACCTCCGAGACGGGTGCACCACCCGACGTGGTTTGCTCGTCGAGGCGCCGGATCGGCAGTGCGAACAGCAGCGCGATGCCGAGCAGCACGTACCAGTTCTCGATGAAGAAGCCGAGGACGCCCTTGCCCCACGGGTCGACGGGCAGGCCCTGGTCGTACAGCGACACCATCCCGATACCGACGGTGATCGCGATCAATACGGCCAGCCACCGCCGCCCGGCGTCGACGAGGACGACGATGGCGGGCACGAACCAGTAGATGTGGTGGATCCAGGTGATCGGGCTGGCCAGGCACCCGACGAGACCGGCGATGGTGAGCCCGACGAGGTCGTCGCCGGCGAGCGCGGCCCGGCGGGCCCGCCACAGTCCGACGCCGACGACCGCGATGACCAGCAGCACCCACAGCCAGCCGGGCAGGTCATAACGGGCGAGGAGGCCGCGCAATGACTGGTTGGGGATGTAGGCCTTGTTGCCGATCCCGTCGCCCTTCCACAGCGTGTCGCTCCAGAAGTCCCACGAGGCGCGGGGCGCGACCGCGGCGGCGACCATCGTGGCCACAGCGGCGCTCACGATCGCCGTGATGCCCGCCCTGTACCGCCGGCTGACCAGCAGATACACGATGAAGATCGCCGGGGTCAGCTTGATGGCCGCGGCGAGCCCGATCAGCACGCCCGCCCACCGGCTCTCCCGCGGCAGCAGGATCAGCAGGTCGGCGAGGATGAGCACGATCAGCAGGACGTTGATCTGCCCGAAGCTGAACGTTTCACGGATCGGCTCGAGGGTGCTGAACACGACGGTCGACAACACGAGCATGAATGGCAGCGACCAGCCGTGCCGGCGCGCCACCGGGGCGACCAGCCAGTAGCTGGTGACGAGCAGACCCGCGATGGCGATGACCGCGTAGACGGTCACGGCGGCGTTCTTGGTCAGCAGCGCGAACGGGACCAGCACCATCGCGCCGAACGGCGGATAGGTGAAGCCGAGCGCGCCCTGCGTGTCGTCGGGCTTGGTGAACGTGTAGAGGTCGTGCCCGTCGAGCCACCAGTCGATGGCCATCCGGTAGATCGTGAGGTCGTAGAAGTGGTGCCGGATGCCATACCACCAGTGGGCGTAGCCGACCAGCGCCACGAACAGCGCGAGCAGCCCCCACCGAACGGCCTTCAGCCTGCCCGCTTCCAACGCAAACCCCCAACGACAGCGGCCACGGTCCCGGCGAACATACCGCCGTTACCGTGGCCGCACATCTTCGGCCTGCCGAGATCAGCGCCTTCGGGTCGGCACGATGGTCGGGATGATGCCGCCGCCGTTGCCGCCGGGGCCCGGGCTCTGGCTGCCGGGGCCGCCGTTGCCGTTTCCATTGCCGTTGCCGGGGCCGCCGCTCGGGATGTTCGGGTCGACCGGGAGGCTCGGCTGCGGCGAGACGCCGGTGCCGACCTCCAGGTTGCCGACGTTCTTCGGACCCGGAAAGTTGATCTTCGGCTGCTTCATGATGGCCTCGGCCTTGTCCATGAAGTCCTGCCAGATCGGGCCGGGCAGGTTACCGCCGATGATGCCCTTGCCGTTGCCGTCGACGATCTTCTGTTCCTCGGCCTTGTTGCCGACCCAGACCGCGGCGGCCAGGCCCGGCGACTTCTTGCCCGGGTCGTAGGCGGTGTAGCCGACGAACCACGCGTGCGCGTTGGACGTGGTCTGGCCGAGCTGCCAGGTGCCGGTCTTGCCGGCGATCTGGCGGCCGTCCTTGAGCTTCAGCCCGTAGTGCTTCGGCACGCCCTGCAGGACGGTGTTGAGGTCGTCGGCCATCTGGTCGGTGAAGCCCGGGATGCGCTTCGGGTTGATCACCTCGCCGTAGGTCTTCTTGCCGCCCTCCCACACCTCCTTGAGGAAGTGCGTCTTGGCCGCGACGCCGCGGGCGGCGAAGGTGGCGATGCCGCCGGCGTGCTCCAGGACCGTCACCGGATACTGGCCGAAGGCGACCTCGGTGTTGAAGTACTTCGGGAAGACGTCGGAGCCCTTGTTCTTGACCAGGTCGATCTTTGTGGACTTGCCCTCGACGTTGGCCCACATGTCGGTGATGCCGGCCGCGCGAGCGGTGTCGATCACCTTCGCCGGGCCGACCTTCTCGGCGAGGGCGAAGAACGGCACGTTGAGCGACATGACGGTGACCTCTTCCAAGGTGCACCACTTGCCGTCGCCGGACTTGCACTTCGGCGAGGAGACATTGCCCTCACCGGCGTTCTTGACCGGGTTCTTCGCGGTTCGGCCACTGGCGGGGAACTGCTGCGGGGAGTCGCCGTTCCAGTAGGAGTCGATCGTGTAGCCGGCCATGAGACCGGTCGCGAGCGTGTAGACCTTCATCGTCGAGCCCGGCGGGTGGCCGCCGCAGCAACTGTCGGAGCCGTCGCTGAGCACGGGGTCGTTGTAGTAGCCGGCGAAGTCGCCGCCGTTGCCGCTGTCGCCGCCGTAGTAGGCCTTGACCGCGCCGGTGCCCGGCTCGACCGCGACGAGCGCGGCCTGCAGGTTCTGCGGATATTTGTTGATCCGCGACTCCGGGTTGCGGCTGGCCTCCTGGACCGCAGCCTGCTGGATCTTCTGGTCGATGGTGGTAACGATCTTCAGACCACCGTTGGCGATCTTGTCGAAGTTCTTGCTGCCGTCGGGGTCGACGCCCTCATACAGCAGCGCGCCGGTCTTCGGGTCGGTCAGCGATGCGACCTCGTCGAGCACGTGGTGCACGATCAGGCCCTCGGGCTTGTCCATGCTGCCCTGCGTCTTGATCGCGTTGGCCCGGGCCTCGGCCGGCGTGATGACCTTCGCCGGATACGCCATCTTCGTGTCCGCCTCTTCGGGCTTCACGAACTTCAGGCTCAGCATCTGGCCCTTGATGTAGTTGAACCGGTCGGTCGCCTGCCCCTTGTCGATGTTGGGGTCGAAGGGGCTGCCCTTGCCGGTGCCCTCGGGGTTCTTGATGATGCCCGCGAGGACCATGCCCTCGGCCATGGTGAGTTCCTTCGCGGGCTTGTTGAAGTACGCGATGGAAGCAGCCTGGATGCCGTAGGCCCCACGCCCGAAGTAGACGATGTTGAGATACATCTCCAGGATCTTGTTCTTGTCGAACTCCTGGTTGAGCTTCAATGCGATGACGGCCTCGCGCAGCTTCCGCGCGTAGGTGACGCCCTCGAGGTCGGCCCAGTGACGTGCATACTGCTGGCTGATCGTCGAGGCACCCTGCCGGTCGCCGCCGGTGACGTTGTTCCACGCGGCGCGGACGACGCCTTTGTAGTCGACGCCGTCGTTGGTGTAGAAGCTGTTGTCCTCGGCCGCGACGACGGCGTGCCGGACGTCCTCGGGGATGTCGTCGATCGTGATGACAGTGCGGTTCTTGTCGCCGATGCGGCCCATCGGGGTCACGCCGTCGGCGTAGAAGATCGTCGTCGACTGCTCCATGGCCAGGTCCTCGGGGAGCGCGACCCGGTCGAAGTAATACGTGCCGCTGACCATGCCAATGCCGGCGATCATGATGAACGCGGCGATCGAGGCGATGATGATGTTGCGCCGGCGCCGACGCTTGGCCTTGGCGCTGGACTTGCCACGGCCGGAGCCACTGCCGGCGGGGCCGTCGGGGCCACCCGGGCCGCCAGGACCCCCAGGGCCGCCGGGCCCGCCCGGGCCGTCGCCGAATCCGTCGGCGCCCATCGACACGGAGGCGCGGCCGACCGTCGCCCTCCCGACCGTGGCCCGGCCGGCGGAGGACCCGGGCACCGACGCGGAGCCGGACACGGATGCCGAGCCGGAGACGGACGCGGACCCTGAGACGGACGCGGAGCCGACCGACGCCGAACCCACGGACGCGGACCCCGAAACGGGTCGCACGGGCACGGAGGCCCGCCCGGTCCGCGGCTCGTCAGTGGGGCCGCCTACGCTCGCCCGACCCACCGTCGCCCGGCCGGCAGCGCCTGCGCTGGGGGCCGGCGGCGGCAGGGGAGGCGGCGGTGGCAGCGGGGGACCACTGAAGGGGTCGTCACCGTCTGGTCCCGGAAAGGATCCAGGAACCTGCGCCCGGCCCGAGGGGGAGTTGGTCGGGTCACCGTAGTTCATTCGTCCCACCTTGCCGGTTGCGTCGTTGTCGCATGCTCCGTCGCCACCATGTCTGTGAGCTGAGGCACTCGTCGGTCAGGGTCAAGTCTGCGGTCTCGGCGGTCAAACGGCCGTGAGGCCGCCACTCGTCACCGCCCGTCAGGGCATCGATGCAAATCGGCCCGCTATGGTGCGGGCCAGGTTCACTCCGCCGCCCCTCCTCGGACCCGCGTCGACGACCGACCAGCGGCTCCATCGTCCGGTCCGGCCGCAAGGCCGTCCCGTCCCAGCAGATATTGCTCCACGAGGTGATTCCAGCCGCAGTCGCGGCAGACCTCCACCACGTAGACGTGAAACTCACTCAGCGTCATGGCCAGAAGCGACAGCTCAGTCAGGCGGCGGGCTTGACCGGACGACTGCCGCAGCTCATCCCCATAGATGTAATGCACATGGGTGAGGTTCTCCCGGCGGCACACCGGGCACAGCTCGTCCGTCGGCTCACCATGGAATTTCGCTGCGCTCTTCAGGTATGGCGACGCGTCGCACACCTCATAGGTGCCGACGCGCCCGGAATGCACCTCGCGCAGCAGGGCGCGTCTCCGCAAGGAGAAGTCGACCACCTGCCGCTGGGTACGCATGCGCCGAGGGTACGCGGTCACGCGCCGCTCGGCGACATCGGTCACGATCGGTAACCGTCGGATAGACGATCAGCGGTGTGGTCCAGCCCACTTGGTCATGCGCGTTGCGTCCGTTCGGTCATGCGCCTACCGTTGCGATGTATCGGACCGATACATCGGCCGGGTAAACGGAGGGAGGCTGGGAATGCTCGAACTGGCGATCCTCGGTCTTCTCCACGAGTCCCCGATGCACGGTTACGAGTTGCGCAAGCAGCTCACCACCAAGCTGGGCGCGTTCCGGGCCGCGATCAGCTATGGCTCGCTGTATCCCACACTGCGCCGTCTTCAGACGGACGGCTGGATCTCCGAGGGTGCGCCGGCGGCGGGCATGCCGGCCTCACCCGATGAGGTCCCACTGCTGACCGGCAAGCGCGGTCGCGTGGTCTACACGATCACCGCCGAGGGCAAGGAGCGCTTCCAGGAGCTGCTCACCGCCGCCGGCCCCGAGACCTATGACAGCGAGGCGGGCTTCGGAGTCCACTTCGCGTTCTTCGCGCGCACCGACCCGGCGACCAGGCTGCGGATCCTCGAGGGCCGCCGCCGCCGCGTCGAGGAGCGCCGCGAGGGCATGCGCGACGTGCTGAGCAGGGCCGCGGAGCGGCTCGACGCCTACACCCTGGAGCTGCAACGCCACGGCCTGGACGCGTGCGAGCGCGAGGTCCGCTGGCTTGAAGAGCTCATTGCGAACGAACGCAATGGCACCACCCCTCAGCCGCCTTCGGCAGATCCGGAGCGGTCATCGTGAACAACAAGAAGGAGGCTCCGCGATGGGCTCCGTCCGCGTTGCCATCGTCGGTGTAGGCAACTGCGCCTCGTCCCTGGTCCAGGGCGTGGAGTATTACCGCACCGCCGACCCGAATGACCGGGTACCGGGTCTCATGCACGTCAAGTTCGGCGACTACCACGTCGGCGATGTGCAGTTCGTCGCCGCGTTCGACGTCGACGCGAAGAAGGTCGGCCAGGACCTGGCGGCCGCCATCAGCGCCAGCGAGAACAACACCATCCAGTTCGCCGACGTGCCGCCCACCGGCGTGACCGTCCAGCGCGGCCCGACCCTGGACGGTCTGGGCCAGTACTACCGCGAGATGGTCGACGAGTCCGACGAGCAGCCGGTCGACGTGACGGCCGCGCTGCGCGACGCGCAGGTCGACGTGCTCGTCTGCTACCTGCCGGTCGGCTCGGAGCAGGCCGCGAAGTTCTACGCCCAGGCCGCGATCGACGCGGGCTGCGCCTTCGTCAACGCGCTGCCGGTGTTCATCGCCTCCAACCCGGAGTGGGCGCAGAAGTTCACCGACGCCGGGCTGCCGATCGTCGGTGACGACATCAAGAGCCAGGTCGGCGCCACGATCGTGCACCGTGCCCTGGCGAAGCTGTTCGAGGACCGCGGCGTCGAGCTGCTGCGCACGTACCAGCTGAACTTCGGCGGCAACATGGACTTCATGAACATGCTGGAGCGCACCCGCCTGGTCTCGAAGAAGATCTCGAAGACCCAGTCGGTGACCTCGCAGATCCCGCACGAGATGGCGAAGTCCGACGTGCACATCGGTCCGTCGGACCACGTGCCGTGGCTGGACGACCGCAAGTGGGCCTACATCCGCCTGGAGGGCAAGTCCTTCGGCGACACCCCGCTCAACGCGGAGCTCAAGCTCGAGGTCTGGGACTCCCCCAACTCGGCCGGTGTCATCATCGACGCGCTGCGCGCCGCGAAGATCGCCAAGGACCGCGGCATCGGCGGCCCGATCCTGTCCGCGTCGAGCTACTTCATGAAGTCCCCGCCGGTGCAGTACAACGACCACGACGCGCACGCGTCGGTCGAGCAGTTCATCGCGGGCGAGATCGAGCGCTGACCTCGCTCCTGTTCCTTATTATCTAGGGCCCCTTCCGACGGGAGGGGCCCTAGATGTGTTCAGAGCAGGCCGAACTCGCGCTCGATGCGCACCTTGGCCTCCAGCTCCAGCAGCACCTTCTTGCGCCAGATGCCACCGCCGAAGCCGACCATCTTGCCGTCGGCGCCGACCACCCGGTGGCACGGCACGATGATCGGCAGCGGGTTGCGGTTGCAGGCGACCCCCACCGCCCTGGCGCCATCCGGCTCGCCGACCGCGGCGGCGATCTGCCCGTACGTGCGCATCTCCGCGTATGGGATCGCCCACAGCGCCCGCCAGACCGCCCGCTCGAACTCGGAGCCCCCGCGCACCGACAGCGGCACCGTGAACGGCCCCGACGCTCCGGCGAAATAGCCGGTCAGCTGCTCGACGGCGCGCTCCAGGACCGGATCCCCCGAGGTCAGCGGACCGGCGGCGCCGCCGAAACGGACCGCGCACACTCCGGTGTCGTCCACCGCTATTCCGACCGCATCGATCGGTGCTTGCATCTCCGCCCAGCGCACGCCAGCAATTGTGCCCGATAACCCGAGTGTCAGATTTGCGTCCGATCGATACCCTCCAGGCACCAGCGGGAGGGGGCCGGGGCGTGGATGTCGTGTTTCTAGTAATCGGCGGCATCGGCGTGCTCGTATTGGCGGTTTCGCTGCTCGTGGGTGATGTGCTCCATTTCGACGTCGACCACCCCGACGCCGGCGGTGTGTTCTCCCTGCCGGCCATCGCCGGGTTCATCGGCGCGTTCGGTTTCGGCGCGGCGATCGTCTCCGCGGTCGGCGTCCCCGGTGGTGTGCTCGCCGCGGTCATCGGTGGCGTGGTCGCCGCGGTGCCGACCGCCTGGCTGGCGACCAAACTCGCCCGGATGGCGATGAATATGCGTACCGACGCGACACCGACCCAACGGGACATGGTCGGCACCACGGGTGTCGTCGTCACCCCGATCACCGTGAACGGCTTCGGCGAGGTGCGGATCTCCCTCGGCGGACAGCCGGTGAAGCTGAGCGCCCGCGCGGACCACCCGATCGCGCTCGGCACCCGAATTCTTGTGGTGGAGGCGACGAGCTCCACCAGTGTGATTGTCGAAGAAACCCCTTTATAGAAGGGCGGACATATGAATACGGTCCTGCTCATCGCAATCGGTGGCGCGGTCCTGCTGATCCTGTTCCTGATGCTGTTCGTGGTGTCGCGGATCAAGGTCGCCGGCTCCAACGAGGCGTTCATCATCACCGGCCGCAAGGGCAAGTCGGTGCAGGCACTGGACGGGTCGCGCTCGACCGACCTGTCCGGCCAGAAGGTCGTCATGGGCGCCTCGGTGTTCGTGGTGCCGATCGTGCAGCGTCTGCAGGTCCTCGACCTGTCCAGCCGCCGCATCCACGTCGAGATCACCGGCGCGGTGTCCAAGCAGGGCATCCGCGCCAACCTGCAGGGCGTCGCGATCGTCAAGGTCGGCGGCACCGAGGACGCGATCCGCGCCGCCGCGCAGCGCTTCCTCAACCAGCAGCAGGGCATCGACCTGTTCACCAGCGAGGTGCTGGCCGGTGCGCTGCGGTCGATCGTCGGCCGGCTGACCATCGAGGAGATCATCCGGGACCGGACCGCGTTCGCCAGCGCGGTCGCCGAGGAGGCCGAGCACTCGCTGACCAACCAGGGTCTGGTGCTCGACACGTTCCAGCTGCAGGACATCTTCGCCGAGGGGTCCTACCTGCAGGACCTCGGCCGTCCGGAGGCCGCCCGGGTGCTTCGCGACGCCGCGATCGCCGAGGCGCACGCCCGCCAGGCCGCCGAGTCGGAGCGGCTCAAGGCGGAGGAGGCCATCGCCGAGGCGAACCGTAACCTGTCGCTCAAGCAGGCCGGCATCCAGGCCGAGATCGACGCGGCCAAGGCCCGCTCCGCCGCGGCGGGTCCCCTCGCCCAGGCCGAGCGGGAGCAGATCATCCTGGCCGAGCAGCAGAAGGTGGCCGAGCGCAACGCCGAGCTCAAGCAGCGCCAGCTCGACACCGAGGTCCGCAAGCCCGCCGACGCCGAGCGCTACCGGGTCGAGCAGGAGGCCGAGGCGGCCAAGAACGCCGCGATCTTCAAGGCGGAGGCGCAGCGGCAGTCGGTCATCGCCGCCGCGCAGGGCTCGGCCGAGCAGGCCCGCCTCACCGGTGAGGGCGAGCGGTCCCGCCGCGCCGCGCTCGCCGAGGCCAACGCCATCGAGGGGGCCAAGGAAGGCGAGGCCGAGCAGCGCCGGCGCGTCGCGATCGCGGAGGCGCTGGAGCGTGAGGGTTCGGCCGAGGCGTCCGCGATCCTGGCCCGCGGCCAGGCCGAGGCGGAGGCGATGAAGCTCAAGGCCGACGCGTTCGCCACGTACGGTGAGGCAGCCATCCTCGACCTGCTGGTGCGGGTGATGCCCGAGGTGGTCAAGGCGGCGAGCGAGCCGATGGCCAACATCGACAAGATGACCGTGATCTCCACCGACGGGGCGTCGTCGCTGACGAAGTCGGTCGCCGGCAACGTGGCACAGGGGCTGCAGCTCAGCAACGACCTGACCGGCATCGACCTGGCGAAGCTGCTGGGCAGGATCACCGGCATGCCGGTTGACGAGCCGATCAACGGGCGCGCCGCAGTCGAGCCGCCGAAGGCGTAGGGGCATATCTCGGGCCCGGTGGAGGCAGAAGTCTTCACCGGGCCTGAACGAGTCGTAGGCTTTTGCAGTGTCCACCGTCACCGCAGCCACTCATCCGCAGTCACATTTCGTGCGGGCGGTCCTGCGGCAACGGGGCTTCCGCCGCCTGCTCGGCGTGCGGATGGTGGCGCAGATCGGCGACGGCCTCTTCCAGGGCGCCCTGGCCGGCACCGTGCTGTTCAACCAGGACCAGGCCGCCGACGGCATGGCGATCGCGGCCGGTTTCGCCGTGCTGCTGCTGCCGTATTCGCTGATCGGGCCCTATGTCGGGGTGTTCCTCGACCGGTGGCGGCGGCGCACGATCATCTCCCGCGCCAATCTGTTGCGCGCCGTGCTGGTGCTGCCGATCGCGCTGTACATCTGGCAGGGCCACGACTCGCCGGTGCCGTTCATCCTCGCGCTGGTGGTGACCGGGCTGAACCGGTTCTTCCTGGCCGGGCTGTCCGCGGCGACCCCGCACGTGGTCGACGACCACATGCTGGTGACCGCCAACTCGTTCTCGGCGACGCTCGGCTCGCTGAGCTTCTCCGTCGGCATCGGCGCCGCCGGTGCCCTGATCAAGACGGTGCTGGCCGCCTCGTTCCACGGCTATGCGCCGGTCGCCGCGCTCGCCGCCGGCTTCTATCTCGTCTCCGCGCTGCTGGGCCGGTCGTCGTTCACCGCCGACGAGCTCGGCCCCGACACCGCTCAACAGACCAGGAGCTCGATCCGGCAGGCGGTCGGCGAGGTCAACCGGGGCACGATCGCCGGGGTCCGGCACCTCGCGGCCAAGCGCGGCGCCGCCTACCTGGTGCTGGTCCAGGCCGTGTTCCGGCTCCTGTATGGCGTCGTGCTGCTGGCCTGCCTGCTGCTCTTCCGCACCGTGTTCAACACCGGCCCCGACGTCAGCGACTCGTTCGGAACCATCGCCAACGCCTTCGTCGCGGGCGGCATCGGGATGCTGCTGGCGTCCTTCGTGACCCCGCCGGTGGCCCGCCGGATGGGCGGCTGGCGGTGGGTGGCGGTGGTGCTGGCGGCCACGGGCGCGGCGATCCTCGGCTTCGGGCTGCCGTTCGACCCGGTGCTGCTGCTCGGTGCGGTGTTCTTCACCAACCTGGCGGCCCAGGCGATCAAGATCGTCACGGACACGTCACTGCAGCACGAGTGCGCGGACGACTTCCGGGGGCGGGTGTTCAGCATCAACGACACCGCGTTCAACATCATGCTGGTCGCCGGCATGTACATCGGCGCGCTGACCCTGCCCTACACCGGCCGGTCGGTGGCGGTGCTCAGCGTGGTCGCGGTCTGCTACGTCCTGGCCGCCGCCGGCTATGCGGTGCTCGGCGGCCGGTGGGCCCGCCGGGTCGGCGACGACATCGCGCAACCCGACGGGAAACACCTCACGTCAGTGACCTGACGGCCTAGCTGTTCTTCTTCGCCTTCACCTGGGTCGACGAGGAGTTGAACGACAGGGTGTCGCCGTTGCAGGTGTACTTGGCCGGCGTGTCGTCGGGCTCGAACGGATCTTCCTGGCTGTAGCCGATCGACGGTGCCGTCGTCAGCATCTTGCCGGTGGCCTTCGCGTTCTCGTAGACGATGCTGCCGCTGGTGGTGTGGACCGTCGCGGTGACGGTCGCGTTGACCGTGACCGTGATCGCCGTCGTCGTGCCGGAGATCGTCGGGTTGGCCTTGTACACGCTGTTCTCGTAGGTCTCGGTGTAGGAGCCGTCCGACTCGAACTTCAGCTTCGAGCCGTTCTTGTCGAGCGTGAGCTTGAGGCCGCCCTCGACGTTCTCCATCGGCGCCGTCTGGCTGTAGCTGGTGGTCGTCCAGCTGCCGATCAGGCAGGTGTCGATCGCCGCGCTCGGCTTGGCGCTCGCGCCGGCGCTCGTGCCCGTCGTCGCGCCGGTGTTCTTGCCGGGGTCGGCGACGTTCTTCGGGTCGTCGTTGCCACGCAGGGCGACCACCGCGACGATCGCGATCACGAGGACCACGACCACGCCGGACAGCGCGATCAGCGGCATCATGAACTTGTTGCGCCGCGGCGGCGTCGGCGTCGCGCCGTACTGACCGCCGTAGGTGGTCGGCGGGAACGCCGGCGGACCGCTCACCTGGCCCGGGTAGGCAGGCTGGCCACTGACCTGGCCGGGGTAGCCGGGCTGACCCGGGTAGCCCGGGCCGCTGACCTGCTGGTCGGGGAACGAGGGTCCGCTGCTTTGATAGCCGGCATAGGGCGCGCCACTGTACGGGTCGCCACCGTAGGGCGAGCCGCTCACGGGCGGTTGCGGCGCCTGCGGGACGCCTCGATAGGTGCGGCACTGCGTGCAGTAACCGTTCGTATCAATGCCCATGCCGCCGCAGTTGGGACACGGCTGCATGTCTGCCTCCAGGGTTGTCAAGGGGGATCGCTTAGCGACGGTAGCTGAACCCGTCTACGTGCAGAACCGACCGAATCGCCACATGCACGACGCATCGGGGGTCAAAGTTCCGACAGCGTTGAACGCGCCACGCGTCCTCCGGAAGAATGTGTGCCGTGTCTCAGCCGCTGGTCGTCGTCTTCGCCGGAACGTCGTGGGACGGGGTGACCGGCTCTGACCGGCTGCTCGCCTCGGCGCTCACCCCTCATGCTGACATTCTCTGGGTTGATCCGCCGATCTCGGCGGCGACTCCGGATCGCTATCGTTATGGCGCCTCGCGTCTCGGCGTCGCGCCCCAGATCCGTCAGGTGTCCGACGGTGTGACGCGGCTGACGCCGCGGGTCCTGCCGCTGCACACCAGGCCCTACATCAAGGTCAGCACCGCGGCGCTGATCCGCTCGCAGACCCGCTGGGCGCTGCGCAAACTCGACCGCCGGCCGGCCGCGGTCATGGCCTGCAACCTCGTCGACGTGCTGCGCAGCTGGGGACCCGGGGTCACCAAGGTGCTCTACGGCACCGACGACTATGTCGCGGGCGCCGAGCTCATGGGGCAGGACGCGGCCCGGGTCGCCGAGGACGAGCGGCGCCAGATCGACAACGCCGATCTGGTCGTGGCGGTTTCGACGGTACTGGCGGAGCGCTGGACCGGCCTGAACGCCAAGCGGGTCGAGCTGATCCCGAACGGGGTGCAGACCTCGGCGTACCGGACGCCGGGCGAGCCCGCGGAGCTGCCCAAGCCGCTCGCCGGGCCGGTCGCGGGGGTCATCGGGCAGTTCTCCGACCGGACGGATTTCGAGCTGCTCGCCGCCCTGGCCGACGACGGCGTGTCGCTGCTGCTGGTCGGGCCGCACGACGCGCGCTGGGAGCCGGAGCGCTTCCCGGCGCTGACCGAGCTGCCCAACGTGGTCTGGGTCGGCCGGCAGCCGTTCGAGGCGCTGCCGACGTTCCTGCGGCACATCGACGTGGGCGTGACGCCGTACAAGGACACGCCCTTCAACCGGGCGTCGTTCCCGCTCAAGACGCTGGAATACCTCGCCGCGGGGAAGCCGCCGGTGAGCACCGACCTGCCCGCAGTGCACTGGCTCGACTCCCCGCTCGTGCGGATCGCCAGCACCCCGAAGGCGATGGTCGCGGCGGTGCGGGAGGCGGCGGCCGAGTCCCACCACCCGGACCTTGTCGCGGCCAGGCAGGCGTTCGCCGAGCAGCACTCGTGGGCGGAACGGGCGAAGGCGTTGGCGGCGGCACTACCACTTTGAGCTTTATGTAATCGTATGATCACATAATGTCATCACCTCCACCACCTTTGTCTGCTTCGTCTCCGGATCCCGATTCCAGCCGCGGACCTCGCCGGTTCGAGCTGGAGTCGGGGCCACCGGCGCGGCCGTCGTTGCCGTCCCGCGCGTATGAGCCGGCGGACGAGCCGCAGCCCGACGCATACGAGTACCGCGAACCCATCTACGGGTTGACGGCCCGCGGTGACGTGCCGGACTACGAGCCGCCCCGGCCGGGGGCGCCGCGACCGCCGGAGCTGGCCGAGCCGCTACCGCCGCAGGCACCGGATCCGACGCTGCCCGCGTGGCTGCGGCCGGCGTTGCCGGCGGAGGACGTGCCTGACATCCACCCACCGGGCGAGCCGGCTTCCGGTCGCAACGCGGGCGCGCACCCGCCGGGCGAGCCGGCTTCCGGCCGCAGCGCGGGCGCGCACGCGGCCGCACAGCACGAGGAGCCCGCGCCCGGTGGTTCCGGCTTCAACGCATCCAACATGCCCCGTGGTGTGCCCAGCGCGCCGCCACCGCCGGACCTGCCCGAGCAGCGTCAGCGGCGGCGGTGGGTGCTCCCGGTCGTCGGCGGCCTCGCCGCGCTGCTGATCCTCAGCGGGGCCGGCACCGTGCTGCTGTACATGCGGGCCAACGACTCCGTCGACACCAGCGCCGGTCCGGTCGTCTCGGCGGCGGCGTCGACGGCCGAGACGGGCCCCGCCGCGCCGCCCGGCGCCGAGGACGGCACCAGTCGCGGTCCCGCGGCCGGTCCGACCGGTGGTGGAGCGCCGCAGGCCGGCACGGGCGTGCCGTGTGCCTACTCGTCGGCGGACCGTGGCAGCGGCGACCCGCGCCTGGTGGCGACGCCGGCGCCGCGCTCCACGCTGTCGGGCAAGCCGACGGCGACCCTGGAGACCAACCTCGGTGCGATCGGCGTGCAGCTGTACGCGGACCGGGCGCCCTGCACCGTCAACTCCTTCGTCCACCTGTCCAGGGACGACTTCTACAGCGACACGCCGTGCCACCGGCTGACCACCGAGGGGCTGTGGGTGCTGCAGTGCGGCGACCCGGGCGGCACCGGGACCGGCACGCCGGGCTACCAGTTCGGCGAGGAGAACCTGCCGACGACGCTGCCGCCGTACCCGCGGGGGACGCTCGCGATGGCGAACGCCGGCCCGGGCACGAACGGCTCCCAGTTCTTCATCGTCTACAAGGACAGCGACATCCCGCCGGACTACTCCGTGTTCGGCCAGGTGACGAGCGGCCTGGACCTGCTGGACCGGATCGCCGCCGCCGGCACCACCACGGGGGGTGCCGACGGCCCGCCGAAGCTGTCCGTGCAGATCTCGGAGATCAGGGTTTCGTGAGGCCCTCGGCGGCAGCCCAGCGCAGCAGCTCCGCCTCGGCCTCGTCCCGGTCGAGCGGGCCGCGCTCCAGCCGCAGCTCTTTGAGGTGCCGCCAGGCCCGACCCACGAGCGGGCCGGGCGGCACCCCGAGCAGTTCCATGATCGCGTTGCCGTCGAGGTCGGGCCGGACGCGCGCCAGGTCCTCCTCGGCGGCGATCCGCGTGATCCGCGCCTCCAGCGCGTCGTAGTCGGCCGCGAGCTGCGCCGCCTTGCGCCGGTTGCGGGTCGTCACGTCGGAGCGCGTCAGGAAGTGCAGGCGGGTCAGCAGCGGGCCGGCGTCGGTCACGTAACGGCGCACCGCCGAGTCGGTCCACTCGCCGCGGCCGTACCCGTAGAAGCGCAGGTGCAGCATGACCAGCTCGGACACGTCGGAGATGACGTCCTTGGGGAACTTGAGCGCCTTCATCCGCTGCTTGGTGAGCCGGGCGCCGACGACCTCGTGGTGGTGGAAGCTGACCCCGCCGTCCGGCCCGACCGCCTTGGTCGCCGGCTTGCCGACGTCGTGCATCAGGGCGGCCATGCGCAGCGTGAAGTCCGGCCCGTCGGTCTCGTGGCCGATCGCGTTGCGGACCACGATCAGGGTGTGCTCGTAGACGTCCTTGTGCTGGGCGTGCTCGTCGATCTCCAGCTTCAGGCCGGTCACCTCGGGCAGGAACGTCTCGGCCAGCCCGGTGTCCACCAGCAGCCGCAGGCCCGTGATCGGGTCGGCGCCGCACATGAGCTTCACGAACTCGTCGCGGATCCGCTCGGCGGTGATCCGTGCCAGGTCGCCGGACATGGCGGTCATCGCTGCCCGTACATCAGGCGAAACGGTGAACTGCAGCTGCGCGGCGAACCGGGCGGCCCGCAACATCCGCAGCGGATCGTCGGCGAAGGAGTCCTCGGGCGCGCCCGGCGTGCGCAGCACCCGGTCGGCGAGGTCGGCGAGGCCGCCATACGGGTCGGTGAACTCGTGACCCGGCACCGACACCGCCATCGCGTTGACCGCGAAGTCGCGGCGGCGCAGGTCGTCGACGAGATTGTCGCCGTACTGCACGATCGGGTTACGGCTGACCCGGTCGTAGGCGTCGGCGCGGAACGTGGTGACCTCGATGCGCAGACCCCGGCGGGCGAGCCCGATCGTGCCGAACTCCTGACCGGTCGTCCACACCGCCTCGGCCCAGCCGTCGATGATCCGCAGCGTCTGCTCCGGCCGGGCGTCGGTGGTGAAGTCCAGGTCGTCGCCGAGGCGTCCGAGCAGCGCGTCGCGCACCGAGCCGCCGACGAGGTGCAGCTCGTGCCCTGCCGCTGCGAACCGGTGACCGAGCTCGTCGGCGACGGGGGAGACACGCATCAGCTCGCGCACGGCACGGCGCTGGGCGTCGGTGAGGTCGCGCGGGGCTTCAGCGCGTGCGTTCTCGGCGCGTACGTTCTCGGCGCGTGTGGTTTCGGACATCGGTCGGTGAGCCTATCGCGAGGGCATGAGCGGTGAGCAAGGAGCGGACACCGAGGGTAGTTGCCGTGTCGGGGTCGGTGCGCGCGATTTGTCTGCTCGTCGGTGGGGCGGCAGAAGTGTCGGGGGGTGCCACTATGGTCTGTGCTGCGAGCGGAAGCACGGCCGAGTTGGGGTGTGGCGGATGGACCCGGCAGACGACGGGCGCTGGAGCAACGAGCCGACGGCGGTGCTGCGTCCCGTGGGCGAGGGCGCGCACAGGGCGCCTGACCCTGCGAATGCGCCCACGGTCAGCCTGCCGCTGATCACGTCCACGCCCGAGGTGACGGCGGACGCTCCCGTCGTGGAGGAGTCGGCGCCACCGCCCGGGCCGGGTGAGGACGAGAGCACCGGCACCGTCGTGCGCAACAGCAGCACGATGGCGATCCTCAGCCTGGTCAGCCGGGCCACGGGCTTCCTCCGTGCGGCGGCCATCTCGGCGGCGATCGGCGGGTTCGCGGTCGGCGACGACTACACGCTGGCCAACAATCTGCCCAACCAGATCTATGAGCTGCTGCTCGGCGGTGTGCTGGCCAGCGTGCTGATCCCCACCCTGGTGCGGGCCCGCAAGCAGGACCCCGACCGTGGCGAGGCCTATGCGCAGCGCCTGCTGACCCTGGCGGTGGTCGCGCTCGGCGCGGCGACGCTGGTGGTGGTCCTGGCGGCGCCGCTGCTGACCGCGGTCTACACACTCGGCAACGACAACGTCACGGCCACCGACCGCGACCTGATCACGCTGCTGGCGTATTTGCTGCTGCCCGAGATCTTCTTCTACGGGCTGGCAGGCATCTTCGCCGCGATCCTCAACGTGCGGGGCCACTTCGCCGCGCCGATGTGGACGCCGATCCTCAACAACGTCGTGATCATCGCCACGGCCGGCGTGTTCGTGATCCTGCCCGGGCCCAACCTGCCGACGCCCGAGACGATCACGCTGGCGCAGGTCCTGGTGCTCGGCATCGGCACCACGCTCGGCATCGTGATCCAGTCGCTGGGGCTCTGGCCGGCGATGCGCAAGACGGGCTTCAAGTGGAAGTGGCGCTTCGACTTCGGCAAGCTCAACCTGGGGGAGCTGGGCCGGCTCGGCGCCTGGATGCTGCTCTACGTCGCGGTCAACCAGATCGGCATCACGGTCGTGATGGTCCTGGCGAAGAACAACTCGCTGCGCGGCGGCGACGGCCCCGCGATCTTCAACAACGCGTTCCTGATCTTCATGATGGCCCACGGCATCGTGGCCGTCTCCGTGATCACCGCGCTGATGCCGCGGATCTCGTCGGCGGCGGCCGACGGCAGGTTCGGCGACGTCACCGAGCAGCTGTCGCAGGGCACCCGGCTGGCGTCGGTGATCCTCATCCCCGCCGCCACGATCTATCTGGTGCTGGGCCAGCCGCTCGCGGTGACACTGTTCAACTGGGGGCAGTATGACTACGACACCGCCCTCGCGACCGGCTGGGTGGTGAGCGCGGCGGGCCTGGGCCTGCTGCCGTTCGCGCTGAGCCAGATGCAGACCAGCGTGTTCTATGCGATGCGGGACACCCGCACCCCGGCACTGGTCAACATCGGCGGTGTCGCCGTCCGGCTGCTGCTGGACGTGGCGTTCTACTTCATCCTGCCGATCGCGGCCGTGACGGCCTCGCTGATGGTGGGCACGGCGCTGTCCTTCGTCGCCGCGCTGCTGATGGGCTATTGGCTGCTGCGGGCGCGGCTCGGGCGGCTCGGCCTGGCGAAGGTCGCCGACACCCTGGGCCGGCTCGCGGCCGCCGCGGCGGTCGGTGGGGTGCTGGCGCTGGCCGTCGCGTGGGCGGTCGGCAAGGTGCTCGACCCCGGCAAGATCACCAGTTTCGTGCAACTCGTCACAGGCGGAGCGGTCCTGCTGGTCGCCTACGCGGCGGTCGCCATGGCACTTCGCGTGCCGGAGGTTCGCCAGTTCGCAGGCCTGATCAAGGGCAAGCTCGGCCGATGATCACGTCAACCAGCGGCCATGCGCACGTCCGGTGGGACGATGGACGGCCGGACGGTGCGACAGCGCAGGACGGGCGGCGTTCACGCTTCGCCGGACGGACGGTTCCGGAGTCGGGCATGCCTGTGAAACATGGGTGAAAGGTATATGACCGCTATGTCCTGGCATGGGTGATCAATTGGCCTCGCCGCGGGTGGTCCGGAGAAGATGACGTGTCGGAACCCTTAGAGCTGACCGGTAAGGTCAACCTCGACGCCTCGCCGGAGCGCTTAGGCTTAGTGACTGCGACTCGCGTTACGACGGACGCCATAGGTGAGCACACGGATCGGAAGGGAGGACGGGTGGCTGAGCTCGACGAAGGGCTGGAGGCCTCGGGAGGAATTCCGCAGGTCCTGACCTTCGGCACCCCATCCGTCGGTGAAATCCTTGCCGAGCGATACCAGCTCGAAGAGCACATCGGCAACGACTCATTGGGCCGCCAGCTGTATCGCGGGATCGACGTGATCCTGCGCCGGCCGGTCGCGGTCGTCCTGCGCTATCCCGGTGGGGAGAGCGCCAAGGAGATGCTTGGCGCCGCCGTGGCCGCGAGCCGGATCGTCCACCCGCACCTCGTCGGCGTCTATGACGCGATCGACGAGGGCACCCGGGCGTATGTGGTCCGTGAGTGGGTCGACGGGATCGCGCTGCGCGACATCGTCGCGCAGGGTCCGCTGGACGCGGGGCGGTCGGTGGCGATCGCGTGGGCCGTCACGGACGCCGTGGCGTCGCTGCACGGGACCGGGATGGCGCACGGCAACGTGCACCCCGGGACGGTGCTCGTCGCGCACGACGGGCGGGTCGTGCTGACCGACGCCCGGGCCGACGACCTGGCGACCCCCGAGACCGACATCCGGGCCATCGGCGCGGTGCTCTATTGCGCGTTGACCGGCTATTGGCCGCACCGCGAGGCCGGCACCTATTCGGTGCCCGACGGCGTGCGGGACAGCTCCGGCGTGCTCGCCGCGCCGCGGCAGGTCCGCGCCGGTGTGCCGACGCACCTCGACTCGCTGGTCACCGACCTGCTCAACCCCGACCTGCCGCTGCCGTCGGCGGAGTCCCTCGCCGGCGAGCTCGCCTCGTTCGGGCAGTTCGAGGACGGCGACCTCGCCGACGCGGGCAACGGTGGTGGCGGGGAGCAGCTCGACTTCGAGGCCTTCGACTCCGCGTCGCAGTCCACCGCGCCGCCGAAGCCCGCCGGCCGGAAGCTGGCCGTGGGCGTGGTCGGCCTGCTGGTGCTCGCGCTCGCCGGCACGCTCGCCGCGGCGAAGGTGCTGGGCGACCCGGCAGTGCCCGGCGAGACCCAGCCGTCGGCGACGACCAGCGGCGCGCCGCAGCAGGCCAAGCCGCCGGCCGGGCAGCCGACGGTGCTGACGATCGACGGTTCCAAGGTCCGGATCGTGAGCCCGAAGGGCGACCAGGACAACTCCAAGGACGCGGCGAAGCTGGTCGACGGCAACCCGGCGACGACCTGGAGCACCGACCGCTATTCCGGCAAGGCCAACTTCGGTGGCCTCAAGGACGGTATGGGCGTCTGGATCGACCTCGGCGAGGCCAAGAAGATCGTGTCGGTGCAGGTCGACCTGGCCACCCCGGGCGCCAGCGGTGAGCTGCGCACCGGCACGGCCGACCTCGGCAGCGGCACCGCGCAGGACCAGCAGACGGTCGACCAGTACAAGGTCGTCGAGGGCTCCGCCAAGGACGGGATGGGTCCCAACACCCTGTATGTGGGCCCGGCGGAGCCGACCCGCTACCTGCTGGTGTGGATCACGAAGCTGCCGAAGGAAAACAGCAGCGGCAAATACCGGGTTTCCATCGCTGAGATAACCGTTCGAGTCCAGTAGTCCCCACAGGTCGCTCGCGGTCGATAGGGTGCCAGCCGTGGAGGCGGAGCCGGGCGTGCGTCAGACGCCGGATGACACCGCCCTTCTGCATGCCCATGCCGCGGGCGATCCACACGCTTTCGCCGAGATCGTCCGGCGGCACCGCGACCGGCTGTGGGCCGTCGCGCTGCGGACCCTCGGCGACCGCGAGGAGGCCGCTGACGCCCTCCAGGACGCGCTGCTGTCGGCGTTCCGTGCCGCGGGCAACTTCCGGGGCGAATCGGCCGTCACGACGTGGCTGCACCGCATCGTGGTCAACGCGTGCCTCGACAGGATCCGGCGCCGGCAGTCGCGGCCGACCGTGCCGCTGCCGGAGACCGACGTCACACCCGCGCCGGTCACCGACCGCGACACCGCGATGGACGTCCAGCACGCGCTGCAGCAACTCGCCGTCGACCAGCGCTCGGCGCTCGTGCTCGTCGACATCCAGGGGTATTCGGTGGCCGAGGCGGCGATGATGCTGGGCGTCGCGGAGGGCACCATCAAAAGCAGGTGCGCGCGTGGCCGCGCCCGCCTCGCTGTGATGCTCGGCCACCTGCGGAACCCGGTCGGCAGTGGCGGCGTCCCATCACCGGACGGCGCAGAGGCGGCGACCGGGGCCGCGGCGATCAGGAAGGAGGGCGGCTCGTGACGATGTTCTCCGACGCCGACTTCGACCTGCTCGCCGACTTCGTCGGTGGGGCGCTCGACGGCACCCCCGAGGCGGACGACGTGCGCCGCCGGGTCAGCACGGACGCGAGCTGGGCAGAGGCGTATGCCGCTCTCGTCACCGCTGAGGTGGCCGTGCGGGACGAGCTGACCGCGTTGGGCGCCGAGCCGGTGGCCGTACCGGCGGATGTCGAGCAACGGCTGAACGCCGCGCTGCAGGCCGCCGTGATCACTCCTCAGCCGGATGCCGCGGTGCACGACCTCGCGCGGGCCCGCGAGGCGCGCCGGCACCGGCGGCAGCGCTGGGCGATCGGCCTGGCGACGGCGGCCGCGGTGCTGATCTGCGGCGGTTTCGGCGTGTCCCTGGTCGTGAGCGAGCAGGCCACCAACAAGGACACAGCCACCTCCTCGGCCGACGGCGGCAACGGCGCGGCGGCACCCCAGCTCGAGTCCAACGGCTCCGCCGGGTCCACCGGCGGCTCCAGGACGTCCACACGGGCCGACGCGGCCGTCGTGGCCTCCGGGCAGGACTACGGGCCGGGCACGGTCGGACAGGTCCTCCAGGCGTCCGCACAGGCCCCCTCGGTGGTCCAGGACGGCAGCGGCGACGGCACCAACCTGAGCAAGTCCGCGAAGCCAGACACCGTGCCGGAGCCGCTGCGCCGCCTGCTGGACCCTGTGGCCAGGGCCGCCTGCCTCGGCGCGGTCGTCAGGGAATACGGTGGTCAGGTGGCATTGGTCGACTACGCCCGTTTCGAGGGTCAGCCGGCGCTCGTCGTCATCGTCGACGGCACCCGGGTCGGCGCCGGCAAACGACTGGTCATCGCGGTCGGGCCGGACTGCGGGATCGGCGGCGCGATCGCCGATGAGCTCTACCGCGGCACTGCCTGACGGTAGTGGTGATGTGGCACACGCGTCACCCCACAACGGGAATCATCGGTTCGTAGGATGACGTTTTGCTGGCACAGGCTTAACTCGAGGAGTCGACCGTGGACGAGGTCCGCAACCTGATCATCGTGGGGTCCGGCCCCGCCGGGTACACGGCTGCCGTCTATGCGGCCCGGGCCAACCTCAAGCCACTGGTGATCGAAGGCGTCACGTCAGGTGGCGCGCTGATGACGACCACCGAGGTGGAGAATTTCCCCGGCTTCCCGGACGGCATTCTCGGCCCCGAGCTCATGGACAACATGCGCAAGCAGGCCGAGCACTTCGGGGCGGAGTTCGTCACCGACGACGCGACGCGCGTGGCCCTGGAAGGCCCCGTGAAGAGCGTGTGGGTCGGCGAGACCGAATACCGTGCCCGCGCCGTCATCCTGTCCACCGGGTCCGCCTGGCGCCCGCTCTCCGTCCCGGGGGAGCAGGAGCTGCTCGGGCGGGGCGTGTCGTCCTGTGCCACCTGTGACGGGTTCTTCTTCCGCAACGAGGACATCGTCGTCGTCGGTGGTGGCGACTCGGCGATGGAGGAGGCGACGTTCCTCACCCGCTTCGCCAAGTCGGTGACCATCGTGCACCGCCGCGAGTCGTTCCGCGCCAGCAAGATCATGGCGGAGCGGGCTCTCGCCAACGAGAAGATCAACGTCCGGTGGAACAGTGTGGTCACCGAGGTCCTCGACCGGGGCGGCCGCGTCGGCGGTCTCCGCGTGCAGGACGTCAACACCGGTGAGGAGACCGACCTCGAGGTCGCGGGCGTGTTCGTGGCGATCGGCCACGACCCGCGCAGCGAGCTGTTCCGCGGTCAGGTCGAGCTGGACGACGCCGGCTACGTGAAGGTGGCCGCGCCGAGCACCCGCACCAACGTCGAGGGCGTGTTCGCCGCCGGCGACCTGGTCGACCACACCTACCGGCAGGCGATCACCGCCTCCGGCACCGGTTGCGCGGCGGCGCTGGACGCCGAGCGCTACATCGCGACGCTGTAGTTCAAGAAGCTTGAGAAGTAGAGGGAGTGCGTATGGGAGCCATCCAGCCGGTCAGCGACAAGACCTTCGAGGCTGACGTCCTCAAATCCGAAATTCCGGTTTTGGTGGACTTCTGGGCTGAGTGGTGCCAGCCGTGCCGGAAGATCGAGACGATGCTCAACGAGATCGCCGTCGGTGACCTCGCCGACAAGGTGAAGATCGTCAAGGTCGACATCGACAGCAACCCCGAGACGGCCCGCGCCTACCAGGTGCTCTCCGTCCCGACGCTCACCGTTTTCAAGGACGGCGAGCCGTTCCGCTCGGTCGTCGGCGCCAGCCCGAAGAGTGCGCTGGTCCGGCTCATCGAGTCGGCGCTCGAGCCCGCCTGAGCCCAACCGAGAGCATTGACGCGCCCCGCCTTCAGCGAAGGCGGGGCGCGTTTTCTTCAAACACCGCGTGATGACGCGTCCCTCAGCGGTGAGCGGTACGCTGCGGTGCAATCGCAGGCTTTTTCAGGAGGACCACATGCGGGCAATCCGGCGCGGGGCGCGGGGCGCGGCAGTAGCCGAGATCCGCAGCATTCTTGTCGTGCTGGATCTGCTGGCTGACGTCTCAACCGCCGATCCCGAGTTCGACGAGGACACCGAGCGCGCGGTCCGCGCGTTCCAGCAGAGCCACGGCCTCACCGTGGACGGCGTCGTCGGCGACGAGACCTGGCGGTCCCTGGACGCGGCACGGTGGCGGCTCGGGCAGCGGGCGCTGTTCCACACCGTCGGCGACCCGTATATCGGTGACGACGTCCGCCAGCTCCAGGAGCGCCTGCTGGAGATGGGCTTCAACCCTGGCCGCGCCGACGGCATCTATGGCAGCCGCACCGCGCACGCCGTCGCCCAGTTCCAGCGCGAGGTCGGGCTGCGGCCCGACGGCGAGTGCGGGCCGGCGACCGTCGGTGCGCTGCGCCGCCTCGGCCGCAAGGTGATCGGCGGCCGCCCGCAGCTGCTCCGCGAGGCGGAGACCTTCCGCGACTCGGGCCCGACGCTGCTGGGCAAGCGCATCGTCATCGACCCGGGCCACGGCGGACCCGACACCGGGCACGTCGTGCCCGACGGGCCGCTGCGGTGGGCGGAGGCGGACCTCGTGTATGACCTCGCAGCCCGTCTGGAGGGCCGTCTGGCGGCCGCGGGCATGCGGGTGAACCTCACCAGGGGTCCGCAGCCCACAGCGGCTCTCAGCGACCGTGACCGGGTGCAGCTGGCCAACGAGCTCGGCGCCGACCTCCTCATCTCGATCCACCTCGACGGCTACCGCAACCCGGAGGCCGAAGGCGTCGCCACCTACCACTACGGCACCGTCTCCGGGCCCACCTCGATCGTCGGCGAGCGCCTGGCGAAGCTCGTGCAGCGCGAGATCGTCGTGCGCACCGGGCTGCGCGACTGCCAGACGCACGCGAAGACGTGGGAGCTGCTGCGGCTCAGCCGGATGCCCGCCGTCCGGGTCGACGTGGGCTATCTGACGTCGCCGACCGACCGCGAGCGACTCATCGACCCGGCGTTCCGCGAGAAGGTCGTCGAGGCGATGATGGCGGCGGTGCAGCGGATGTATCTGCCGGTCGAGGTCGACGTGCCGACCGGCTCGATCGACGTCAGCCTGCTGCGGGCGTTGACCAACAACTCGGTCTGATTTACAAGAAGGGCCCCGGCTTCTGCCGGGGCCCTTCTTGTTTGGTAGCTCAGGACTGCATGCTGCGGGTCGCCGGCCGCACCGGGAGCACCGGGCGCAGCAGCGACTCCGGGCTCATCGAGCCGAGCAGCTTCTCCAGCGCATACTCCACATCCGACTTCCACGACAGCGCGGTGCGCAGCTCCAGCCGTAGCCGCGGATAGCGCGGGTGCGGGCGGACCGTCTTGAAGCCGATCGACGTGAAGAAGTCCGCCGGGGCCAGGCAGCCCTGCTCGTTGCGGCCGGCCTCGTCGACCTCGCCGAACTTCGCGTCGCCGAACGCCTCGATCGCCTTCACGCCGCGCTTCGTCAGGTCGCGTGCGACGCCCTGGACGAGCATCCGGCCCAGCCCGCCGTCGGCGAACGGCTGCACCACGTGTGCGGTCATCAGCAGCACCGCGTCGGGGGAGACCGGCGAGGTCGGGAACGCCATCGACCGCGGCACGTACGCCGGGGGAGCGAACATCACGAACCCGGCCGGCATGCCGTCGACGTAGACGAGCTTGCCGCAGGAGCCCCACTCCAGCAGGGTCTGCGACACCCATGCTTCTTTTTCCAGACCTGGGTCTCCGTTGGCGCATGCCCGGTCGGCAGCAACCGGGTCGAGCTCCCAGAAGACGCAGGCACGGCACGATCGAGGCAGATCCTCGAGGGTGTCGAGCGTCAAACTCACGAGACGTCGCGACATTGGCCCATCTCCGCGCGCTGCTTACTTACGGTCAACCGTGATGATGCTACGCACCCATCACCGGCCATGGGAGTCATCCGGCCAGAGTTCCTCACCCGGCACCGCCTCCGCTGCTCACCTTCGTGTCACCGTAGGTCCTACTGCGCCGTTTCCGTCTTCTCGGGCGTGTCCTTCACGAGCGACGGCGACGGCGGTTGCTCCTGCGCCGGATCCGCGGGCGCCGCCGGCTCCGGAGGTTCCACGTGAATCCCGGCGTCGCCGACGTCCGCCCGGGCCTCTTCCCGGAACCTCGCCGGCGCCGTCCAGTTGATGCGCGGCGGTTCAGCGAGCGGCCGACCGCCGAACTCCGCGAGCCATGCGGCGACCAGCGCCAGATTCTCCCGCCACTGACCCTCCGGGATCGGCGGGAGGATGTCGTCCCACAGCGCGAGGAACGTGCCCTGCAACTGCAGTCGTCCATACGGCCGGGCCAGGAACCACAGATGCAGGTGCGCGGCGCCGTCGCCCCACCGGTTCACGTGGACCCGCGCGACGCCGTCGAGCGAGCGGATCGCCCGCTCGAGCCGCACGGTCATGACGCCGAGCTCGGCCGCCAGCATGTTGGGCAGGTCGCCGAGGTCCAGGTGCGACCGCGACTCGAGGATCAGCACGGCCGGCAACCCGGTCGGCCGGTCGAGGCTCCGCACGCGCCACCGGTCACTCACCCAAATGTATGCCTCGTCCGGCGCCCCGCAAGCCCTGCACTCGGCCGGGTTGTCACCGTGACGCGGCGGCTCGATCGGCACGGGGTCGAGCAGACGCTTCACCCGGAGGTCACCCTCGAACGGAAACGTCGGCCAATAGGTAAACGAGGGCAGCTGCTCTGGCGTCTCGGACACGAGCCGACCCTAGCCCACCCCGGCGCCGGTGTCCGCACCCTGTGGACAGTGCACCCGTCGGGACCTTCGTCCACAGGCCCCCAACGCCCCTACCACGCGGTTTCACGTGAAACGCGATGCCTGTGGATAACCCCTGTGGATAAAGTTCGCTCAGAGCCATCCTCAGAGCAAAACGAAACGGCCGGACTTTTGCCGTCCGGCCGTTCTGATCGCCGTTTTTCGCGTTGGTACGACTAGCGCTACTCCAACATCAGCGACGGGGTCGTTCGGGGAGGGCTTTCGCCGGCGCTCGGGGCTTGCCGGCCCATCCGCTGCCATCGGCCTCAGTGTCATCCCCGCCGCTCTTGCTTCCTCCGCCGCTCGCTCTCGTCGCCCTCGCGCCGTCGCCCTTGCTTGTCGTCGCTCTTGCTTCGCTGTCGCTCTTGCGTTCGCCGTCGCTCTTGCTTTGCCGTTGCTGGCGGCCCGCCGCTACTGCTCTCGCTGTTGGGCGGCGCGCTCGTCGACGCCGATGATGCCGACGATCCGCTCGAGGTCGTCGACGGTCGCGAACTCGATCGTGATCCGTCCCTTGCGCTGACCGATGTCGACCTTGACGCGGGTGTCGAACCGGTCCGACAGCCGATCCGCGAGATCCGACAGCGCGGGCGCGTGCGGCTTCGCGCGACGCTGCGGCGCCGCCTTCTTCGCCGTCGCCCCCTCCGCCACCGCGAGCGAGACCATCTCCTCGGTCGCCCGGACCGAGAGTCCCTCGGCGACGATCCGGTGTGCGAGCGTCTCCTGCTCCTCGGAGTTGTCGAGGCCGAGGAGCGCCCGGGCGTGGCCGGCGGACAGCACGCCCGCCGCAACGCGACGCTGCACCTGCGCGGGCAGGTTCAGCAGGCGGATCGTGTTCGAGATCTGCGGCCGGCTCCGCCCGATCCGCCGCGCCAGCTCCTCGTGCGTCGCGCCGAACTCCTCGAGGAGCTGCTGGTACGCGGCTGCCTCTTCCAGCGGGTTGAGGTTCGCGCGGTGGATGTTCTCGAGGAGCGCATCGCGGAGCATCGCGTCGTCGCGCGTCTCCCGGACGATCGCCGGGATGGCGTCCTTGCCGAGCGCCTGTGCCGCACGCCAGCGACGCTCGCCCATGACGAGTTCGTACTTCTTCGGGCCGCCCGCGCTGTCGTCACCTTCGTCGGCCTCGATCGGCTCGGGAAGCTCACGCACGACGATCGGCTGGAGGAAGCCGACCTCCTGGATCGAGGTCTTCAGCTCCTCGATGGCGTCGTCGTCGAACACCTGCCGCGGCTGCTTCGGGTTCGGGACGATCGACGTCACCGAGATCTCGGCGAAGCGCGCACCGGGGACCGGGGCGAGTTGCTCGATCGGCTCGGCGGCCGGCACGCCGTTCGTCGTAGCGTCGGTCGAGGCCGGGGGAGTCGCCAGCGCGGTGGCGGTACCGCCCGCCGCGCTCTCGGCCGGCGCGGCGGTGGGGATGAGGGCACCGAGCCCTCGTCCGAGCCCTCCACGTCGGTTGGACTTCATGCCACTCCTCCAACCTGCGCATCATGCGCACCGCGCAGCGCGATCTCCTGCGCCGCCTCGAAGTAGCTCACCGCACCGCGGGAGCCCGGGTCATACGTCATCACGGACTGGCTGTAGCTCGGCGCCTCGGACACGCGCACGTTGCGGGGGATCACCGCGTTCAGGCACTTCTCCCCGAAGTGGTTCCGCACGTCCTGCTCGACGAGGTCCGCGAGACGGGTGCGCCGGTCGTACATCGTCAGAAGCACCGTCGAGATGTCGAGCTTCGGATTCAAGTGCGACCGGACGAGCTCGATGTTGTTCGTGAGGGCCTGCACACCCTCCAGCGCGTAGTACTCGCACTGGATCGGGATCAGGACCTCCTCTGCGGCAACGAGCGCGTTGACGGTGAGCAGGCCGAGCGACGGCGGGCAGTCGATGAAGATGTAGTCGTAGTCGCTCCCGCCGGCCTCGATGGCGCGCTTCAGGCGCGACTCACGGGCGACGACCGAGACCAGCTCGATCTCGGCACCGGCGAGGTCGATCGTCGCGGGCACGGCCCACAGGTTCGGGATGCCCTCGACCTGCTGGGTGACCGCGTCGAGCGGCGCACCGTCGATCAGGCAGTCGTAGACGTCCGGCACGCCGGAGTGGTGAGGGACGTTCAGCCCGGTGGAGGCGTTGCCCTGCGGGTCGAGGTCGATCACCAGGACGCGGTTTCCGTGGAGCGCCAGGGCGACGGCGATGTTGACCGCCGTGGTGGTCTTCCCGACCCCGCCCTTCTGGTTCGCCACACACATCGTGCGCCGCCGTGGTGGGCGGGGCATGGTGATCTCCCCGCTCGGATTGAGGATCTCCACGGCGCGCTTTGCCTCCTGTGCCAGCGGGGGGTCTTCGGTTTCACGTGAAACATACGCGTCTGTCATGGCGCCCTCGGTATCCGCGGTGACGACGGACGGGTGTGGCCGGGGGGACGGAGTGCTCCGTCGCTCGGACCTCATGTCGGCTCTCGTCTCGGCTTTCGCTTCGTCTGCAGCGGATTGTGAATCGGCTCTGGGCACGACCGGTTTTCCGCCCCGGCCGTAAACAGTACCGGTAGTCGCGCGATCGATCGGCCCGCTGGGGCGAAACTCCACCGTGGCGCCGCGTGTCGTTTCGGCGGGGTTCTCGGCCCGGGGCTGGGGGACGGCACGCGCCGGCGGGCGGACGCCCCACCCCTCTATTCCCTGACCTTCTTCGGGCCCGTTCGCCGCTTGAGAGGTCGCCGGAGTCGCCGTTTCACGTGAAACATAGGAGTTGCCATCACCGCTGTCGCGCACCATGTCAGTCCTGTCCTGCTCGGAAAGCTGTGCACTACTGGCCGTCAGCGACGCGGTGCCCACCTCCGGCTCGCCGCATTCTTGCTTGGCCGCGACCGCCGGCGCCGGGAACGCAAGAACGGCGCGCGGCCAGCCTACGGCGCACAGGCGACCTGAGCCATGGCTCATCGGCGCGTCGTCGCCCTTGTCACTCTCACCCGGCCGCAGAAAGACCAAAAAGCCGTCGACTCGGCGGAGAAGACCGCCGAGTCGCTTCGCCGGAGCGACCGGCCAGCCGCTGCCACAGTTTCTGATGTCCATCGTCGAACCCCCGCGTTCCCCGTGACCGGAGGACGCTTTCGGCCCGCCCCCCGGTTTACCGCCCGCGCTTGCCGCTCTTACGGCGCTGCGCGACTTCCCGTTCACGCACGATCTCGACGACCGTCGTCGGCTCCGCAAGGACGGTGTCCCCGCAGAGGCGTACCGACGGCGTGCCCGCTCCGAGCCGGCTCAAGGTCTCCGCGTGTTCGGCAATCTCGGCCGTGGCGGAGGCCCCTTTGAGCGCAAGCAGTCGACCACCGACGGCGGTGAGGGGGAGACACCAACCGGCGAGCCGGTCCAGCGGTGCGACTGCTCTGGCGGTGACGACATCGGCGAGGGGGAGCTTCCCGACGCACTCCTCGGCCCGCGCCCGGACCACGGTGGTCCGCTCGAGGCCGAGCGCCGTCACCGCCTCGGAAAGGAACGCGGTACGTCGTGCGAGCGGCTCGACCAACGTGACAACCAGGTCGGGACGAGCCACTGCCAGCACCATACCGGGCAGCCCAGCCCCGGAGCCGACGTCAACGACCGTGGCGCCCGATTGGATGAGATCGCCGAGGACCGCGCAGTTGAGCATGTGCCGTTCCCAGATCCGCGGCGCCTCCCGCGGCCCGATCAGCCCTCTGACGACCCCATCGGTGACGAGCAACTGAGCGAATTGCTCCGCCAGCGGCAGCCTCTCCCCGAACACCTTCTCAGCGGCACCCAACACCTCGACCGGAACAGCACCATCCATGCGCCAAGCAAATCACGCCCCATCCCACGCCCTTCGACCCAACACCCATGTTTCACGTGAAACACGGCCGTCCCGCATCACCGCATCACTGCATCACGAAGCCGGGCGCCCGCTCCACGGGGGGAGCGGACGCCCGGCTTCGGGTGACTGGGTTACGCGGACTTGAGCTCGGCGGCCGTAATCGCGTTACGGAAGAGCATGGCGACCGTGGTGGGGCCGACGCCCCCGACGCGCGGCGTGATGGCTCCGGCGACCTCGGCACACGACTCGTCCACGTCCGGCAGGAGGCGGCGGCCGGAGTACCGGACACCACCGCCGATGACGACCGCGCCCGGCTTCACGTGCTCCGGCTGGATGATGCCGGGCACGCCGGCGGCGGCGATCAGAATGTCGGCCCGCTGGGTGTACCTCGGCCAGTCCGCCACACCCGTATGCACCACCGTCACGGCGGCGTTGGCGGTCGGGCGCTTCTGCGAGAGGAGCATCGCCAGGGGGCGCCCCAGCGTCGCGCCGCGACCCAGGATGACGACCTCGCGGCCACTGACCGGAATCTCGTAATGCGCGAGGAGCGCCTCGATGCCGGCGGGAGTGCAGGGGAGCGGCCCGGGCATGCCCGCGGCGAGCCGACCCAGGTTCAGCGGGTGCATGCCGTCGACGTCCATGTCAGGGTCGACCCGCTGCAACGCGGCATCGTAGTCGAGGTGCTGCGGCGTCGGGTACTGAATGAGCAACCCATGCACGTCGGGGTCCTCGTTGAACCGGTCGATGACGGCGTGGAGCGCGTCCTGCGTGGTGTCGGCGGGCAGGTGCTCGTGTGGCGACGCGAATCCGAGCTCCGCCGCTTGGCGCTGCTTGATGCGGATGTACCCAGCGCTCGCATCGTCATCGCCGACCAGAATCGTGGCGAGGGAGGGCACGACACCCTTCGCCCGCAGCGCCGCGACACGGGTGGCAACGTCGGCGAGGATCTGCTCGGCGACGGGGGCTCCGGGCAGGAGCACAGCAGTGGTCGTGGACATACGACTCCTCGACGTGAGGACCCAGGCGGTCGACCCTCACAACTCGAGCTCCCCGATGGTCCGTCCCATCCCGGTGCCGCCAGTCGCATCTACCACCCATTGTCCCCGATCCCACCCCCGCCCGCCCACGCGGGGACAAAGGCCAGGAGAACAAGGAACAAGCCGAGCACTCAATGACCGGTTCCCCCGGCACCACGCGAGGACGGAGCACAACGCGAGACAAAGACAGAAGACGCGGCCCGCCTCACAGAGCCACAGACGCGACCGGGAAGCACGGGCATGAGGCGTACTTGAGAAGCGCCGACGGCGTGAACGCATTGCCCCGGGCCTGAGCAGAGACACGAGCATGGCGCGGGTCAAGGCGCACGGCGGAGGACGCGTGGACGCGTGGAGGCGGATACCCGAGCCACGCGACAGAGGCCCAACCGCGAAGCGCAGGCCCAACCGCGAAGCGCAGGCCCAACCGCGAAGCGCAGGCCCAACCGCGAAGCGCAGGCCCAACCGCGAAGCGCAGGCCCAACCGCGAAGCGCAGGCCCAG
>NZ_JBVJIJ010000001.1:29922-85571 GCF_055586325.1 Dactylosporangium sp. NPDC051087 | reverse complement strand
AACCGCGAAGCGCAGGCGTACTTGGAACGGCGGCGCGCGGACGCACGACATAGACACGAGCAGAGACACAGGCGCGGCGCAGGCGAAGTCGCACCGCAGGGACGGACATGCGCAGGAAGCGGATACCCGAGCCACTCGACCAAGGAGCGAAGCGAAGCGCAGCACACCGATGCGAGGCACATACGAGAAGGCGCCATGTGGAAGCACGCCGGGCTCACAGGAGACACGAACGCGAACGAGGCGGAGACACACGGCGGAGAGAGGCGAGCCGCACGGCGGAGACGCACTACCGAGGTGTGAATGCGAAGCGAGGACACACCGGTGCCAGGTGCAAGTGCGAGGGGAAGCGCACGGCGCCGGCGCGAAACTCCACCATGGCGTCGCGTGTCGTTTCGGCCGGGATCTCGGCCCAAGGGTTGGCACTGGCACGTGCTGGCGGAAGAAGTGGCGATGCACGGCGGCGGTGCGGATGCGAAACGACGGCGCACCGTGCGAGGCGGACGTGCGACGGGAACGCATGGCTCGGACGCGAGCACGACCGCGAAGCGCAGGCGAAGACGCACCACCGGGACGTGTGCAGGAAGCGGATACCCGAGCCACTCGACCGAGGAGCGAAGCGAAGCGCGGCACACCAATGCGAGGCACACGTGGGAGGCGCCAGGTGGAAGCACGCCAGGGCCCGCAGAAAAGACACGAGCGCCAGCGAGGCGGAGACGCACACGGCAGAGAGGCGAGCCGCATGGCGGAGACGCACTACCGAGGTATGGATGCGAAGCGAGGACACACCGGTGCCAGGCGCAAGCGCGAGGGATGACGCACGGCGCTGACGCGAAACTCCACCATGGCACCGCCTGGCGTTTCGGCCGGGATCTCAATCGAGCCTCGCGCCAGCCGCCGCGGCGATCTCGGGACGGGAGCGCGAGGACGACCGGACGCGAGCGGAGACACGGGCGCGGAAGAAGCGGAGACGCACGGCGGCGCCGCACCCAGAGACGCGTGGGTAGCGCGGGACTCGGGCCCGCTCGGCCTGAGACGGGGACACTAAACGAAGGCGAATCGACGCGAGGCGCACCTGGGAGGCGCATGAGGAGACGCCGACGCTGTATCCGTCCCGGCCGCCGAGGCGAGGCGCGGGGCTCGCCACGAGGCGGAGACGCAGACCTCAAAAGCCGCAACAGGCGAGGGCGGGGACACACCCAAATGCAGGGAGAGGTGCGGGGCACAAGTCTGAAGCGGAGGCGCGAGACGGAGATGCTGACGCAAAGGCACGGGGAGCAACGACCTGAGAGACGGTCAACGCCCGTAACAAAGTCGCGCTGTCGAGGGTCACGCCTGTGCTTCGGCCGAGTCGCCGCTCGCCATCAGTACACCGGCGGCGATCGCGGCCAGGGCACCCGAGGCAGCATCCCCCAGACACGCGAAAGCGGGGCGGCCCCGAGAGGCGCCCCGCTTAGCGGCAGAACAGTGGAGGAGCAGTCAGGCGACCGGCCGCACCACGATCCGGCGGGCCGGCTCGACGCCCTCGGACTCGCTCTCGACGCCCGGGAGGGCGTTGATGACGTCGTGGACGCACTTGCGCTCGAAGGCGCTCATCGGCTCGAGTCTGACGGCCTCGCCATACTCCTTCACCTTCTCGGCGGCGTTCTTGGCGATCGCGCCGAGCTCCTTGCGGCGCAGGGCGCGGTAGCCGCCGACGTCGAGCAGGAGCCGGCTGGGGGAGCCCGTCTGCCGGAAGACCGCGAGGCGGCTCAGCTCCTGCAGCGCTTCGAGGGTGGCGCCGCGCTGGCCGACGAGCGCCTGGAGGCGGCGGCCGGAGCCGTCGCCGCCTTCGACGACCTCGACGACGGGGCGGCCGCTGACGACGAGCTCGTCGATGTCGCCGTCGTAGTCGAGGATGTCGAGGAGGCCCTCGACGTAGTCGGCCGCGATCTCGCTCTCCCGGAACAGGTCGGCCGCAGCTCGGCCGTTGCCGCCGGAAGCCGCGGGAGCGGCGTCGCCTTCGCCCTTGGGAGCGTCGGCGGCGTCAGCAGCTTCTCCAGCGTCGTCGCCGTCCTCGACCTCGTCGAGGTTGGCGTCCTGATCCAGAGCGTCGCCCTTGGTGCCGCGCGCGTCGAGATCACTGGTGGTGTCGGTCACGAAAACTCATCTCCGCTTGTTTGGGGCGCCGAGGCGCCGTCACAGGTCGTCGGTGAGGGGTGGTGGTGCACAGGGAGCGCCGCTCGCCGGTCCGAGGAGGGGTGGACCGGCGGGGTCACATCAACCCGTCGGCCGCTTCGCGGCGCCACCCTTCTTCGGGTTCTTCGGCTTGGCGCCGACCTTCGGGGCGAGCGCGTTGGCCTTCGCCTTGGCAGCGGCGGCCTCAGCCGCGGCGGCCTGCTGGGCGGCGGCCTCGTCCTTGGCCTTGCTGAGCAGTGCCCGGAAGCCACCGGCCGGCTTCGCCTCGGGCGCGCCCTTGGTCAGCGACGGGCCGCCCTTGCCACCCTTGTACGGCGTGGTGTTCGCGGTCGAGCTCGCCGGCGGCGGGTACTTGTGGAGCACCCAGTACTGCTGGCCGAGGGTGATGGCGTTGTTGGTGACCCAGTAGATGATGACGCCGATCGGGAAGTACCAGCCGGAGGTCAGCGTGAAGAACGGGATGCCGTAGAGCATGAACTTCTGGATCATGCGCTGCTGCGGGTCGGTGTTCCAGCCGGTCTTCATAATCATCTGACGCTGGGTCAGGTAGGTCGTCGTGATCATCAGGGCGACCAGGATGGCGGCGACGATTTTGACGGTGGTCGAGTTGGCCTCGATCTTCGACAGCTCGGCGGCGCTGCTGCTGAACTTCGCGACGATCGGGGCGTCGAACAGCCGGGCGTCGACGGCGCCCATGAACTCCGGGATGCTCCAGCCATACAGCTGCATCTGGTGGTCCGAGGTGCCGGGCTTCAGGTGGCGCAGGACGTGCAGCAGACCGATGAAGACAGGGATCTGGAGGAACATCGGAAGGCAGCCCATGAGCGGGTTGACCTTCTCCTCCTGATACAGCTTCATGACCTCCTTCTGGAGGGTCTCCCGGTCGCCCTTGTGCTTCTCCTGCAGCTCCTTCATCTTCGGCTGGATCGCCTGCATCGCGCGCTGCGACTTGATCTGCTTCACGAAGATCGGGAACAGCACGACGCGGACCGTGATCACCAGGAACACGATCGCGAGAACCCACTGCCAGTTGGTGCCGAGCGTGCGGTGGTCGGGCACGACCTTGTCCCACACGGTGTGCCAGAACAGCATCACCTGCGAGATCAGCCAGTAGATCCCGCCCATCAGCTTGCTAATCACGACACTGCTCCAGTCACGTCGACTCGGGCTCGGGCGAGGCTCCCCGGCGCGGTGGCACCGGATCGAACCCACCGGGGTGGAATGGGTGGCAGCGCAGCAGCCGCCAGATCGCGAGACCGATTCCCCGGATCGCGCCGTGAGTGCCGACCGCCTCCAGGGCATAAGCGCTGCACGACGGGTAGAACCGACAACGCGCCGGCAACGCCGGGCTTATCCAACGACGGTACGCGACGATGGGAGCGGCAACGACCCGGGCTCCGGCGTTCATCGACGTCCCTCCCGGCTTCGGGGACGGCGCGCGGCCGTCAACGCTGCCTCGAGATCACGGCCGAGGTCTTCGTAGCTTGCTGTCGCCGAGGCGGGGAGCGCCCGGACGACGACCATCGCGGTCGGCGGGAGGCCGGCCAGGTGCGGGCGGACCAGGTGCCGGAGACGGCGCTTCACCATGTTACGAACGACCGCGTTGCCGACGGCCTTGGACACGACGAAGCCGGCACGCGGCGGGAGAACGTCGACCGGCGGAGAAGGCTCGGGGACGGCGGCATGGTCCGACGGCCGATCATCCGATGCGCCGGCATCCGAACCGCCAGAACCTGAAGCACCGGCGACCGAGTGCCCGGCGCCGTCGGCAGACACGACGAAGCCGGCGCGTGCAGATGATTGATCTGCTGGCGCCGGCTCGACAGTCGACTGCAGGAAATGCACCACGAGGGCTCCGCGACCGGCGCGGCGACCGTTGCGAATGGTGGCGGCGAAGTCTTCACGCCGCCGCAGACGCTGAGCGGCCGCCAGCACGCTGCCTCCGGAGGGCCCGCGTCGGCTCAGGCCGAGCCGGCCGCCAGGCGGTCGCGCCCCTTGGCGCGGCGCGCCGAAAGGATCGCACGGCCGGCACGGGTGCGCATGCGCAGCCGGAAACCGTGGGTCTTCGCGCGCCGGCGGTTGTTCGGCTGGAAGGTGCGCTTGCTCACGTCGGGCTCCGTCTTCGTAGCGGCGTAGGGCTGGTCACTGGAGTTTATCAGGGAAACCTTCTCCAGCCGAACCAGGGTACGCGCGGCCCTACAGACCGTCAACGATGCCTCGAAACGGCCCGAAATCCACAGGCTACTTGTGGACAACGGTTGAGTGGTTGTGGACAACGCTGTTAACGTGCCCGGTTGCCGGTAGACACCGCGACGACCGGCGACGGGACACAAAGGACTTTCCGCTACCAATCGGATGCGCCGCAGGGGGCATGGCACCGCATCCGACCTGCACAACCTCTCAGAACCGGTCGGGACACCGCCAGGTTGACACGGGGCAAGAGGGAATCAGGACGATCCGTCCACGGCACATGACTCGTTGATACACAGGTTGTGGAAAACCTGTGGACAATGGGGCCGGGGCGGGCGGAACTTCCGGCGCACGGTCCACTCGCGGTGGGGGGCGACGATGGGGGTGCGCGAACGGTGACTGACACCGACCTCGCAGCGGTGTGGCATGCCGCGACGGACGAGCTCGCAGACGAGATCGTCTCGGCGCAGCAGCGTGCCTATCTGCGGCTGACGAGGCTACGGGCCATCGTCGAGGACACCGCGCTGCTCTCCGTGCCTGACGCCTTCACCCGTGACGTCATCGAGTCGCGCCTGCGTCCGGTCATCACCGAGGCGCTGTCCAGGCTGCTCGGCCGGGCGATCCAGGTCGCCGTGACGGTCCGCCCGCCGGAGGACGCGCCGCCGCTGCCCGCGCCGTCCGCGTCGCACTGGTCCAACGGCACCGCCGGGCAGCTCGTCGAGCCGGCGTCCGCGCCGCCGTTCCGCGACCAGGACCAGCCGCCGTACCAGGGCCCGGGACTGAGCCGGCCGCAGTATCAGCAGCCGTCGCCGCCCGTGCATGAGCAGCAGGAGCAGCAAAGGCCGGCCGCGCGGGAAGGCAGCGACCGCCTCTTCGACCTGCCGACCGAGCCCACCTGGACACCACCGGAGCGCACCGAACACTCCGGCACCGCGTTCGAGGCCGCCCGCGACGAACGGCTGCGCCGCTCACCGCAGCAGGACGAGGAGCCGCTGCCGCCGCGCCCGCCGTCGAGCCCGGGCACCGGCCGCGACGACCGGCGCAGCGCGCAGACCCCCGCGGGCGACTCGGCCGGCAACCGGCTGAACCCGAAGTACACCTTCGAGACCTTCGTCATCGGATCCTCGAACCGCTTCGCGCACGCCGCGTCGGTCGCCGTCGCCGAGTCGCCGGCCAAGGCCTACAACCCGCTGTTCATCTACGGCGACTCCGGGCTGGGCAAGACGCACCTGCTGCATGCGATCGGCCAGTACGCCACGATGCTCGGCAATGCCCGTTTCGTGCGGTACGTGTCGACCGAGGAGTTCACCAACGACTTCATCAACTCGCTGCGGGACGACAAGACGCAGGCGTTCCAGCGGCGGTACCGCGATGTCGACATCCTCCTGATCGACGACATCCAGTTCCTGGAGACGCGGGAGCGCACGCAGGAGGAGTTCTTCCACACCTTCAACACGCTCCACAACGCCAACAAGCAGATCGTGATCAGCTCCGACCGCTCGCCGCGGCAGCTGGCGACCCTCGAGGACCGCCTGCGGACCCGGTTCGAGTGGGGGCTGCTCGCCGACATCCAGCCGCCGGACCTCGAGACGCGTATCGCGATCCTGCAGAAGAAGGCGGCGCAGGAGCGGCTGTTCGCGCCGCCGGACGTGCTGGAGTTCATCGCGTCGCGGGTGGCGTCGTCGATCCGCGAGCTGGAGGGCGCACTCATCCGCGTCACCGCGTTCGCCAACCTGACCCGCGCCCCGGTCGAGCTGGGTCTCGCCGAGGAGGTGCTGCGTGACTTCATCCCGGACGGCTCCGGGCCGGAGATCACCGCGGACCAGATCATGGCGTCGACCGCGGACTACTTCGGCGTCAGCCTGGAGGACCTGCGCGGGCACAGCCGGTCCCGGGTGCTCGTCAACGCGCGTCAGGTCGCCATGTATCTGTGTCGCGAGCTGACCGACCTGTCCCTGCCGAGGATCGGCCAGGCGTTCGGCGGCCGCGACCACACCACCGTGATGCATGCCGACCGCAAGATCCGGCAGCAGATGGCGGAGCGGCGCTCGCTCTACAACCAGATCGCCGAGCTGACGAACCGCATCAAGCAGACGACGTAGCGGCGCACCGCCAGGCAAGAGGGTCGGTCATCCGGCCCTCTTTTTGCGTCTTCGGCAGGTGTACGACCAACGCCCGGCTCCCTGTGGACGAGCCAAACGTGAGTCTTGCTCATCAACGGCATGTGGATATCGCTGTAGGAAGCGCCCCCAGGGCCGGTCGATTTATGCGGGTATGTGCTATCCACCGCATTGTCCACAGCCTGTGGATAAAGTTAGGTTATCCACCGGTCCAGAGGCCTTCCGACCTGGGATCCGGGAGCTTATGGTCACATGTTGTCCACAGCCTATCCCCAGGATGTCCACAACTTGTGCGCATATACCCCCGAGGGGTTTGTCCGAGTTATCCACAGAAGTTGTCCACATACTCTGTGGATAACTTCGCATATGCCATTTCTTCGTCACGTTGGGTGCCTGTTCCATTACAAGTCACCGAGTGACTACTGATTGTGCACAGCCGTCGTCCACAGTCTGTGGATAACCCCTGGGGAGAAGCTGTGGAAGACGTGTGGGCATATCCGAAGAGTGACTGCAGAAACGACGGAACGTGAGCAGCGCTCGGGACGAGTTATCCCCAGATGGTGGACGAACCCTGTGGATTACCGGTGGATAGCCGGTGGACAACGCCTGTGGATGACGGGTTGTCCACAATCCACAACCTTGTACACACCGGGTTATACACAGTCCATACCCAGAGACATAAGCGCTCTGAGCTGCTAAAACGCGGGTTGTCCACAGAATCCACAACACCTATGACTACGAAGTAAATCTCTTTAAAAGAGAGAAAAAAGCAATCACCAGCGTGGGGATAAGTTCTTGGCTTGAAATTTGGTGGGGTCGGTGCACGGCACCGCCGCGCAAGCCCTAAGGTTCGATGCACAGCACCACGCTTGAGACGAGACGACGCGGGAGGACCGCGATGAAGTTCCGAGTCGAGCGCGACGCGCTCGCCGATGCCGTCGCCTGGACAGCCAAGAGCCTGCCCAGCCGCCCTTCTGTGCCGGTGCTTGCCGGTGTTCTGCTCAGAGTCGGTGACGGCCGCCTGCAGGTGTCCGGCTTCGACTACGAGGTGTCCAGCCAGGTGACCGTCGAGGTCCAGGCCGACGCCGACGGCGCGACGCTCGTCTCCGGGCGGCTGCTCGCCGAAATCACCAAGTCGCTGCCGAACAAGCCCGTCGACGTCGCAGCCGTCGGGTCGCACGTCGAGATCACCTGTGGCAGCGCCCGCTTCACCCTGCCGACGATGCCCGTCGAGGACTATCCGACGCTGCCGGAGATGCCCGAGCTGGCCGGCACCGTCGACGCGGCCACCTTCGCCGGTGCCGTGTCGCAGGTGGCGATCGCCGCCGGCCGCGACGACACCCTGCCGATGTTGACCGGTGTCCGGGTCGAGCTGGAGGGCACCAAGCTGACGCTGCTCGCCACCGACCGCTACCGGCTGGCCGTGCGGGAGCTCGAGTGGCGCCCCGACGAGCCCGACGTGAGCCTCGCGGCGCTCGTCCCGGCGCGGACCCTCGACGACACCGCCAAGACGCTCGGGCCGATCGGTGGCTCGGTGTCGGTCGCGCTGTCGCGGGGCAAGCTCGGCGAGGGGATGATCGGCTTCGCCGGCGGCACCCGGCGCACCACGTCCCGGCTGCTCGACGGCGACTTCCCCAAGGTGCGGGCGCTGCTGCCCGACACGCACAACGCACAGGCCCGCATCCGGGTCTCCGCGCTCAACGAGGTGGTGCGGCGCGTCGGCCTGGTCGCCGAGCGGTCCACCCCGGTGCGGCTGTCCTTCAGCGCCGACGGTCTCGTGGTCGAGGCCAGCGGCAGCGAGGACGCGCGGGCGAGCGAGGCGATGGACTGCACCTATGAGGGCGAGCCGATGACCATCGCGTTCAACCACCAGTATCTGCTGGACGGGCTGAAGGCGCTGGACGCTCCGATCGCCGTGCTCTCGTTCACTGACCCGAAGAAGCCTGCGGTCATGTCCCCGGCCAAGGATGATGGAGAAATCATCCCTGGGTACTGGTACTTGATCATGCCGGTTCGCATCGGCAGCTGAGTTTCGGAGGCACCAGAAATGCAGCTCGGTCTCATCGGCTTGGGTCGGATGGGCTTCAACATGCGCGAGCGGCTGCGGGCCGCCGGGCACGAGGTCATCGGCTACGACCACCACCCTGACGTCACCGACGTGTCGTCGCTCAAAGAGCTGGTCGAGAAGCTCGCCGCGCCCCGCGTGGTCTGGATCATGGTCCCGGTGCAGTTCACCGAGCCGACGATCGACGAGCTCGCCGGGCTGCTGTCCGAGGGCGACATCGTCATCGACGGAGGCAACTCCCGCTTCAGCAACGACCGCCCCCGGGCGGAGCGGCTCGCGACGCAGGGCCTCGGCTACCTCGACGTCGGCGTGTCCGGCGGTGTCTGGGGCCGGACCAACGGCTATGCCCTGATGGTCGGTGGCGACAAGAAGCACGTCGAGCACTGCATGCCGATCTTCCAGGGGCTCAAGCCCGATGGCGAGTTCGGCTTCGCGCACGCCGGCGGCGTCGGTGCCGGCCACTACGCGAAGATGGTCCACAACGGTATCGAGTACGGCATGATGCACGCCTATGCCGAAGGCTACGAGCTGCTCGAGGCCTCCGAATACGTCGACAACATCCCCGAGGTGTTCAAGTCGTGGCGGGCCGGCTCCGTCGTCCAGTCGTGGCTGCTGGACCTGATGGACCGGGCGCTGGATGAGGACCCCAACCTCGACGGGCTGCGCGGCTATGCCGACGACACCGGCGAGGGCCGCTGGACGGTCGAGGAGGCCATCCGGCTCGCCGTGCCGATGAACGTGATCGCGGCGTCGCTGTTCGCGCGGTTCGCGTCGCGGCAGGACGACTCGCCCGCGATGAAGGCCGTTGCCGCGCTGCGCAACCAGTTCGGCGGCCACGCGGTCAAGAAGGGCTGAGTTTGTACGTCCGGGGTCTCGAGCTCGTCGACTTCCGCAGCTACGAGCGGGTCGTCGTCGAGTTCGGGCCCGGGGCGTGCGTGCTCGTCGGCGCCAACGGCGTCGGCAAGACCAACCTGGTCGAGGCCCTCGCGTATGTGGCGAGCCTCGAATCGCACCGGGTCGCCACCGACGCTCCGCTGGTCCGCTTCGGCGCGACCCGTGCGGTGGTCCGCTGCGCGATCGTCCACGACGAGCGCGAGCTGCTCGTCGAGCTGTCGATCGAGCCCGGCAAGGCCAACAAGGCACGACTGGGCCGGTCGCCGGTGGCTCGTACCCGCGACATCCTCGGCGCGTTGAAGCTGGTGCTCTTCGCTCCGGAGGATCTGTCGCTGATCCGCGGTGATCCCGGTGAGCGGCGCCGGATGCTCGACGAGCTTCTCGTGACCCGGCAGCCGCGGTTCGCCGGCGTGCGCTCCGACTACGACCGGGTGCTCAAGCAGCGCAACGCCCTGCTGCGCAGCGCCTATCTGGCCCGCAAGACCGGAGGTAGCCGCGGCGGGGACCTGTCGACGCTGGACGTCTGGGACACGCACCTCGCCCAGCACGGCGCCCAGCTGGTCCGGGCCCGGCTCGACCTCGTCGCCGCGCTCACGCCGCACGTGGCGAAGGCGTATGCGGCGGTCAGCGCCAGCCGGTCCGACGCGCGCATCGCCTACAGCCCGTCGTTCCCTGTGCCGGCGGCGTCGTCGGCACAGGCGGATCTCGAGCAGGCGCTGCTGGCTGCCCTCGGCGAATCCCGCAAGCAGGAGATCGAGCGCGGGGTGACGCTGGTCGGGCCGCACCGCGACGAGCTGACCCTGACGCTCGGCGAGCTGCCCGCGAAGGGGTATGCCAGCCACGGCGAGTCCTGGTCGTATGCGCTCGCGCTGCGGCTGGCGGCCTACGATCTGCTGCGGGACGACGGCGTGGAGCCGGTCCTGGTGCTGGACGACGTGTTCGCCGAGCTCGACGTGGGCCGGCGGGAGCGGCTCGCCGAGCTGGTGGGTGACGCGAGCCAGGTCATCGTGACGTGCGCGGTCGACGACGACGTGCCGCGGGCGCTGCGCGGCGCACGGTATGAGGTGGGCGGGGGCGAGGTGCGACGTGGCTGACGACAGTCCACGCGGCGGCGGCGGTACGGCCGGCGGCGCCTCTGCGGGCGGCGGTGCTTCGCCCGGTGCCGGTGCCTCGTCCGGCGGGCCCGAGAAGACCGGGCCGGAGCTGGCGCGGGCCGCGGTCGAGGCGGCCCTCGCGAAACGGAAGGCGGCGCCGCGCCGCAAAGCCGTCGGCGAACCTGGCGATTCGCGGCGGCGCCGGGGGTACACCGGCCCAGGACCGGACCCGAGAGATCCACAGCCTTTCGGCTCGCTGCTCGAACGGATCATGAAGGCGCGAGGCTGGCAACGCCCGACCGCCGAGGCGACCGTGTTCGGCGAGTGGGAGCGGGTCGTCGGCGCCGACGTAGCGGCGCACTGCCGCCCGATCAAGCTGGAGGACGGCGAGCTGACCGTCGAGGCCGAGTCGACCGCGTGGGCGACCCAGCTGCGGATGCTCACCAGCCGGCTGCTCGCCCGGATTGCGGGTGAGGTAGGTCACAACGTCGTCAAGAAGCTGCACATCCAGGGTCCGAGCAAGCCGTCCTGGAGCCGCGGCCCCCTTCGCGTGCGCGGGCGGGGCCCGCGCGACACGTACGGCTGAGCTCTAGAAGTCGGCGTAGACGGCGAAGCCGCGGTTGGCGCAGCGGCGGTAGAACTTCGCGAGCACGTCGACCTCGGCGATCGTGTAGCTCCACTGCGGCGCGTTGCCGGTGTCGTCGCGCAGCGCGTCGAGGCGGCTCTGCAGCCACCGCAACTGCTGCTCGGCCAGCCGGGAGCCCTCCAGGGCCCGGCGCAGCACGGTGCTCACCGTCTCGAACGTGATCTCGTCGCCGAACTCCTGGTGCCCGTTGACGAAGCGCTCCAGGCCGCCGGCGATCCAGGCGCAGTCGTCCGGGCTGATCACCGGATCCTCGTCCTCGGCGGCCGCGTCCGTGGCGAACAGCACACCGTTGAGCCCGAAGAGCAGGTCGACCAGCTCTGTATATCCGGTGACGCGCACAGTGCCGGTCTTCGCCACATGGTCCGCCAGCGCGGCCGCCGGCCCGGCGTGCAGCGGCAGCTTCTCGGCGAGCCCGGCGAAGTCGACGAACTCGGCCGGCGCCACCGGGTCGTAAAACCGGCCGGTGCGCGGCCACTGCACGGCGACGTTGTCCAAACCCATCGCGGAACCCTCGCTCTCACACACTCACCCCGCCCCGCGGCGGGGAACATACGGCACGAACGGCCGCTCGCGCGACCCCCGCAGGTGCCGAACCCGGTGACAGCCTCGCGGCGCTCGCCGTGCCGCCCATCATCGCCCGCCCGGACCCCTTCCGCGTAGGGGGACCTTCGCCCCGTACCGTTCGGGCCGCTACGAGGACTACAGGCGCCGTCCCGATGCGAAAATGTCGCACGGGCACAGTAGGATTGCCGCAAGAGCGAAGGCTCTGAGAACCAGCCGACACATCCCGCGTGCACGCGTCCGCGGTGTCGGCCCGCCGGAGGTCACGGCGCCCGCTCGGCGGGGCGCAGGCCACCGGCGTGCCTGCACCCGCGACCGTAGTGCCCGCACGACTCCGCACGAGACCCGGGGCGCCGAGCGCGCGGCCGGCCAGTGCGAGAAAGCGACCGAGGGTGGCAGAAAACAAGCCCGAAAAGTCCTACGACTCCTCATCGATCACAGTGCTCGAGGGGCTCGAGGCGGTCCGCAAGCGCCCAGGCATGTATATCGGCTCGACCGGCGAGCGTGGCCTGCACCACCTGGTGTGGGAGGTTGTGGACAACGCCGTCGACGAGGCACTGGCGGGCTTCTGCGACAACATCGAGGTCACGCTGCTCGACGGTGGCGGCGTGCGGGTCGTGGACAACGGTCGTGGCATCCCTGTCGACATGCACCCCAAGGAGAAGCGGCCGACGGTCGAGGTCGTCCTCACGGTGCTGCACGCCGGCGGCAAGTTCGACGGTCAGGCCTATGCGGTCTCCGGTGGTCTGCACGGCGTCGGCATCTCGGTCGTCAACGCGCTGTCCACGCGGATCGACCTGGTGATCCACAAGGACGGGCACGTCTGGCGCCAGACCTATCGCAACTCGGTGCCCGAGCCGCTGCAGAAGGGCGAGGAGACCGACCGCACCGGCACCAGCGTGACGTTCTTCCCCGACGACGCGATCTTCGAGACCCTCGAGTTCAACTACGAGACGGTCTATCGGCGCATCCAGGAATATGCCTTCCTCAACCGTGGCCTGCGGATCGAGCTGCGCGACGAGCGCGCCGACGCCCCGGAAGAGAAGAAGGAGGTCGTCTTCTGCTACGAGAACGGCATCGCTGACTTCGTCCGCCACCTCAACGCGACGAAGACGCCGATCCACCGCTCGGTGGTGGAGTTCGGCTCAGACGGCGAGGGCATCTCCGTCGAGATCGCCATGCAGTGGAACGAGTCGTATGGCGAGAGCGTCTACACGTTCGCCAACACGATCAACACGCATGAGGGCGGCACCCACGAGGAGGGCTTCCGTAGCGCCCTGACCTCCGTGGTGAACAAGTACGGTGCGGACAAGAAGCTGCTCAAGGGCGACGAGAAGCTCACCGGCGAGGACATCCGCGAGGGCCTGGCGGCGATCATCTCGATCAAGCTGCGGGAGCCGCAGTTCGAGGGGCAGACGAAGACCAAGCTCGGCAACACCGAGGCCCGCAGCTTCGTGCAGAAGGTGTGCAACGAGTGGCTGGTCGACTGGTTCGACCGCAACCCGGCCGAGGTCAAGACCATCATCACCAAGGCGTCGCAGGCCGCCAGGGCGCGGCTCGCCGCCTCGCAGGCGCGCAAGCTGGCCCGCCGCAAGTCGCTGCTGGAGTCGGGCTCGATGCCCGGCAAGCTGGCCGACTGCCAGTCCAACGACCCCCGGGTCTCGGAGCTGTTCATCGTCGAGGGCGACTCCGCCGGCGGCTCGGCCAAGCAGGGGCGTGACCCGCGGGTCCAGGCGATCCTGCCGATCCGCGGCAAGATCCTCAACGTCGAGAAGGCGCGCATCGACCGCGTCCTCAAGAACAACGAGGTCCAGGCGCTGATCACGGCGCTCGGCACCGGCATCCACGACGAGTTCGACATCGAGAAGCTGCGCTACCACAAGCTGATCCTGATGGCCGACGCCGACGTCGACGGCCAGCACATCCAGACGCTGCTGCTGACCCTGGTGTTCCGGTTCATGCGTCCGCTGATCGAGCTCGGCCACGTCTATCTCGCCGCGCCGCCGCTGTACAAGATCAAGTGGAACAAAAAGGGCGATGACGCGCAGTATGCGTACACCGACCGCGAGCGCGACGGCTTGATCCAGCTGCGCCAGCAGAGCAAGCCCAACGCGAAGCCCGACGACATCCAGCGGTTCAAGGGTCTGGGTGAGATGAACTACCCCGAGCTGTGGGAAACGACCATGAACCCGGCGACCCGCATGCTCCGTCAGGTGACATTGGACGACGCTGCAACCGCAGACGAGCTCTTCAGCGTCCTGATGGGCGAAGACGTGGAAGCACGCCGCTCGTTCATCCAGCGAAACGCTAAAGACGTCCGGTTCCTCGACATCTGACCGTCGATACTGAGAAAAGGGATAAAGAGTGACGGAACCGACTTCCACTCCGGAGACCCCCGACGAGAGTGGTTCAGCGGTCGCGAGCCGGATCGAGCCCATCGGCATCGAAGTCGAGATGCAGCGGTCCTACCTCGACTATGCGATGAGCGTCATCGTCGGGCGTGCGCTGCCGGATGTGCGTGACGGCCTCAAACCGGTCCACCGCAAGATCCTCTATGCGATGTATGACGGCGGCTACCGCCCCGACCGCGGCTACGTGAAATGCGCCCGCGTCGTCGGCGACGTGATGGGTAACTACCACCCGCACGGCGACGCCTCGATCTACGACGCCATGGTCCGCATGGCGCAGAACTGGTCGCTGCGCTACCCGCTGATCGACGGCAACGGCAACTTCGGCTCGCCGGGCAACGACCCCGCCGCCGCGATGCGGTACACGGAGGCGCGCCTCGACCCGCTCGCCATGGAGATGCTCCGGGACATCGACGAGGACACAGTCGACTTCCAGCCCAACTACGACGGCCGGGCCCAGGAGCCCACGATCCTGCCGTCGCGCATCCCCAACCTGCTCGTCAACGGCAGCACCGGCATCGCCGTCGGCATGGCGACCAACATCCCGCCGCACAACCTGCGGGAGATCGCCCAGGCCGTCCAGTGGTGCCTGGACAACCCCGAGGCCGGCGAGGAAGAGACGCTCGACGAGCTGATCAAGATCGTCAAGGGCCCCGACTTCCCGACCAAGGGCCTCATCGTCGGCACGTCCGCGATCATCGACGCCTACCGGACCGGCCGCGGCTCGATCCGCATGCGGGCCGTCGTCGAGGTCGAGGAGGACCCCCGCGGGCGGACCATCCTCGTCGTCACCGAGCTGCCCTATGCGGTCAACCCCGACAACCTGGCCGAGCGCATCGCCGACCTGGTCAAGGAGGGCAAGCTCGCCGGCATCGCCGACATCCGCGAGGAGTCCTCCGGCCGCACCGGCATGCGCCTGGTGATCGTGCTCAAGCGTGACGCGGTCGCCAAGGTCGTGCTCAACAACCTGTACAAGCACACGCAGCTGCAGGAGACGTTCGGCGCCAACATGCTGGCGCTGGTCGACGGCGTGCCCCGCACGCTCAACCTCGCGCAGTTCGTGCGGCACTACGTCACGCACCAGATCGAGGTCATCGTCCGGCGCACCGCGTACCGGCTGCGCAAGGCCGAAGAGCGGGCCCACATCCTGCGGGGTCTGGTCAAGGCGCTCGACATGCTCGACGAGGTCATCGCACTCATCCGGCGCTCCCCCAGCGCCGAGGAGTCGAAGAACGGCCTCATGAACCTCCTGGACATCGACGACATCCAGGCGACCGCCATCCTCGACATGCAGCTGCGCCGGCTCGCCGCACTGGAGCGCCAGCGCATCTTCGACGAGCTGGCGAAGATCGAGATCGAGATCGCGGACTACAAGGACATCCTGGCGACGCCGGAGCGGCAGCGGCAGATCATCTCCGAGGAGCTCGCCGAGATCGTGGCCCGCCGCGGCGACGAGCGGCGGACCCAGATCATCCCGTTCGACGGCGAGGTCTCCATGGAGGACCTCATCGCGCGCGAGGACGTCGTGGTCACGATCACGCGCACCGGCTACGCGAAGCGCACCAAGGTCGACCTGTACCGCTCGCAGAAGCGCGGCGGGAAGGGCGTCTCCGGCGCGACCCTGCGGCAGGACGACATCGTCAGCCACTTCTTCGTGTGCTCCACGCACGACTGGATGCTGTTCTTCACGAACAAGGGCCGCGTCTACCGGGCGAAGGCCTACGAACTGCCAGAGGCGAGCCGGGTCGCGAAGGGTCAGCACGTCGCCAACCTGCTGGCGTTCCAGCCCGAAGAGCACATCGCCCAGGTCATCGAGATCCCGAACTACCAGGTGTCGCCATACCTGGTGCTCGCCACCAAGGACGGTCTGGTCAAGAAGACCAAGCTGGAGGAGTTCGACTCCAACCGGTCCGGCGGGATCATCGGCATCAACCTGCGCGACGAGGACGAGCTCGTCGGCGCCGCGCTGCTCGGCCCCGAGGACGACCTTCTCCTGGTCAGCAAGCAGGCGCAGGCGATCCGCTTCACCGCCAACGACGACACCTTGCGCCCCATGGGACGCGCGACGTCGGGGGTGATCGGCATGCGCTTCGCCGAGGGTGATGAACTGCTGGCGATGGAAGTTGTGCGCGAAGGGATGGACCTGGACGTCTTGGTCGCCACCGACGGTGGTTTTGCCAAGCGGACGCCCATCGAGGAATATCCGGTGCAAGGACGCGGCGGCAAGGGCGTCCTCACCGCTAAAATCACGTCTCGGCGCGGCGGCCTGGTGGGCGCCGTGGTGATTGATCCGGATGATGAGCTCTTCGCCATCACCTCAAATGGTGGCGTGATCCGGACTCCGGTGAAGCCTGTACGACGCACGCGGGATCGGAACACAATGGGGGTCAAGCTCATGGACCTGCCGGAGGGTGTGACCATCGTCGCGATCGCCCGTAACGCCGATGAGCCCGACGAACAGGACTAGTTGATGACAGACACACAGGCGAAGTCGGGGACCGCCTCGGCAGCAACCGATGAGGCCAAAGAGGCCGGAGAGGCTGCCATGACGGGATCTGACTCGGGGGCGCCTGCCGCCGGCGGCGACGCCGGCGCGGTCAACGGGACCAGCACGCCCGGCGAGACGACCATCGGCGGCACGCCGAAGTTCCAGCGTGCCCCCGGCATGGCGCCTCCGCCCGACTCGCTGACGGTGCCGATCCAGTCGCCACCGTCGGTCGCGAAGGGCAAGGCCGGGGTCGTGACGCCCCCGCCCGTGACGCTGGGCTCGTCCGCGCCCACCAGCGGCGCGGCCACCGGCACGGCCAGCGTGGCCGTGGCGCGCGCTTCCGTGCGCCCGACCAACGCGGGCGCCACGCAGGCGATCAACACGCCTGCGGCCGCGCCGGCGGTGAGCGGCTCCGCCCGCGTCACCGAGGCCGTGCGAGCCGCCCGCAAGACGGTCAGCTCCGCGGTCGGCCGCGGCCCGCGCCGGGCCCGGCTGCACCTCAAGCGCATCGACCCGTGGTCTGTGATGAAGTTCGCGTTCGCGGTCTCGTTCGTGCTGTTCGTCGTCGTGATCGTCGCCACGTCGGTGCTCTACCTGGCCCTCGACGCGATGGACGTCTTCAACAGCGTCAACAAGGCCCTCTCCGACATCGTCAGCTCCACCGGCGGCCAGGCCAACAGCACCTTCCGCATCACCGCGAAGGGTGTCATCGGCGGCGCCGCCCTGCTCGGCGTGGTCAACGTGGTCCTCTTCACCGCGCTGGCCACCCTGGGCTCCTTCATCTACAACGTCTGCGCCGACCTGGTCGGCGGCATCGAACTGACGCTGGCGGAGAAGGACTAAACGTCTCCCCGGTTCCCCCGCGGCGCGCCGTGGGGGAACCGGTTTGAGGCTTGGGTGTGCGGTGCGGTAACCTTCATCGTCGCGCTGATACGCCGCTTTCGCGGGGATCGGTGTAGCGGGGCTATAGCTCAGTCGGTTAGAGCGCAGAGCTGATAACTCTGAGGTCGCTGGTTCGATTCCAGCTAGCCCCACATGTGGAAAAAGGTGCTCCTGGTGGTTGCGGTCGTCGGTGCCGCCGCCTATGTCGCCAAGCGCGTGAAGACCGCGAGCGAAGAGCGCGCGCTCTGGCACGAGGCGACTACCGCCCCGGACCTTCGCTAGTCACAAACCCGAGGGAGTTCCCCTCGCCCGGGGGCGTAGCTCAACTGGCAGAGCACCGCCTTTGCAAGGCGGGGGTTAGGGGTTCGAGTCCCCTCGCTTCCACCAATTGGCTCACCTTGTTCGCAGCCCTTCGGGCTGCTTCCCGCGGGTGGTGTCAGCATTCCTCGCGCGGCCCGGAGGGCCGCTCCCCGGTGGGGGAGCTTCGCTCCACCCACACCCCCTCAAAACCCGCGATGGGTTGGTCTTTTCGCGGAAGTCATGCGTGAGAAATTCTGAACCGCCGTCAGGCTGACGGCGGTTGTTTCACGTGCAACCGTGATGGCCCAGGTGGCAGGTGATCGTCTGGCTGGCGCAGAAGACCAGGGCCGCAGCGAGAGCGGAACCCGTCGGCGTGACGCCGTGCTGTAGTCGGCGATCCAGCCAGGTGGTCAGGAGTCTTCGCGGACGAGGCCGAGGACGCGGGCCGGGCCGCCGCTGCCGGCCCGGAGGTTGACGACGCCCGTGACGATGGCGGCGCCGGCGGCTGGGAGGGCGGCCAGGTTGGTGAGGTTTTCCAGGCCGTACCGGCGATCGCGCAGCCAGGTCATGTGCACCGGACAGCCGGCCCGCTCGTTGCGCGCCGAGTCGAGGCTGGGCGTATCGATGCCGAGGGCGGCCACCTGCGGCCGGTCCCGCACGAGGAAAGCGGCAGCGTCGGGGCCGAAGCCCGGCCAATGGCTCACGCCGCTGTCATCGATCCCACCGTACGACTGCCGCTCGCCCGACCGTTCCGACCAGCCGGTGAGGGCCAGCACGGCACACGGCTGCGGCAGGGGGCCGTGCCGGTGCTCCCAGTCAAGGATGTCGCCGACCTCGACCAACGCGTCGGCGTCGTCCTGCGCGCGCAGCCTGATGTCGATCACGGCGGCGGACAGGACCAGGTCGGCGGCAGGGAGCGCGTCGACGGTCCGCCCACCGGCGGTGACATGCGCCGGCGCGTCGAGATGCGTGCCGGTGTGCTCGCCGAGCGACCAGCGCCGGTCGTAGAAGTCGTCATGGGAAGCGTCCGCGACGTGCGGCGGGTGCGCCGACGGGTGCCGCGGGACCTCAGGCGACAGCGGATGCGACAGGTCGACAACAGCCCCGAGCCATTGACCGACACCGATCATCACCCGAACCTAACACGGAAGCGCCCTGAAGGAGGCTGGGAGAGACTGGGGGCATGACCACGATCTACGTTCCATACCACCTGGACGAGCGGCTGGACGGGCTGGTCGACGAGCCGGCGGACGTGACCGTCACCGTCGAGTTTCCCGAGGACAGTGACGTCTGGGGACGGCTGGCAGTGCTGTACACCAGCGTCGCCGAGGAAGTGGGCAAGGCGGGGCCGGCCGTGGTCATCTCCGGGGACTGCACGACCGCCCTGGGGACCGTTGCCGGGCTGCAGCGGCGCGGGATCGACCCGGCGGTCGTGTGGTTCGACGCGCACGGGGATGTGCAGACACTGGAGACGACGACCTCGGGGTACATCGGCGGGATGCCGTTGCGGATTCTGGTGGGGTACCGGCCGGAGCTCATCGCCGACCGGCTCGGGCTGCGGGCGTTGCCGGAGGAGCGGGCGGTGCTCGTCGACGCCCGGGATCTCGACCCGGCCGAGGCCGAATACCTGCGGGGGTCCGGGATCCGCCGGTTCCGGCTGCAGGACCTCGAGCTGCCGGACGGTCCGCTGCTGGTCCACGTGGACCTCGACGTGGTGGACGCGAGCGAGCTGCCGGGGTTGCTCTTCCCCGTGCCGGGCGGGCCGGCGATGCGCGACGTCCTGGCGAAGGTGGAGGAGATCATCGCGACGGGAAGGGTCGTCGCGGTGGACCTCGCGTGCACCTGGCGGCCCGGAAACGGTGCTGGAGCGCAGGGCTTCGTCCAAACCGTCTGCAAAGCATTCCGAAAGGATCCGAACAACTTTCGGACTCAACGTGATCATTGAAGTGCGGAGTGTACACGTGTCCGGCGAAGTCGTGTGACGAATACCCGAACGCGGGACCCATTTAGCGCGTATCTAGGGAATATTGGTACCCGTGAGAGGACGGCACGCAGCGGCGGACCTGAGAAGTAACGGGTTCGTCGCACTCGCGGCCGGCATGATCCTTCCGCTCGTCGTCATCGGTGCCGTTTACACGGGTTATCAGGTGATGTCGTCGAGCGGGTGCTCGGGCACGGTGCGACTGTCGGTCGCGGCGAGTCCGGAGATCGCGCCGGCCATCAAGGATGCCGCGGCCCGGTGGATCAAGACCGAGCCGCGGGTCGACAACGAGTGTGTCGCGGTCGACGTGGTCGCCGTGGATTCCTCCGAGGTCGCGTCGGCGATCGTCGGCGAGCACGGCGTCAAGATCAACACGCTCGGACAGGCCGACGGCAAGACGCAGGTGCCGCACGTCTGGATCCCGGACTCCTCGATCTGGCTGCAGCGCATGCGTGCCGCCCGTGAGGACCTGGTGCCGCAGGCCGCGCCATCGCTGGCCCGCAGCCCGATAGTGCTGGCGGTGCCGGAGCCGACGGCGAAGTCACTCGGCTGGCTGGAGAACAAGCTCACCTGGAAGCAGGTCCTGCAGCAGATCGTCGGCGACACCCGGATCACGCCGGGCATCGTCGACCCCAACCGCAATGCCGTCGGCATCTCCACGATGGTGGCGATGGCGTCGGTACGAGATCAGTTCGGACCCGAAGGCGACGCGCTGACGGTCGGTGCGATCAAGGCGCTCACCAGCGGAAAGTCGGAGCAGCAGGCGGGTCTGATGGCCCGGTTCCCGCGCGACGCCGACCCCCGGACGCTGTCCACCGCGGTGACGCTGGCGCCGCTGTCGGAGCAGGCGCTGCACGCGTACAACGCGACCGGCCCGGCGGTCCCGCTCATCGCGGTCTATCCGGATCCGGCGCCGATCGCGCTGGACTTCCCGTTCGCCGCGATGCCCCGCCTGTCGCCCAACCGTGCCGCCGCCGCGGAGCAGTTCCGGGCCGTGCTCGGTGGCGCCGACTTCCGCAACGTGCTGTCGACGCACCAGCTGCGTGCGAACGACGGCAGCGTCGGCGCCAACATGACGCTCGGACCGAGCGCGTCGAGCGGGGGGAAGGTCACCCCGGTGCCCGACCCCAAGGTCATCAACATGGCACTGCAGATGTGGATCGAGATCACCCAACCGTCGCGGATGCTGGCGGTCGTCGACGTCTCCTCGGCGATGAAGACGACCGTCCAGTCCGCGGGCGGGCTGAGCAAGCAGCAGATCGCCGTCCAGGCCGCGCTGGGTGGCCTGGACATGTTCCCCGAGAGCTGGGCGGTCGGGCTCTGGTCCTTCTCCACGGGCCACCAGCAGCTGGTGCCGATCGGCCCGCTGAACGCGCAACGCGACCAGCTCCGCGGCGCCCTGGGCGGCATGAAGCCCAACCCCAAGGGCGGCAGCGGCCTCTACGACACGGTCCTGGCCGCGTACCAGACGGTGCAGCAGGGCTGGGATCCGACCCGGGGCAACTCGGTCGTCGTCATCACCGGCGGCCGCAACAACAACCCGGGCGGCATGTCGCTCGACACGCTCGTCGGCTCGTTGAAGAAGGCGGAGATCAAGGACCAGCCGGTGCAGATCATCATCATCGGCGTCGGCTCCGAAGTGAACCAGGGCGAAATGCAGAAGATCGTCGACGCCACCGGCGGCGCCGTCTTCGTCGCCCAGGACCCGTCGAAGATCGGAGACATTTTCATGAAGGCGCTCGCCCTGGACGACGGCCGTTGATCGGCAAGCTCGAAACCGTCCCGGCCCTGTCTGCCCTTGAGCTGCTGGCCCCTCCCGTCGCCGCAGCCCTGCACGACCCGGCCATCCTGGTCGCCCCGATCGACCCCACCCTCGCCGACACCGCGGAGTTCTGCGCCGCGTACGACGTAGGCCTGGAACAGTCCGCGAACTGCGTCGTCATCTCCGGCAAACGCGACGGCGTGACCCGCTACGCGGTCTGCGTGATCCTCGCGACGACCCGCGCCGACGTCAACGGCGTGGCCCGTAAACGCCTCGACGTCCGCAAGGCCAGCTTCGCCCCGATGGACGACGCCGTCTCGCTCACCGGCATGGAGTACGGCGGCATCACCCCCATCGGCCTGCCCGCCGACTGGCCGGTCCTCGTCGACTCCCGCGTCATCGACGTCCCCTGGGTCATCATCGGCAGCGGCCTGCGCAGCAGCAAGATCCTCCTCCCGGGTGCGGCCCTCGCCCAGCTCCCCACCGCCGAGGTCATCCCAGACCTGGCCCGCTGACCCGCGAAGGTTGCCGGAACCGCAGGTGACGGCCACCGATGTTGCACGTGAAACCGGCCGAAAGCCGGAAGAGGCGGGGCGCGGGGGTGTGTGAGGCTGGGCGGCGTGACGCTGCTTGGCAAGGGTGGCAATGCGGTCGTGCAGGCGCAGGCCGTGCGCGTGGTCGTCGGGTGGCGCCCGGGTGGCGGGGTGCCGGACGTCGACTGCACGGCGTTGCTGGTCGGTGTGGCCGGCAAGGTCCGGGGCGACGACGACATGGTGTTCTACAACCAGCCGAAGCATCCCAGCGGCGCAGTGGTCCACGACGGGAAGCAGCAGCGGGACGGGTGGGGGTTCGACGCGGTGAGCGTCGACCTCGCCGCCGTCGAGCCGGGGGTCGACCGGATCGTGGTGGCCGCGTCCGCGGACGGCGGGTCGTTCGGGCAGGTCCCCGGGCTGTACGTCGCGGTCTACGACGCCGGCGGTGGTGAGCTGGTCAGGTTCACCGACATGCGGGCCACGACCGAGACCGCGTTCGTCGTCGGGGAGCTGTACCGCAGGCAGGGCGGCTGGAAGTTCCGGGCCGTCGGGCAGGGCTGGGACACCGGGCTGGCCGGCCTGGCCACCGCCTTCGGGATCTCCGTCGAAGAAAATGCGCCGCCGGCGCAGGCAGGGGCGCCGCCGGCGCAGCCGGGGATCCGCTTCACCAAGGGCGAGGACCGGCTGCCCGCCGCCGACCGGCAACGGCTCAACCTGCGCAAACAGCAGGTGCTGATCTCGCTGAGCAAGCGTGGCGCCGGCGGGATCCGGGCCAGAGTGATCGTGGTGCTGGACGCGTCCGGGTCGATGCACAGGCTGTACAAGCGCGGCGTCGTCAAAGCGGCGGTCGAGCGGATGGCCGCGGTCGCCGCGCAGTTGGACGACGACGGGACCATGCAGGTGTGGGCATTCGCGGATCTTGCCCGGCGGCTGCCCGACCTGACGATCGCCGAGATGCCCGGGTGGCTCGCCGCCGAGGTGCCGGCGCGACCGTCGGGCGTAGGCGGCAGCAACAACGAGCCGGTCGTCATCGACCAGGTCCGGCGCTGGATCGCGGACAACCCGGTGCCCGACCCGACGCTGGTGCTGTTCTTCTCCGACGGAGGTGTCAGCCGCAACGCCGAGATCGAGCGGCAGCTGCGGGCGGCCGCCGGGGAGCCGACGTTCTGGCAGTTCATCGGGCTCGGCCGGGGCAACTACGGCATCCTCGAACGGTTCGACCGGATGACCGGGCGGGTCGTGGACAACGTCGGGTTCTTCGCCGTCGACGACATCGAGAAGGTCAGCGACCCGGAGCTCTACGACCGCCTGCTCGGCGAGTTCCCGACGTGGATCCCTGAAGTCAGAAGGCTAGGCATCCTGCGATGAGCGGACCTGGCGCTGCAGTCGGCTCAGGATGGCGGTCCCGCCGCGGACGCGCAGCGGGCTGATCGCCGTGGCCAGCCCCATGCGCTGATACAGGTCGGACGGCACGGCCAGCACTTCGGCGGTGGTGGCACCTTCGAGGCCTTCGCTCAGAATGCCCGCGAAGGCCCGGGTCGTCGGGGCCTCGGGTGGGCAGTCGAAGTAGAGCTCGACCTGGTCCGAAGGTGTCACCACCGCCTTCAGGAAGAACGGTGTCTGGCATTCGGGCACCTGCTCCATGCCCTCGTGGCCGTCGAAGGAAGCAGGCAGGGGACGGACCGCGTCGGCGAACTCGAGCAGCATCTCCAGCACCACGTCACGCGGTGCGGAGGCGAACTCGTCGACGATCGCGGCCAGCTTTCCGGGCATTTCCATGCCCCCAAACCTAGTTGTTGGGCTCGGCCTTGCTGATGCCACCGAGGACCGAGTCGGGATCGATCTCCTCGGCCAGGTCGCCGATGGACACGATGCCGACGAGACCCTGGGTGTCGTCGCAGACGAGGACGCGGCGGACGGCCTGGTCGCGCATGAGCAGGGCCGCGGTGTGGATGGAGTCGTCGGGGCGGACCGTGACGAGGTCACGGGTGACGATCTCGCCGATGGTGGTGGCGGCGGGGTCGCAGCGTTCCGCCACGGCGCGCACGACGATGTCCCGATCGGTGACCACGCCGGTGAGACCTGGGCCGTCCGCCACCACGACGTCGCCGATGTCCTGCTCGCGCATGGTGCGGGCGGCCTCCGCGAGGGTGGTCTCGCTCGGGAGATACACCACATTGGTGGTCATCACGTCACGGACGGTCTGCATCGTCATGGTTGCCCTCCCAGATGTTCGATATTCCTTTGTTACCCCTGGGTGGAAAGGCTGAACCAGGTGTGGCGTGCGGCAAAGTCGCTTCCAACGCCCCTGGTGCCCTGAAAGGATGCGAGACAGGCAGCAGACCATGGGGAGGTTGTGCGGTGGCGCGGTGGGCGAGCTACGTCGCGGTCGGTGACAGTTTCACCGAAGGGATGGACGATCCGAGACCGGACGGCAAGGGCTACCGCGGGTGGGCCGACCTGGTCGCCGGGTGCCTCGCCCAGGACCAGCCGGACTTCCGCTACGCCAACCTCGCGGTGCGGGGGCGGCTGTTCGACAACATCGTCGCCGAGCAGGTGCCGCTCGCCACGGCGATGAAGCCGGACCTGATCAGCTTCGCCGGCGGCGGGAATGACGCGCTCCGGCGTGGGTTCGAGCCCGACACGTTGGTCGCGCGGTTCGACAAGACGATCGAGCGGCTGCGGGCCACCGGCGCGGACGTGGTCCTGTTCCGGTGGGCGGACCTGACCGGCAGGATGCCGGGCGGCAAAATGCTCCGCCCGCGGGTCGACGCACTCAACACCGCGATCAACGGCGTCGGCGCCAAGCACGGCGCGCGCGTGGTGGACATGTGGGACGACGCCGAGTTCGGCAACCCGCGGCTGTGGGGGATCGACCGGCTGCACCTGTCGCCGGCCGGGCACCGCAGGGTCGCCGGGCACGTGCTGACGGCGCTCGGCGTGACCTGCGACGCGTCGTGGCTGGCCGCGCCGGCACCGCCGGAGGACCTGTCGTGGATGTCGCGCAAGGCGGCCGACGCCCGCTGGGCGACCCACCACCTGGCTCCCTGGGTGAAGCGGCGGCTGACCGGAAAGTCGTCCGGGGACATGGTGACCGCCAAACGACCCGAGCTCGCGCCGCTAGATTGAGTTCATGAAACTCGTCACGACGGAGTGGCTGGCGGAGCACCTTCAAGACCCGAATTTGGTCATCGTCGAGTCCGATGAGGACGTGCTGCTCTACAGCACGGGTCACATCCCCGGCGCTGTGAAAGTCGACTGGCACACCGAGCTCAACGACCAGGTCACCCGCGACTATCTCGACGCGGAGGGCTTCGCCGCACTGTGCGAGGCCAAGGGCATCGGTCCCGACGACACGATCGTTTTCTACGGCGACAACTTCAACTGGTGGGCGACCTACGCGCTGTGGGTCTTCTCCCTCTTCGGCCACCGCGACCTGCTCATCCTCGACGGCGGCCGGACCAAGTGGATCGCCGAGGGGCGCGCGATCACCAAGGACCTGCCGGACCGGCCGAAGACCAGTTATCCGGTGCCGACCAGGGACGACACGGGGATCCGCGCGTTCCGCGAGGACGTCCTCGCACACATCGCCGCGGACCGGCCGCTCGTCGACGTGCGCTCGCCAGGTGAGTACACCGGCGAACTCCTGCACATGCCGGACTATCCGCAGGAGGGCGCGCTGCGCGGCGGGCACATCCCCGGTGCGGTCAGCAAACCGTGGAAGCAGGCCACGCAGGAGGACGGCACATTCAAGCCCGTCGACGAGCTGCGCAGGATCTATGCCGATGAGCTCGGGCTCGCACCGGACGACGACATCATCGCGTATTGCCGCATCGGTGAGCGGTCGTCCCACACGTGGTTCGTGCTGACCCATCTGCTGGGTTATCGGCATGTACGAAACTACGACGGCTCCTGGACGGAATGGGGCAACCTGGTCCGGGTCCCGGTCGTTAAAGGCAGCAGCCCGAAGTAAGGACAAGCAGAACGGCGGCCCGCTGCAGAGGGCCGCCGTTTCTGTTTCGGTCTGGAAACTCTATTCATTCTCCGGCGGCAGGCTGACCAGGTAGTCGACGACCTCGGAGAAGCGGGCACTCGCCATCGCGACGCACAGGTCGGCCGCACCGTAATACAGCCGCAGCTCGTCGCGAGCCTCGTCGTGGACGAGACCGGTGGGGAAGACGACGTTGGGCACGTCGCCGACCCGCTCGTATTCGGCGTCCGGTCCCAGCACCCAGCTCGGCGTCCTCCGGATGATCTTCGTGGGATCGTCCAGGTCGAGCATGACCAGGCCGACGCGGTACAGCGACGTCGCGACCATCTGCTTGACGCCGTGGTAGACGCAGAGCCAGCCGTGCGGGGTCTCGATCGGCGGCGGTCCCATCCCGATCCGGGTGGCGTCCCACCACGGCCCGGAGCGTGACTGCATGACCGGCTCGGGCGTCGTCCACGCCTGAAGGTCCGTCGACTTCGACAGCCACACGTCGGCCCGCGCCGACAGCACCGACACCGGCCGGTGGAACAGCACGTAGTGCCCGTCGATCTTGCGGGGCAGCAGCGAGGCGTTCTTGTCCTCCGGCGGCATGACGATGCCGAGAGGCTCCACGGACTCGAAGTCCTCGGTGCGGGCCAGCGCCACACACGGACCGCCGGGCCCGTATGCGGTGTAGGCGATCACGTAGCCGCCGAGCTCGTCGACATACGTGACCCGGGGATCCTCGACGCCCCAGCAGCTGTGCTGGTCGGTGGGGTCGTCGGCGATCAGCGGCTTGGCGTCCACGACCCAGTTGCTGCGGCCGTCCTTGCTGCGGGCGACCGTCAGGTGCGAGATGCCCCGACGGTCCTCGATCCTGCAGAGCAGGACAGTGTCGCCGTTGTGCAGGCAGGCGCCCGGATTGAAGACGCTGTTGATCGGATAGGGCCAGTCCCCTGCGGTGAGCATGGGATTCGTGGCTTCCCGGTGGAACAGCTCCGCGTCAAAGTGCATCAGGTTGGCCCTCCGTGGTGCGCAGGCGGGGCGGCTGGGCGGTCGCGCTGAACCCTGCCGAGGCCCGTCCGACGGCCCGGGTGCCCGTTGGTGCCTTGTTCGGAGTCGTACGTGAGGGTCCGGTGACCGGCAGTGATGTCGGCACCGGGGTCGTAGCGACCACCGGGTGGGGCAGGGCGGCCAAACCGGCCTTGAGCAGGCTGAGTAGCGCTTGGTAATAGGCTAGCGTGGACTCGGCGCCCTGGTTCCCATTTGGTTCAGTGGCAGACAAACCGTCGTGGCAGGCGCCCGTCGCGTCGACGTAGAGCCGCGCGCCGGCCCGGTTCCTGCCGAGGAACCAGGAGTAGCCCCAGCCGGCCAGCCGCGCCGACGTCGGGTCCGCGGTGTGCTGCCAGGCGTCGACCATCGCCTCGGTGATCGCGGCCGCGTCCAGCGGCTGCTCGTCGCCGTCGTCGGCGAGCCACACCGCCGGCGACTCGCCCCGCCGGTGCCACCGGTTGCCGACGCACCGCAGCGTGCCGTCGGCGAGGCCGACGTGCTGGGCGTACCAGTCCAGCGCCCCGATCGCCCGCGCCGCCACCGCGTCGTCCTCCAGCAGCGCCGCGCCCAGCAGCATGGCCTGCGGCAGGCGGGCGTTGTCGTAGGTCAGCTCCGGCTCGAACCAGCGCCACGACGGATCCGCCGCGGACGTCGTCACCAGCGCCTCGTCCAGCCGGTGCAGCAGCGGCGCGGCCTGGTCGGTGCGGCCCGCGCGGGCCAGGCCGATCAGCGCGTACGCGGCGGTCCGCAGCCCGATGTCGGGCAGCTGGTGGGTCCGCGGCCCGAGATCGTCGAGCAGCGCGGCCGCCGGCCGGCGGATGTCGTCCGGGACCGCGGGCGTGCCGACCAGGACGCCGAGCGCCCACACGGCCCGGCCGACGTGGTCGCCGTGGTGCGGCCAGTCCTGCCACGTGCCGTTGTAGCTCAGCACGTTGTGCATGGCGCCCGACGGGTCGTAGGCGGCGGTCAGGAAGCGGATCGACTGGCGCAGCCAGCGCGTGGCCTGCGCCGTCTGCTTCGTGTCGATGCCGACCGCGAGCAGGTCCGCCGCAACGATCGCGAGCCGGGCGACGTCGTCGACGCAGTAGCCCGACGACAGCTCCGGGCTGGCCCCGTGCGCGAACTGGATGATGCCGATCTCGTCGGTGAGCCGGTCCAGGTGCGTGAGGTTGAGCAGCGGCGCGGCCGCGGTCGAGTGACCGGGGCGGGCCGTCGCCGCCTGCGTCTGGCGCACCACGTCGGCGACCAGCTCGGCCTCCCGCGCGGCGACCGCCGGCCAGGGCAGCCACGCCGCGCACGCCTCCGCCACCGACTTCGCGGCGGCGAGCGCCTGCGCATCGGTGAGCAGGTCGTTGATCTCCACCGCGAGCGCCGCGTCGTCGCCGATCGGCACCACCCGTCCGGCGCCGCCGGCCAGCATGTCCTCGGCGTAGCTGTACGACGTCGACACCGCGGGCAGCCCGGCACCCAGCGCGAACGTGAGCGCCCCCGAGCAGATCTGCTCCGGTTGCCGATACGGCGTCACGAACAGCGTGCTGGCGTGCAGGATCGCCGACAGCTCGTCGAGCTCCAGGAACGCGTCGACGAAGTGCACGTTGTCGGTGAGCCCGAGCAACTGCACGCGGGACTGCAGGCTCTCCCGGTAGACCTCGCCGTCGCGGCGCTTGATCTCCGGATGCGTCGCGCCCGCCACGATGTACTGCGTGTCCGGGTGCTCCTTGACCACCGCGGCCAGCGCGTCGATCGCTATGTCGATCCCCTTGCCCTCGCTGAGCAGGCCGAACGTGGTGAGCGTCGGCTTGTCCGCGACCTTGTCGAGCAGCTCGCGCAGCTCGGTGCGCAGCGTCGCCGGGTCCGGCGCCTGGCGCATCGCGTCGGGCGCGCCGTGCGGGACCACGACCAGTTGGTGGCCGGCGGCCACCCCGGTGCGGATCGCGACCCGGCGGGCGGTCTCGGTGAAGACCGTGACCCTCGCCGCTCTGGCACACAACGCGCGCAGCGTCGCCGCCTGACCAGGCGACGGCCGCGTCAGCACGGTGTGCAGCGTCAGCAGGTAAGGAATGCCGCACGCGTTGAGCGCGCGGGTCAACTCGAGCAGGTGAGAGCCGTCGGTGCCGCCGAAGATCCCGTACTCGTGCTGGATCAGCACGACCTGGACGCCGGCCTCACGCATGGCGCGGGCCGCGGCCGAGTAGTCCTCGATGCGGTCGTGGTTGATGGTGACGACGACCTCGTCACCGTAGCTGTGCCCGTCACGGTCGATGGCCACGACGGCTGTTTCCAGATCGTCAGTGGCGACACCAAGTGCCTGCCGCAGGTCCGCGGTGTACGTCGCGAGCCCGCAACGGCGAGGCAGATAGGTCGACACGATACCGAGGCGATAGGTCGCGGCAGGGTGTGACATGAGCACATTGTTACCCCCGGGCCTGCCAAAAAACCTTGATACGCCCGGATGGGACTCTGGGGCGAATGTGCTGCTCAGTCCTGCTTCGCGAAAACCTTTCCGGACGTGATCGTTCGGGTGAAATATCGTTCAGTCGTGACGTAGAGTATTCAGGCCCAGCTTGGTAGCTGCTCACGGTGCTCGATCCACTGCGGTGGCACGCCGATCGTGCCGCGGGCGGCGTCGTCCCCGATCCCGGTGTGCGCGGCGATGATCCCGCCCGCGATGGCGCACGACGAGTCGGTGTCGCCGCCGGCCTGTACACAGGCCGCCATCGCCGCCGGATAGTTGTCGAGATGCGTGGCCGCGACCCACAGCGCGAACGGCACGGTGTCCTGCGCCAATGCGTGTGAGCCGTTGCCGAGGTCCGCTCCGACGTCGCGCGGATCCGACTTCTCCGACATGCGCACGGCGCGGCCGATGCCGTCGCGCACGTCGGACGGCGGCAGCTGGTTGAGCACCATGCGCAGCAGCGACTCGCGCGGCGTGTGCCGGGCCGTCAGCGCCGCCGCGAGGGCCACCGCGACGGCGCCCGAGATGCCTTCCGGGTGCTGGTGGGTGACCTCCGCCGACAGCACCGCCTGCCGGGCGGCGATGTCGGGATCGTCGGCGAAGAACGCCCCGAGCGGCGCGACCCGCATCGCCGCGCCGTTGCCCGCCGAGCCCCGGCCGGCGAACAGGGCGCCGGCCGCGGTCCGCCACGGCACGCCCTCGTTGATGCTGGCCAGCAGCGACCGCGCGCCGCGGCCGTAACCCCGGTCGGCGCTCCAGCGCTGCGCGAACGCGCCGGCCAGCCAGTCCTGGTCGACGCGGCCGTCCTGCCGGAGGCCCTGCAGCAGGGTGCAGGCCATCTCGGTGTCGTCGGTCCACCGCCACGGTGGCGGTGGCGGGGCGAACACGGCGCCGTCCTCGAACGGCGGGTGCATCTCGAACGGTGCGGCGAGCGCGTCACCGACGGAGAGACCGGTCAGGCTGTCGACTGCGGCGCGGAGATCCACCTGCCGAAAATAGTCGATGCCGAGCGGGAACGGCGTCCGCGGATCGCGGCTCGTGTCGGGCATGAAGCGTCGTGAACTGCTCGGCCTGGGCGGGGTCGTCCTGGTGGCCTCGTGCTCATCGACCGCGAAGCCCCGCCCGGCGGAGCCCGGTGAGCTGCTCTCCGTGTCCGTCGGCGACGGCCTGACCGTCGTCGAGTCCGGCACCGGCCGCCGGGTTGTGGCGCCGGCGGCGAACCTCGCGACCGCCGACGGCCGGCGCCTCGTCAGCGCCGTCACCGAGTCGGGCGCGTCGCGCGTCGTCACCCGCGACGCGCGCACCGGCGACGTCGTCGCCCAGACCACCGTGCAGGGCGCCGGGCGGCTGGCCGCGGTCGCGCCGGACGCCGGCCTGGTCGCGCTCGTCGACGGGGACCCCGACGGGCGGACCGAGACCACGATCATCGTCGCGGGTCCGGCCGGGGAGCGGCACCGGCTGAAGCTGCCGGGATTCGTCCAGCCGGAAGCGTTCTCCTCCACCGGTACGAGCCTGTTCGTGCTGGACATGCTGCCGCCCGAGCACCCGGACAGCTACCGGGTGCGGGTCCTCGACCTGGCCATGGGGCAGATCACCGCGCTGAACCTGCCGGGGGAGAACTCGGGCCTGAAGGTCCTCGTGCCGGAGGGCGCGGAGGAGGAGATGCGCGGCGAGGGCCGGCAGGCGGTGTTCGACGCGAAGCGGGAGCGGCTGTTCACGCTGTACAGCCACCAGCCGGACCACCTGCACGTCCGGGACCTGCTGCACCCCTCGCCCCAGACCGGCGCCCGCGACGGCAAGCCGGAGGTGCACGCGTTCGTGCACACGCTCAACGTCGCCGACGCGTGGGCGGTCTGCGTCGACCTGCCGTCGTCGTTCGGCACCGGCGCGGTCGAAGGACTGACCATCGCGCAGCACGGCGACGAGGTGTGGGTCGCCGACGCCGGCAAGGGCGCGCTCGCTGTCATTTCCGCCGATGTACTGGCCGTCACGCAGGACGCCCAGTTCCCGTCCTCGCCTGGCCGGGCGCGGTTGGCGGTGTCCGGGTCCTCCGCGTACCTCGCCGTGGGGCGGCAGGTGCACGTCTTCGACGTCGCGTCCAAGTCGTTGCGGGCGACCTGGGCCCTGCCCGGCGACGCTTGCGGGGTCGCGGTGTCGGACACGCACCTGTATGTCGGGCAGGCGGGTGCGGTACACCGGCTGCATCCTTCGACAGGAGTTCTGACGGCAACCGCGACGGTGCCCGGGCTCACGGCGGTCGAGTACGTCCTCGGGTGAGAACGGGGCGGAAAGTGTCGGTGGGTCGCGGTAGCGTGCCCGCGTGGATCGGACGTTCCAGGTAGACCTGCGCGGGGTTGTGGACCTGCTCAGCCACCATCTCTACGCGAGCCCGCGCGTCTATGTGCGGGAGCTGCTCCAGAATGCCGTCGACGCGATCACCGCGCGGCGCGCGCTCGACCCGGCGGCGCCGGCGCGGGTGCGCATCGAGCCGCCCGACGTGACCGGTGACGGCACCCTGCGCGTTTCCGACACCGGCATCGGGCTCACCGAGGAGCAGGTCCACCAGTTCCTGGCCACGATCGGGCGCAGCTCCAAGCGCGACGACTTCGGCTTCGCCCGGCACGACTTCCTCGGCCAGTTCGGCATCGGCCTGCTCTCCTGCTTCCTGGTCGCCGACGAGATCCGCGTCCTGACCAGGGCGGAAGGCAGCCCGACCGTGCTGTGGCGCGGCTTCGCCGACGGGCGATACAGTGTCGCCCCCGCCGGCGAGGACCGCCTGCACGTCGGCACCACCGTGACGCTGGTGCCGCGGCGCGACGCCGAGCAGTGGCTGGTGCGCAGGACCGTGACCGAGCTCGCCACGCTCTATGGCTCGCTGCTGCCGGTGACCGTCGAGGTCGCCAACGACCGGGTCACCGGCGACGGGCCGCCGTGGATCGGCGACGGCGATCTCGTGCGGTATTGCCAGGAGGTCTTCGGGTTCACCCCGTTCGACGTGGTCGACCTCTCGGTGCCCGAGGCGGGGCTGACCGGTGTCGCGTTCGTGCTGCCCACCCCGGCCAACCCGGCGGCCCGCGCCGGGCACCGCGTCTATCTCAAGCGGATGCTGCTCGCCGAGGGCGCCGAGGGGGTGCTGCCCGAGTGGGCGTTCTTCGCCCGGTGCGTGTTCGACGCCGGCGAGCTGCGCCCGACCGCCAGCCGCGAGGCGCTCTATGAGGACCAGCTGCTGGAGTCGACCCGCGAGGCGCTCGGCGACCAGCTGCGCAGCTGGCTGGTCCGGCAGGCCACCCGCGACCCGCGGCGGCTGACCGAGTTCATGGAGATCCACCACCTCGGCGTCAAGGCGCTCGCCGTCCACGACGACGAGATGCTGCGCCTCGTCGAGCGCTGGTGGCCGATGGAGACCAATGTGGGTCGGATGACCCTCGCCGATTTCCGCGCCGCGCACGGCCTGGTGCGATACACGGTCCAGGTCGACGAGTTCCGCCAGATCGGCGCGGTCGCCGCGGCGCAGGGCATGCCGGTGGTCAATGCCGGCTATGTCTATGACGCGCAGCTGATCGAGCGGCTGCCGCTCGTCGAGCCGGGCGCGATGATCGAGCGGGTCGAGCCCAGCGACCTGACCACGCACTTCGACGCGCTGGAGCCGGGACTGGAGCTGGCCCGGCGGCCGTTCGTCGCCCGGGCGCAGCGGGCCATGGACCGGCTCGGCTGCGAGGTGGTCCTGCGCGCGTTCGACCCGGCGGGCCTGCCGGCCATGTATCTGGTCAACCGGTCGGCCGCGTTCGCCGCCGAGCTGCGGGCGACCCGGGAGCGGGTCGACGAGGTGTGGGCCGACGTGCTCGACGCGCTCGCCCGCACCGACGACGAGGACCGGCCCCAGCTGGTGCTCAACCATCGCAACCCGCTGGTCCGGCGGGTGAGCGAGCTCGCCGACGAAGACCTGATGCGGCTCGCCGTCGAAGGGTTGTATGGCCAGGCGCTGCTGCTCGGCCACCATCCGCTGCGGCCGGCGGACGCCGCGCTGCTCAACAGCTCATTCCTGGGCCTGCTCAACAAGGCGGTCGCACGTGAAGACTGAAGACGAGCTCTGGGCCCTGCTCCGCGAGGCCGACCACATGCCTTATGGCAGCGGCCAGATCGCGCTGGTCGAGCAGATCGTGCAGCACGCCGACGCCGGCGGCTTCGACGAGCTGCGCTTCGCCGCCCGCATGCAGGCCACGACGGCATATGTGCACGGCGGGGAGACCGCGAAGTCGTTCGTGACGTTCTCGTGGTGCCGCGCGGAATATGACGCCCACCCCGACCGCTTCGACCGGCACTCCGAGAGCCTGCTGCTGTGGCAGTTCAAATACATGGTGTCGGGGCTGCTGAAGTTTCCCGAGGTGCCGCTCGGCCGCACCCACGACGTCCTCGACGACATGGAGCGCCGCTTCCGGGCCGGCGGGCACAGCCTGCAGGCCGTCTATTCCTATCGGCACGCCGTGGCCGCGCACGTCGGCGACCCCTCCGCCGACGAGTGGTATGAGAAGTGGTGCGCGACGCCGCGGGACGACAACTCCGACTGCGTCGGCTGCGACCCGACGTCGAAGGTCTATCACCTGGTGTCGGTCGGTGACGACGAGGCCGCCGTCGCGCTCGCCCAGCCGGTGCTGGCCGGCCACCTCACCTGTGCCGAGCAGCCCCAGTCGATCCTGACGTCGCTGCTCGTGCCGTATCTGCGCACCGGCCGGCTCACCGAGGCCGCCGACGCGCACCGCCGCGCCTATCGCACCCTCCGCGGCAACCTGGCCGACCTGCAGCGCATCGGCGAGCACGTGGTGTTCTGCGCGAGGACCGGCAACGAGACCCGCGGCCTGGAGATCGTCGAGCGGCACCTGAGCTGGCTCGACAAGGCCCCACACCCGCAGGCCGACATGTGGTTCTCCGCCGCGGCGGCCCTGCTGCTCGGCCGCCTCGACGACACGGTGCTGATCGCCACCACCCAGGCCGGCGGCACCTCCCGCAGCGGCGGCGCGGGCAGCGGTGACGGTATCGCCGGTCACGTGACGGCGCCGGAGCTTGCCGAGCGGCTGGCCGCCCGGGCGCGGGCTCTGGCGGCGCGGTTCGACGCCCGCAACGGCACCGACAACATCGGCCGGCTCATCGAGGCGAGGTTGCACGCCGAGCCGCTCGTGGAGCACCTCCCGCTGAGCGCCGTGGCCCGGACGCTGCGGGCCGCCACGGTCCCGGCCACGGTCCCGGCGACGCCGCCGCAGCCGCTGCCGAGTGACCCGGCGGAGCTGCTCGACCGGGCGGAAGAGCTGTTCGACGAGTATCGCTTCACCGAGGCGCGGGCCGCCTGGGAGCGCTTCGACGAGCTGGTCGCCGACCCCGAGCCCGCGCTCGCGGTCCGCCGGGTAGAGGCCCGCGGCCGGCTGGCGGGCGTCGACCAGGAGCCCGACGCGGCAGAGGCCGCGTTCCTGGAGGCCGCCGCCGGTTATCGCCGGCTCGGCGACGAGCGGTCCGCGCTGATCGCCGAGGCCCGCGCGCTGCTCGCCCCCGACGCCGAGGACCGGCAGGAGGAGGTCCTGGCCAGGCTCACGGAGGTCACGGAGCGGATCGTCGCGGTCGGCGACGCCGACACCCGGGCCGAGGCGCGGCTGCGGCTGGAGTATCCATTGCTGGCGCTCGACCGGCTCGACGAGGCGCTCGCCGCGGTCGAGGCCGCGGTCGCCGAGCAGCCGGCCCGCCCGGCGCTGCGGGCGGAGCTGGCCGGCCGGCGAGCCCGGTGCCTGCTGGTGCTGGAGCGTTTCGAGGAAGCGGTGACGGCTGCCGTCGACTGCCGGGAGCAGTATGGCCGGCTCGGCGACCCACCGCCGGTCGCGCTCGCGGCGCTGATCCACGGTCACGCGCTGGCGAATCTCAACCAGTTCGACGCGGCCGTTGAGGCGTTCGACGCCGCGCTCGACGCCGCCGTCGAGCGGGACCCGAGGCTGTCGGCGCTGGTGGGCAGGGCCAGGGCCAGGCTCGCGGGTGGGCAGCCGGCCGAGGCGGTCGACGACCTCGTCGAGGCGATCGCCGACCACGTCGCGCACGGCGAGGACGGGCCCGCCGCGATCCTGCGCTTCGACCTGGCCGGCGCTTATGACCAGACCGGGCAGCTGCTGGACGCGGCCGAGGCGGCGGAGAGCGCGATCGACGTGCTCGACCGGATCGGCGCCCAGGAGTATGCCGACCGGACCAGGTATCTGCTGTCGCGGGTCTATCGGGAGCTCGACGAGCCCGACCAGGCCCTCGCGCTGCTGGAGACGCTCGCCGCCAATCTCGACGGGTTCGACAACCTGCAGTCCCGGGGCCGGATGCTGCAGGAGGCGGCCCAGCTGCTCTACCGGGCCGATCGGGACGCGCAGGCGGCGGACCGGTTCGGCGCGGCCGCGGCGGCGTTCGAGGCGGCCGGGGTCGTGCAGGCCGAGCTCTACAACCGGCGGATGCGGGCGCTCTCGCTGCGCTGGGCCGGCAGCGTGGACGAGTCGCTCACCGCGCTCGCCGAGGCCGACGCCCTGGTTGCGTCGTTGACCAGGACGGCCGACGCGGCAGAGCCGTGGCTGGTGTGGCAGCGGGCGATGCTCGACTGTGACGCGGCCCGGGTGCTGCTCGGCGCGGGCCGGGGCGACGACGCCTTGGCCCGGGTCGCCGGCGCGGGTGGCGTGCTGCGCGGCATCGGCGCGCTCGGCGAGGCCCTCGACGCCGACCTGCTGCACGCGGAGCTGCTTCTGCGCTCGGGCGACCCGGCACCCGCCGAGCCGCTGCTGCGCTCGGTGCTCGGCTCCGCGCCGACCGGCTCGCAGGCCGGGCAGAACGCGGCCTGGATGCTGGCCGAAGCACTCGAGGGAATGGACCGCTCAGACGAGGCCGCCGAGATCCGCCGGCTCCATCTGGAGCAGTGACGAACTTAACGACCGTTCAGCGAATGTCTTGACACAAGGTTAGGCTTTCCCCATGACGCTGGAGCAATCGGCAGTGCGACCACCTGCACAGACCCGCGGTGCCGGGCCTGCCGGACAACGTCGCCGCTCACGGCGCGAGGAGATTCTCGAGATCGCAGTCGGGCTCTTCGCGACCCGCGGCTATCACGGCGTCTCCATGGACGACATCGGCGCGGCCGCGGGCGTGACCGGTCCCGCGCTTTATCACCATTTCGCCGGCAAGGAGGCGATGCTGGCGGCCGCGCTCATCCCGGTCAGCGAGCAGCTGCTCGCCGGCGGGCAGGCCCGCATCTCCGAGGCGTCCGAGGACCCGGCCGCGGCCCTGGCCGCGCTGGTCGACTTCCACGTCGAGTTCGCCTTGGCCAACCCGGCGGTCATCGCCCTGCACCTGCACGAGCTCGACCGGCTGCCCGAGGAGCCGCGGCGGCAGATCCGGCGCCTGCAGCGGCTCTATGTCGAGGAGTGGGTCAGCACCCTCACCGCACTTCGTGACGAGCTCACCGCCGGTGAGGCTCGCGTCCTGGCCCACGCCGCCTTCGGTCTGATGAACTCCACGCCGTTCCTCGGCGGCGAGGTCGACCGGCCGCGCCGCGCCGAGCTGCTCCGCGCCGCGACACTTTCCGCGCTGCGAGGGTGACCCCGAGGGGGTTATCCACAAGCCCTTTACGTGTAAACCCACAGAGTTATCCACAGGAGACGCTCCGCATGCTGACCTCGCTGCTCGTCGCCAACCGTGGGGAGATCGCCCGGCGGGTCATCCGCACCGCGCGCAGGCTGGGGATCCGCACCATCGCCGTGCACTCCGACGTTGACGCCGGGCTGCCGTTCGTCAGCGAGGCCGACGAGGCGGTGCTGATCGGCCCGGCCAACCCGGCCCAGTCGTATCGCAACATCGAGGCGATCCTGGCCGCGGCGAAGTCGACCGGCGCGGAGGCGATCCACCCCGGCTACGGATTCCTGTCGGAGAGCGCGGCCTTCGCCGCCGGCGTCGTCGAGCACGGCCTCATCTGGGTGGGGCCCGGGCCCGAGGCGATCACCGCGATGGGCGACAAGATCAACGCTCGCAATGTCATGGCCGCCGCCGGTGTGCCGGTAGCGCCCGGCACCACCGACCCGGCCGCCACGGCCGACGAGGCTGTCGGCGCCGCGAACGACATCGGCTACCCCGTGATGGTGAAGGCCGCCGCGGGCGGCGGTGGCATGGGCATGGGCGTCGCCGCCGACGAGGCCGGGCTGCGCACGGAATATGAGAAGGTCCGCGCCTTCGCCGAGCGGATGTTCGGCGACGGGTCGGTGCTCATCGAGCGGTATTTCCCCCGGGTGCGCCACATCGAGGTGCAGATCCTCGGCCTCGCCGACGGCCGCGTCGTCGCCCTCGGCGAGCGCGAGTGCTCCGTGCAGCGCCGCAACCAGAAGCTCGTCGAGGAGACGCCGTCACCGGCCCTCGACCCGCGGCAGCGCGCCGACCTGCTCGCCGCGGCCGTCCGCGCCGGCGAGGCGGTCGGCTACCGCAACGCCGGCACCGTCGAGTGCCTCTTCGACCCGACGACCGGACAGTTCTTCTTCCTGGAGATGAACACCCGCCTGCAGGTCGAGCACCCGATCACCGAGGCTGTGTTCGGCATCGACCTGGTCGAGGAGCAGTTGCGGGTCGCGTCCGGCCTCGCCCCGACCTTCGACCCCGATGCGCTGCGCGCCACCGGCCACGCCATCGAGGTCAGGGTCAACGCCGAGGACCCGAAGCGCTTCCTGCCCGGCCCCGGCGCGGTCACCACGTGGGTCGAGCCGACCGGCGACGGAGTCCGCGTCGACGCCGGGTATGGGCCGGGCACCGTCGTCACGCCCAGCTACGACTCGCTGATGGCGAAGCTGATCGTGCACGGCGCCGACCGTGCCGAAGCCCTCGCCAAGCTGCGGGAGGCTGTCGCCGGGTTCGAGGTCGTCGGCCCGAAGGTCAACCTGCCGTTCTTCGCGGAGCTGCTCGACAACCCCGAGTTCGTCTCCGGCGACTACGACACGGGGATCGTCGGCCGGATGCGTGCTGGAGGTGTGCGGTGAGCTTCGTTTCCATCCGTGAGGTCGGGCCCCGCGACGGCCTGCAGAACGAGGACCCCGTCCCGGCCGCCGCCAAGGTGCGGCTGCTCGACGCGCTGTCCGCGACCGGGGTCGGCAGGATCGAGGCCGTCTCGTTCGTCCACCCGAAGGCGATCCCGCAAATGGCCGACGCCGACGAGGTGTGGGCGGCCGCGGTCAAGAACCCGGCGGTGCACTACTCGGCGCTGGTGCCCAACTCGCGCGGTGCCGAGCGGGCGCTCAAGGCCGGCTTCGGCGAGATCGAGGTCGTCGTCTCGGCGTCCGAGACCCACAACCAGCGCAACGTCAACCGGTCGACGGGGGAGTCGCTCGACGACATCGCCGGCCTGATCGCGCTGCTGCACGGCGCCGGCGCCACCGCCGAGGTGATCATCTCGACCAGCTTCGGCTGCCCGTTCGAGGGTGACATCGACCCGGCGCGGGTGGCCGGCATCGTCGACCGGGTCGTCGCCGACGGCGCCGACCGGGTGGCGTTCGGCGACACGACCGGCATGGCCACGCCGCGCCGGGTGCAGGACGTCGTCGGCCTCGTCCGCGACCGCCACCCCGACCTGCCGCTGCTGCTGCACTTCCACAACACCCGCGGCGCGGCCCTGGCCAACATCCTCACCGCGATGCGGATGGGGATCACCGAGTTCGACGCGAGCGTCGGCGGGCTCGGCGGCTGCCCCTACGCGCCCGGAGCGACCGGCAATGTCGCCACCGAGGAGGTCGTGCACCTGCTGCACGACATGGGCTACGACACCGGCATCGACCTGAAGGCGCTGATCGAGGCGGCCGCGATGGCCCAGGAGATCGTCGGGCGGGAGCTGCCGTCGGGCGTGCTCAAGGCCGGTCCGCGAATCCCTTTCTGACGCTCGCTGTCCCACTTGTGCCCGATTCGCCGGGATAGTGGCGTGTCCCCGGCGGAGACGGTTCGTTGCTCAGTACGGAAACAGTCACATGAAGGGCGACGAGCCCGACATTGAGCCCGTACTGAGAGGCGGCCATGGCCCAGAGGAGCGAGCGCAACCCGCGCACGGCCCGCTGTGTCCGGTCCGCTGCCCGGATCGCCGTCAAGGGTCTGGTCGTCGCCGGTTTCGCCGGTGTGGCCTGGCTGCTGTCGGCATCGGCGGCGCACGCCTCCAGCAGCACGACGACGTCGTCGGGCTCAGACGGTTTCGCGTCCGGGGTCTCCCTGATCGCGCCGGTGACCAACCTGGTCACCGGGACCGGCGGCTCAGGACTCGACCTGCTCGGCTTCGGCGCCGGCGGCAACCGTCACGGCGCCTCCAGTCACATCTCCAGCGGTCACATCGGGTCCACCGGTGTGCCCTCGGGCGCGGCGAAGCACGAGTCGAAGCGTGACCTGCTCACCGGGACGGTGCTGACCGTCCTGCGACCGGTGACGGGCACCGTCCTGGCCACCACCGACAGGGCCACGGACAAGGCGGCCACCAAAGCCGCCACTCCGGCATCCGTCAAGATGTCCCGCTTGACGTCGGTGAACGCGTCGAGCGCCACGAACTCACGCACCAAGAGGCCGGCCAAAGCCGGCATCAAGAACGCCCGCAAGACGTCTACGCAGGAGCCGGCCGTCCAGGTCGAACCGGTCGGCGTCGGGTCAACGGGCGACGTCGTAGCCGCGGCGACCGGCACCTCCCGTGCCGGCGTCGACCCGACACGCGTCGCCTCCCGTGCCATGGACACGCTCGACCGGCTCGACGCCGGCGACGCCACGCACGAGAAGCCGGTCGCGGACCGGACCGAAGCGCAGGGCACGCGCCACGTGCCGCTGCTGCCCCGCCCGGCGCCCGTCCCGGCACCGGCGGTCGGCATCACCTCGGGAGTCCCGGGCACCGGCTCGGGCCTCAACCACGACGGTGGCGCCGCCGCCACGCTGCCCGCCGCACCGGCCGGCACGAAGGTGCTCGCCTTCCGGCTGGACGCGGTCGAAGACGCCGAGCTGAGGCTGCTCGCAGCCGAGAGGCCGACAGTCTCACCAGACTGAGGCCGGCCGGCCAGCCGACGCGACGCGAAGCGGGCCGAGCCGGAGCCAGCCAGGGTCCCTGGGCCTGCATCGACCGCATCGACCACATCGCGGCATCTCGCACCACCGAACACACACGCACCATCCGGGCGCACGTCGACAGGGCGGAGCCGGGCAGAGCCTGCCCGCACGCAGGCATCACGGCTCTGATCCGCGCCCATCAAGCAGCACTGAAGAGAAACACCTACCGAAGGGTCTCACTTTCACCATGAAGACGTGGGTTCGTAAGTCGCTCAACGTGGGCGTGCTTTCCGCGGGCTTCCTGCTCATCTCGGGCGGGGCCGCGCACGCCGACTGGACGACTGGCTACAACGCCGGCCTGCTCAACGGCAATCAGTTCGACACCACCCTCCAGCTGCCGGTCAACGTCTGCGGCAACTCGATCGCGGTCCTCGGCTTCGCCGACGCGTCCTGCGGCGGCGGCGCCGCGGCGATCGACACCGAGAGCGCCACCACCGAGGACTGGACCACCGGGTACAACGCCGGTGTCGCCAACGGCAACCAGCTCGACACCACCCTGCAGGTGCCGGTCAACGTCAGCGGCAACGCCGTCAGCGTCCTCGGCTTCTCCAACGCGTCGAGCCAGGGCGGCGCGTACGCCGTCAAGGGCGGCGGCATGTCGGACGACCGCGGCCGGGGCAACGGGCACGGCCACGGCCGGGGCCACGGGCACGGCGGCGGCAACGGCGGCGGCAACGGCGGCAACAACGGTGGCTACGCGGCCAGCAACAACGGTGGCTACGACGACGCCGACGCCGACGACTACACCGAGAGCACCGGCAACCGCACCGAGGACTGGACCTCGGGCTACAATGCGGGCCTGCTCAACGGCAACCAGTTCGACACCACGCTGCAGGTGCCGGTCAACCTGAGCGGCAACGCGATCAGCATCCTCGGCTTCTCCAGCGCGCAGAGCGCCGGCGGTGCCTGGGCGGTCAAGGGTGAGAGCGCCTCCACCGAGAGCTCCCGCACCGAGGACTGGACCACCGGCTTCAACGCGGGTCTGCTGAACGGCAACCAGTTCGACACCACGGTCCAGGCGCCGATCAACGTCTGCGGCAACGCGATCGCGGTCCTCGGCTTCTCCAGCGCCTCCTGCGGCGGCGGCGCGGTCGCCGTCGACGGCGACGGCTGGGGCGGGGGCAACGGCGGCGGCAACGGTCACGGGCACGGCCACGGCAACGGGCACGGCAACGGTGACTGGGACGACGACTGGGACGACAACGGCAACGGCAACGGCAACGGTGGCTACGGCGACGACGACGCTGACAGCAACGGTGGCTACGGCGACGACGACGCCGACAGCAACGGTGGCTACGGCAACGGCGGCAACGCCAACAACAACGGTGCCTACGGCAACGCCGCGGGCAACGCCAGCAACATGAGCTCGCACGGCGCCTCCGCGTCGCACGGCAAGGCGAAGACCAAGAAGGTCTCCAGCGAGCACAGCCGCGGCAACGGCCACGGCACCGGCGCGGCCAACGACGGTGGCTACGGCAACGGCAACGGCAACGGCAACAACAACGGCGGCTACGGCAACGGTGCCGGCAACGGCAACGGCAACGGTGGCTACGGCAACGGCGCCGGCAACGGCAACGGTGGCGGCCACGGGCACGGCAACGGGCACGGCAACGGCAACGGGCACGGCAACGGCAACGGGCACGGCAACGGTGGCGGCGGCGCGACCGCCGTCAAGAACTCCTGCAGCGACTGGACCACGGGTTACAACGCCGGTCTGCTGAACGGCAACCAGTTCGACACCACGCTGCAGGTGCCGATCAACATCAGCGGCAACGCGATCAGCCTGTTCGGTTTCTCGCAGGCGTCCAGCCAGGGCGGCGCGGTCGCGTACTCCTGCTGACATCGGTACCGGGGTCCCTCTGATCCGCAGGGGGACCCAGGGCCGCGCCGGGCGCACACCGACCCGTGCCCGACGAGCCATTGGTACTTGACCTCCGCTTCGGCTAACCTGAACGATCGTTAGGCATAACGATCGTTCAGGTTGCTGACGCGGAGGTCGCGCCATGGTGGAGGGTCTTCGGAAACGCGTCGAGGCCGGCGGTGCCGAGAAGTATCACGCGGCAAACGCGGCCCGGGGCAAGCTCTTCGCCCGGGAGCGGGTTGCCCTGCTCGTCGACGAAGGAACCTTCGTCGAGGATGGCATGTTCGCCAACGTGCTGGCCGAAGGCCTCCCGGCCGACGGCGTCGTCACCGGCACCGCCACCGTCGACGGACGACCGGTCTGCCTGATGGCCAACGACTCGACCGTCAAGGCCGGCTCCTGGGGCGCCCGGACCGTCGAGAAGATCATCCGGATCATCGAGAAGGCCTACAGCACCGGCGTCCCGATGGTGTATCTCGTGGACTCCGCCGGCGCCCGCATCACCGACCAGGTCGACCTCTTCCCCGGCCGGCGCGGCGCCGGCCGCATCTTCCACACCCAGGTCCGCGCCAGCGGCAGCATCCCGCAGGCCTGCGCCCTGTTCGGCCCGTCCGCGGCCGGCGGCGCCTACATCCCCGCCTTCTGCGACGTCGTCGCCATGGTCGAGGGCAACGCCTCCATGTATCTCGGCTCCGACCGCATGGTCGAGATGGTCACCGGCGAGAAGACCACCCTCGAAGCGATGGGCGGCGCGCGGGTGCACTGCGCGGAGTCCGGCGTCGGGCACTTCCTGTGCAAGACCGAGGCCGAGGCCATCGAGACCGTCCGCCGCTACCTGTCCTACCTGCCGTCCAACTGGACCCAGCCCGCCCCGGTCGCCGCGCCCGCCGAGGCCACCGGCCTGCCGGAGATCCCGGCCAGCGAGCGCCAGGCCTTCGACATGCGCCGCTTCGCGAAAGGCCTCGTCGACGAGGGCTCGTTCTTCGAGATCCAGGCACTGTGGGCGCGGGAGCTCACCACCGGTTTCGCCCGCATCGACGGCAAGCCCGTCGGCGTCGTCGCCAACAACTCGATGTTCAAGGGCGGCGTGCTCTTCGTCGACTCCGCCGACAAGGCGACCCGCTTCGTGCAGCTCTGCGACGCGTTCAACGTGCCGCTGCTCTTCCTCGCCGACGTGCCCGGATTCATGGTCGGCTCGGCGGTGGAGAAGCAGGGCATCATCCGGCACGGCGCCAAGATGATCACCGCGATCTCCGAGGCGACGGTGCCGAAGATCTGCGTCGTCGTGCGGAAGGCCTACGGCGCCGGGCTCTATGCGATGGCCGGTCCCGGCTTCGAGCCCGATGCCACCATCGCGCTGCCCACCGCGAAGATCGCCGTGATGGGCGCCGAGGCGGCGGTCAACGCCGTCTACGCCAACAAGATCGCCGCGCTGCCCGACGACGAGGCCCGCGCCGCGTTCGTCGCGGAGAAGCGCGCCGAGTATGAGCGCGACATCGACATCATGCGCCTGGCCAGCGAGCTGGTCATCGACACGGTCGTCGAGCCGGGCGCGCTGCGCGGCGAGCTGGGCCGGCGTTTCGCCGCCGCCGCCGGGAAAGACCGTCAGTTCTCGCACCGCCGTCACGGCGTCACGCCTGTCTGAGAGGCATTGTCATGGTCGACTTCACCCTCGGCGAGGATCTCGAGGCGCTGCGCCTCAGCGTCCGCGAGTTCGCCAACGACGTCGTCGCGCCCGTCATCGGCGACTACTACGAGCGGCACGCGTTCCCGTATGACATCGTGCGCCAGATGGGCAAGATGGGCCTCTTCGGCCTGCCCTTCCCCGAGGAGCACGGTGGCATGGGCGGCGACTATTTCGCGCTCTGCGTCGCGCTGGAGGAGCTGGCCCGTGTCGACTCGTCCGTGGCGGTCACCCTTGAGGCCGGCATCTCCCTCGGCGCCATGCCGATCTACCGCTTCGGCACCGCCGAGCAGAAGGCCCAGTGGCTGCCGAAGCTCGTCACCGGCGAGGCCCTGGCCGCGTTCGGGCTCACCGAGCCCGGTGCCGGCTCCGACGCCGGCGGCACCCAGACCCGCGCCGTGCTCGACGAGACCACCGGCGAGTGGATGATCAACGGCTCGAAGGCGTTCATCACCAACTCCGGCACCGACATCACCATCATGGTCACCGTCACCGCCGTCACCGGAGTCAACCCGGACGGCTCCAAGGAGCTCTCCTCGATCATCGTGCCGAACGGGACGCCGGGCTTCACCGTCCAGCCCGGCTACTCCAAGGTCGGCTGGTGCGCCTCCGACACACACGAGCTGAGCTTCGACGACGTGCGCGTGCCCGCCGCCAACCTGCTCGGCGAGCGCGGCCGCGGCTATGCGCAGTTCCTGCGGATCCTCGACGAGGGCCGGGTCGCGTTCGCCGCGCTCGGCGTCGGCCTCGCCCAGGGGTGCGTCGACGAGTCGGTCGCCTACGCCAAGCAGCGTCGCGCGTTCGGCAAGGCGATCGGCGAATACCAGGCGATCCAGTTCAAGCTCGCCGACATGGAGGCCCGCGCGCACACCGCCCGCCTCGCCTACTACGACGCCGCGTCGCGCCTGGTCAACGGCCGCGACTTCAAGCGCCAGGCGGCGATCGCGAAGCTGCAGGCCAGCGACGCCGCGGTCACCAACGCCCGCGAGGCGACCCAGGTGCACGGCGGCTACGGCTTCATGAACGAGACCCCGGTGGCCCGCATGTGGCGCGACGCGAAGATCCTCGAGATCGGCGAAGGCACCTCGGAGGTCCAGCGCATGATCATCTCCCGGTCGTTGGGGCTCTAACGTTTAAGGGGATTTCGCGGGGTTGCGCGGGCGTGCTTGCATACTGCGATGTTCGCGAAACTCGGCACGCTCATGGACCGCCACCGCTGGCCCGTCATCGGGGTGTGGCTGGCAGTGACCGTGGCGGGTGCGGTCTTCGGTGGCGGCCTGTTCGACCGGCTCGCCACCACGAGCACCAACCGCGCCGACAGCGAGTCGGCGATCGCGCAGGCACGCATCGACGAGCTCGCCCCTGAAGGCTCGATGGTGATCGCCGTCATCGAGGGCAAGGACGTCTACGACCCGGGGCTCAACGCCAGCGTCACCAAGGCGACCCAGGAGATCAAGGCCATGCCCGGGGTCAAGGAGGTCAACGACCTCTACAACGGCCCCGGCGGTCAGATCGGCGCCGACAACATGAGCACGACGGTGCGCGTCGAGCTCGACCCGAAGCTCGGCGAGAGCGCCCGCGAGGACCTCGAGGACAAGGTCAAGGCGCGCCTGAAGCTCATCGAGGCGCCCAAGGTCACCGTCGGCGGCACGAAGATCGCCGAGCGGGCGTTCGGCGAGCAGTCGGTGCGCGACCTCGCGATCGGCGAGAGCATCGCGCTCGTCGCCCTCCTCGTCGTGCTGGTGCTGATCTTCGGCGGGGTCATCGCCGCCGGGCTGCCGCTCGCGGTGGCCATCGTCGGTGTGTCCGGGTCGCTGCTGCTCCTGCTCGGCCTCAGCTTCGCGACCAAGGTCAGCGAATACTCCCTCAACGTCGTCACCCTGCTCGGCATCGGGCTCGCCGTCGACTACTCGCTGCTCATCGTCGCCCGGTTCCGCGAGGAGCGGCAGACCCACGAGCCGACCGAGGCGCTCATCGAGGCGGTCGCGCGGTCCGGCCGGGCGGTCGCGATCTCCGGCATCGCGGTCGCGGCGACCCTGGCGGGCCTGACGGTCTTTGCGGAGCCGCTCCTGGCCGCCGTCGCGCTCGGCGGTGCCGCCGTCGTCGTGCTCGCGACCGTTGCCGCTTTGTCGCTGGTACCGGCGCTGCTCTCGCTCGCCAAGGACAAGATCCCGGCCGCCGGCGAAGGGCGGTTCACCTTCAGGACGGACCTCCTCGCGAAGCTCGCCGCCAAAGCACAGCAGTCGCCGGGACCGGTCGCCCTCGGTGTGACCGTCGGCCTGCTCGTACTGGCGGCGCCGCTGCTCGGGGCGAACTTCGCCAACTCCGACGCGCGGGCGCTGCCGCACAGCAACGAGGCCCGGCAGGCCTATGACGCGCTGCAGACGAAGTTCAACAACGACCACCCCGACGACGTCGTCGTGCTGCTGGAGGCCGGCCCCGAGCGCGCCGACGTCCGCATGTTCATGAACCAGGTCAACAAGGAGCTCACCGGCCAGGTGTTCCGCCAGGAGGTGCGCCCCGACGTGCCCAAGGGCTGGACGGTCCTCGACCTGACCCCGAAGGGCGAGGTCGGCGGGCAGGAGGGCCTCGACCTGGTGCGCAAGGTGCGGGCCATGCCGACCCCCTTCTCGAAGTGGGTCACCGGGCCGAGCGCCGAGGTCATCGACTACCAGGACTCCCTCGCGCGGCGGCTGCCGATCGCGGCGCTGATCGTGCTCATCGTGACCGTCGTGGTGCTCTTCACGCTCACCGGCTCCGTGGTCATCCCGCTCAAGGCCGTCCTGATGAACCTGCTGACCCTCGTCGCCACGCTCGGCGTCCTCGTCGTGGTGTTCCAGTGGGGCTGGGGGCAGCTGCCGCTCTTCTTCGACTCCTGGGGCGGCATCGACCTGACGACCCCGGTGCTGCTGTTCGTGTTCATCTTCGGGCTGTCGATGGACTACGAGGTCTTCCTCCTTGCGCGGATCAAGGAGGAGTACGACCAGCGCCCCGACACCAACCGGGCGGTCCTGCGCGGCATCACGAAGTCCGGCCCGGTCGTGACGGCCGCCGCGATCTGCATCGTCATCGTGTTCCTCGGCTTCGCGGTCGGCGGGCTGGTCGCGGTGAAGGAGATCGGCGTCGGCATGACCGTCGCCGTGATCCTCGACGTCACGGTCGTGCGGGGGCTGCTGCTGCCGGCGCTCATGACGATGCTCGACAGCTGGAACTGGTGGGCGCCGTCGTTCCTCGCCCGGCCGGGTGCCGCCCGGGTCGTGCCGCCTTCGGGGAAGCAGGTCCCGAAGCAGCGGGCCGCGGACCCCGCCGACGACCTGACGGTCGAGGTACCGACGCTCACCAAGCCCGACAAATAGACAATCGTCGTAGTTCCGACGGCCAGCTTCTGCGGGAGGGCTCCCGTCAGTACCCTTCCTCAACATGTCTCCAGTTGCGGATCATGATCCGCGGGGCGCCGGGGCAGGGTTCGCCGCCGCGTTGCGGACCCGCCGCCTGGCCCGGGGACTGACCCAGGAGGAGCTCGCCGGCCGGGCCGGCCTCGGCGTACGCACCCTGCGCGAGCTCGAACGAGGCCGGGTCGCCCGCCCCCAGCGGGGAACCCTCGCGCTGCTCGCCGACGCGCTCGACCTCGTCGGTCCGGACCGGGAAGACTTCCTCGCCGGGACCGTCGCCACCACCCCGGCGACCCTGCCGCTGCCCACGGCACCCGCGCTCATCGGCCGCGACGCCGACATCGCCGAACTGCTCGACCTGCTGGAGCGCGCCGACCTGGTCGCGCTCGTCGGCCTCGCCGGCGTCGGCAAGACGGGCCTCGCCCACGCCGTCGCGCACGCCACCCCCGGCACCGCCGTCTCGGTCACGATCACCGACGTGTCGCAGCCCACCGACGTGTTCGCCGCCGTCGCCGCCGTCTTCGGCGTCGCCCGCGCCGAGGAGCTCCTCGACCGGCCGTCGCTGCTCGTCCTCGACGGCATCGACCGCTCCCACCGCAGCGCGGTCAAGGCCATCAGCTGGCTCCGCGCCCGGGTGCCGGCGGTGAAGATCCTCGCGACCAGCCGCCGCCCCCTCGCCGGCGTCGTCCCCGGCGCCGTCGACTGGCGGGTCGAGCCGCTGGACCTGCCGCACGCGTCGGCGCCCACCTCGCTCGCTGAGGTGCGCCGCACGCCGGCCGTCGCGCTGTTCCTCGACCGGCTCCGCCAGGTCCGCCGCGAACCGGTGCCGGACGCCGAGATCCCCGCCGTCGCCGAACTGGTCCGCCGCCTCGACGGGCTGCCGCTCGCGATCGAGCTCGCCGCCGCCCGCGGGCGCGTGCTGGAGCTGCCCGAGCTGCTGTCGCGGTACGGCAACCGCGTCCTCGACCTCGCCGCCACCGATCCCGACGGTCAGCGGCTCCGCGACGCCGTCGCGGCCAGCTACCACCTGCTGGACGAGCCCGATCAGGCCGCGCTGCGCCGCCTCGCCATGTTCCGCGGCCGCTGGTCGCTCGAGCTCGCCGAGGCGCTGCTCGGGTTCAACGCCGAAACCGTGCTCGACCGGCTCGTCGGGCTCGGCCTGGTCAGCGTCCGCGGCCCCGGCGAACTGCGCTTCCGCCTCCTGGACGTGGTCCGCGACTTCGCCTCCGAGCGGGGCGCCGAGCTGGGCGAGCTGCGGGAGCTGCGCATCCGCCACGCCGAGGTCGTCACCAGGATCGCGGTCCGGCTCGCCGCCGACCTCGTAGGACCGGCCAGCGCCGCGGCCGTGTCCCGGCTCGACTACCTCAACAGCGACATCCGTACGGCGCTGCGGTACGCCGCCGTCCGCGACCCCGCCATCGCGCTGCGCCTCGCCGGGGCCATCCCGCGCTGGTGCCGGCTGCGCGGCCGGGACGTCGAGGCGCACAACCTGCTCCGGCGGCTCCTCGACGACCCGCGCACCGCCGGTTGCGACCCGCTGATCCGCGCGACCGCCCAGGTCGCCGCCGGGATGCTCGCGATGGCGCACGGCCGGGGCTTCGCCGAGCTCTGGCCGACCGAGGCCGCGCTCGAGGTGCTCGTCGCCCACGGTGACGCCGCCGGCGAACTCGCCGCCCGAGCCGTCCTGGCCGGGGTGTGGCAGGCGGTCGGCGGCGCCGACGAGTCCCGCCGGCACAACGAGGCGATGCTCGGGCTGGCCATCCGTACCGGCCGAATCCGGGAGATCGCCGTCTCGCAGAACAACATCGCCTGGCACGACATCCGCACCGGCGACCTGGCCACCGCGGCCCGGCGGCTGGCCGGCGCGGGACGGCGCGCCGCGGAGGCCGGCGACACCCGCCTCCAGGCGCTCACGCAGGCGAACCTGGCCGAGGTCGCGCGCCTCGACTGCCGCTATGACGACGCCGTCGACCTGGCCCGCCGCGCCGCCGCCGCGACCGCCGAGGTCGGCGATCCCACACACCGGGTCCGCGCGCTCGGCACGCTCGGGCAGGCGCTCGCCGAGTCCGGCCGCCTGCGGGAGGCGGACGACGTGCTGGTCGAGCTCGCCGAGCTGCCCGGCAATGCGGGGGCGTCGGCCATGATCGGCGGGTATCTCGGACTGGCCCGGGGCGACCGTGCCGCGGCGGCCGTCGCGTTCGAGACGGCGGCCAATGTGCTCGCCGGTCGCGATGACATCCGGGATGTACTGGAGGCGCTCGTCGGACTGGCCGCGAGCGCCGGGCCGGCGGACCGGGCACGGGCGCTGGGCGAGCTGGACGGGATCTGCGCGCGGGGCGGGCTGTCGCTGCTGCCGCGGGAGCATTCACTGCTGGCAGGCTGACGCTCCGCACGCCTGTTGGGCACGGACGAAGACCCCCCGGGCGCGTGTTGCCTTCCCACCTGCTTCGTCCGTGCCGGTCCCCATTGACTGCGGGATTGGTGCCGTGTGCCTCCCCGAAGCGGACACTAACGAAGCTGTTCGCCTGGAATGCGGCTTTGCACGCCTTTCACCACATGGACCGGCAGAAGCTGCCGGTGATCCTGCCGGTCGCGTTCCCGGCCTTTCACGCCATCAGGCCGCGGCGGCCACGCCAGAGGTGGCGCCGGGGCGGACCGCGTCGCGGATCGTGCGGAGGTTGCCGAGCAGCGTCTCCAGGGCGTCCGGTGACAGCCGGCCGGTGAACCACTCGTCGATGAGCGCGAGGTGATCCGGCAGGACCGCATGCATCTTGGCGACGCCGGCGGGCGTCACCACCGTGAACGAGCCGCGCCGGTCCGTCGGGCAGGCCCGGCGCATCGCGAGCCCGTCGCGCTCCAGGCGGTCGACGACCCGGGTCACGCCACTGGTCGACAGGCCGGTCTGTGCCGCGAGGTCGGTCATCCGCAGCTCGCCGCCGGGCGAGCGGGCGAGCCTGACCAGCACCTCGAAGTCGACATTGCCGAGACCGTGCTCGGCCAACTGGACGTTGAGCCGCGCGGTCACACCGGTGAAGGCCTCGACGAACAGGCCCATGGCGGTGATTCGCGGATCTTCCAGCATCTCGTCGGTCACAGTGGCAGTCTAACAGAAGAGCTTGACAAACGAGAGTCTGCCGTGAGTATATTTGCGTCAGCAATCTTCTCCGCCACAGCACATCTGGAGGGCATCATGACCGCACCGGCCGGCACCCGCGAGTTCAGCGGCGTCAACATCCCGACGCCGGGCAAGTTCGACATCGACCCGGCCCACACGCGGGTCAGCTTCGTCGCGAAGCACCTCATGGTGAGCAAGGTCCGCGGCGGCTTCACCAAGGCCGCCGGCACGATCGTCATCGCGGAGGACCCGCTGCAGTCGCACGTCGAGGTCGACATCGACGCCGCCAGCATCGACACCGGCGTCGCCGACCGCGACGGCCACCTGCGCAGCGCGGACTTCCTCGACGCCGAGAAGTGGCCGTCGCTGACCTTCAAGAGCACCCGCGTGGTCGGCTTCTCCGGCGGCGAGTTCAAGCTCGTCGGCGACCTGACGATCCGCGACGTCACCCGCGAGGTCGAGCTCGACGTCGAGTTCGAGGGCCACGCGAAGAGCCCGTGGGGCCAGGAGGTCATCGGCTTCAGCGCGACCACCGAGATCGACCGCGAGGACTTCGGCATCACCTGGAACCAGGCGCTCGAGACCGGCGGCGTCCTCGTCGGCAAGAAGGTCAAGATCGAGATCGGCGCCGAGGGTGTGCGCCAGGCCTGAGTCGGCCCCGGCCGACAGCTGTACTGATCGTGCGCCTTCGAGACCGGTTCGCGTCTTAAGCCGGAGTTTGACCATCGTGCAGAGGGTGGGCGAAATCTCCCACCCTCTGCAAGGTTTTGCTCACCGTCGGCTGAGGTTGCGCCCGTTTTGTCCCTAGCGGTACATCCCGACCACTCCTAACGTGGAGGGTCCACGGGATCGGCCGGGATTTTGGGGAACACAATGGGGCAAGACGTCATACGGGGAGCATTCTCGCGTGAGGACCGCGCCCGATATCGGTATAAAGTTCGCCGATGTCTTGATGTGTTCGCCCTGATGCTCAACGACTTCCGGTTCGACTCGGACCGGCCGATGACAGGCCTCGAGATCGAGCTCAACCTCATCGATCCCGACGCCCAGCCGGCCATGCGCAACGCCGAGGTGCTGGCCGACCTGGCAGACCCGTCGTTCCAGACCGAGCTCGGCCAGTTCAACCTCGAGATCAACGTCGCGCCGCGCGTCATCGAGGGCGACGGCCTCGACATCTACGAGCGCGAGGTCCTCGCCAGCCTCGTCCACGCCGACGAGCGGGCCCGCAAGTCCGACGCCCGGCTCGCGCTCATCGGCATCCTGCCGACCCTGCGGCCCGAGCACACGGTGCTCGCCAACCTGTCCAACAACCCGCGCTACCAGCTGCTCAACGAGCAGATCATCAACGCGCGCGGCGAGGACATCGCCCTGGACATCCGCGGCCGGGAGCGCCTGGAGGCCGAGTCCGACTCGATCGCCGCCGAGTCCGCGTGCACCAGCGTCCAGTTCCACCTCCAGGTCGCCCCCGAAGACTTCGCGATGCACTGGAACGCGTCCCAGGCGATCGCCGGCATCCAGGTCGCGGTCGGGGCGAACTCGCCGTACCTCTTCGGCAAACGGCTCTGGGCGGAGACCCGCATCGCGCTGTTCGAGCAGGCCACCGACACCCGCCCCGAAGAGCTCAAGGCCCAGGGCGTCCGCCCCCGGGTCTGGTTCGGCGAGCGCTGGATCACGTCGATCTTCGACCTGTTCGAGGAGAACGTCCGCTACTTCCCGCCGCTGCTGCCCATCACCGACGACGAAGACCCCGTCGCCGTCCTGGAGTCCGGCGGCGTCCCGCACCTCGGCGAGCTCCGCCTGCACAACGGCACCATCTACCGGTGGAACCGTCCGGTCTATGACGTCATGAACGGCCGCCCCCACCTGCGCGTCGAGAACAGGGTCCTGCCCGCCGGCCCCACCGTCGTCGACCAGGTCGCCAACGCCGCGTTCTACTTCGGCCTCGTCGGCGAGCTCGTGCAGCAGGACCGTCCGATCTGGACGCAGATGACGTTCTCCGCCGCCGAGGAGAACTTCCACACCGCCGCCCGCGAAGGCCTCGACGCCCGGCTGTGGTGGCCCGACCGGGGTGAGGTCCAGGTCGCCACCCTCGTTCTGGACGAGCTGCTGCCCCTCGCTTCGGCCGGCCTGGACCGCTTCGGCGTCCACCCCGCCACCCGTGACCGCCTGCTCGGCGTGATCGAGGGCCGCTGCCGCACCGGCCGCAACGGCGCAGCCTGGCAGACCGAGACCGTCGACGACCTCGAGGCCAGGCACCACCTCGACCGCCGCTCAGCACTCCGCGAAATGCTCCAGCGCTACAGCGTCGGCCTCCACGCCAACGAACCCGTCCACACCTGGCCCGTCTGAGCGGCGGCGCTCCTGGCAGGGCCGGTGCTACTCGCCGGACTTGCCCCGGCCCCGACCACGGCCCCTGCCGGGGGCGGGCTTGGCGGGCTCGGAGGACGTCGAGGTGTCCGAGGGCCACAGCGGCTCGACGGGACCGCGGGCCGACGACGACGGAGCCGGAGCGTCCGGGTCGTCGGTGACGGTGTCCTCGGCATAGGCGCGGTTGGCCGACTCCGAGGCATAGGTGCGGCCCGACGACTCGGTGCTGCCATAGGCGCGGGACGGGGCATAGGCGTCGGACTCGAGGTCCTTGGCCGAGTCCAGCTCAGCGCTCTTGGCGACGCTCGCCTTGCCGGTCGAGGCGGGCGGCTTGCTCGCGACAGCGGGCGTGGCCGGCTTGGCGGCGGCGGCCGTCGCGGGCTGCTTGGTGGCGGTCGCGGCCGGTTTCGCGGCGGCGGCCTGCTTGGGGACGGAGGCCTTGCCGGAGGCGCCGATCGTGACCGGCTCGGCGGTGCGGTCGGGTGCGGCGGCCCACGGGTCGTCGGTGTCCGGCAGCTCGCCCGACTCGGCGCGGCGGCGGGCCTCGGCGGCGTCCGCGTCGGCGAGGGCCTGGGTCCAGTCGGCGATGTCGGAGGCGGCGCGGGCCTCACGGTCGGCGGCGGCGGCCTGGCGGGCGGCCCGGGCCTGGGCGCGGGAGCCGCGCGGGCCGATCGCCGACACGATGACCGAGCCGGCGAGGCCGGCGAGCACCGCATACGGGGCGATGACGAAGGCGGACAGCTGCGGGTCCCGCTCGCCGACGGCGGGGGCGGCGAGGAAATAGGCCAGGGCGACGAGCAGCGGGCCGGCCGCGCCGGAGACCGCCACGCCCACCCGGTTGTCGCCGCGACGGCTGGCCGGCCACGCCGCGAGGGCGCCGATGACCAGGGCTATGGCCAGCATGAGCAGCGCGCCCGGCAGGTTGACCATGTTGCGGATCCAGGTCGCGTCGGTGAACTGCCAGGTGCCGAGCTGGGCGGCGGTGGCGAGGTTGCCGTCGGCGCGGACCACGTCGACGACGGCGACGACGGCGAGGGTCCACAGCCACGCCGACGAGGCGATGACGTTGGCGGCGATCGCGCGGGCGGCCAGGGCGGCGACGGCGATCAGCAGGCCGACGATGATGCCGGCGATCGCATAGCCACCGGCGGTGAAGTAGGGCGCGACGTTGTCGGGCCGGGGCGTGCGCGACGGCACGGCGACCAGCGGCACGACGATGAGGGCGCCGACCGCCGCCGACAACGCGATCACGATCCGCCAAGCCGCGGTCAGCGCGTGCGCGGCGGGTGTGGATGCGTTGCCCGCGACAGGGGTGTCCGCGGGGCTGAGCCGGTCGGCACACAGCGCGCCGATGACCGTCGAGGAGGCCGCGAGCCACGCCACCCAGGCGAGACTGCTGACCCAGACGGTCGCGCTGTTTCCGGTCGGCTGCCAGGAGATGATCCCCAGGCCGTAGCCAAGACCGAGCTGCGCGGCACCCGCGCCCGCCGCGACGCCGATCGCGGTGAATATTGAGGTTGCCCAGCTTCTTGCGGCCATGCCGCGCAGCGTACGCCGAGCAGGCAACCCGGGCGAGTCGATGTCCGGGAACGTCGCGGAGGGTGGACCTGAGGTGGGCAACCTGTGCACCAGCAGGCGATATGTCGGACAAGGTGGTGAACTGGGAACTATGCCTGACGAGCCGGACGCCACCGCCCCGTTCGACAAACCACCACGTCCGGGCGACGCGGACCCGGACGCCACGAGGATCGGCCCCGGCCAGAGTCAGGACCCGGACGCGACCCGGATCGGCGGCGGTACGTCGCCGTTGCGGCCCGACGACAGCGGTGCCACCCGGATCGGCGGCCCGCTCGGCCATGACGAGCCGCCCAAGTGGTCGGCCCGCGCCAATGTCCCCCAGCCGGGCGATCCGTCGCTGCGGCAGTCCGCGCCCGAGGAGTGGATCGAGGAGGACCCGTATCAGGGACGCTCCTGGTTCACCCCCGTGATCGTCGGCGTCGTGGCGCTGGTGCTCGTCGGCGCGCTGACGTTCGGGTTGTACCTCATCTATCAGGCCACCGCCGACGGCGACAACGCACCGCCGAACCAGCTGCCGGAGGTGACGGCGAGCAACAGCGCCGCCGCACCGACGCAGACGCAGCAACCGTCGACGGCGCCGCCCACGTCGGCGGCCCCGTCCGAGACGACGGAGGCGCCGCCGACCAGCGTCACGATCCCGCGCCTGCGCGGCAACTCCCTCGCGCAGGCGACGATCAAGCTCCAGCAGCTCGGGCTCGAGGTGAAGGTCGTCCGCCGGGCCGACGGCTCCGTGCAGCCGGGCGAGGTCGCCGCGACCGACCCTGGCGAGGGCGAGATCATCGCGACCGGCGAGACCGTCACCCTGTACGTGGCGACCGAGCCGTCCGCGGCGCCGTCGAAGTCCTCGGCGTCGCCGTCAGCGGTTCCCCGGTAAGGCCGGCGGGGGGGGGGGGGGGGGGGGGGGGGGGGGGGGGAGGAGGGGGGGGGGGGGGGGGGGGGGGGGGGGGGGGGGTGGGGGGTGGG
>NZ_JBVJIJ010000001.1:0-29912 GCF_055586325.1 Dactylosporangium sp. NPDC051087 | reverse complement strand
CTTGGGTGTGGTGGATCCATCTTGTGTGGTCTTGTGCAGTTCTTTTTTTCTTTCTGTTCTTGCTCCTGCGGGATTTCCGTCGGGGCGCCGCATCGAGGAGAGCGGCGCCGCGACAAGGAGAGAGCTAGGCCGATGCGGAGACGGGTATCCGCGTGGTGATGCGCTGCGTGCGGGTGACGAAGCCGGGCTGCAGCCCCTGCAGCAGCACGAATATGGACCGGCGCTCGACCGCGTCGCCGGTGGCGTTGAGCTGGTAGCCGTCCAGCCATGCCCATCCGTCGTAGGTCTGCCAGTCGTGCACCCGGATCACCCGGAACAGCATCGGCTGCACGAACTGCACGCTCGCGGCTTTGGTCACGCGCAGCACGTCGCCGGTCTTCGGTAACACAGTCGGGACTCCCGTCATCATCCGTCGGCAGGGGGAAGGCCGGCCACGGCGAAGCCGTAACCGCCGATCGGCTCGATCGTTTGTCGCTGCGTCCGCGATGGTGATCAGGTCGTCTCGTTGGCACGAAGATGAACAGACCGTGACCACCGCCACACACACAGATTGCCCCAGGAGGGTGATCATTGCAACTTGCACGACGAAAATTCCATCTCTCGCATGAGTGAAATCGCTCTCGGGTGGCGACATCCGCAAGAGGTGGTGAAAATGTCGTGCCGGCGCTGGGTTGCGCAGCTTCATGATGTTGCGCTGATCTATACGTACCGGCACAACGTGGCCTGGGCGCGGAGGTGTGACGCGTGGCAAGTCGACGAGGCAGCCCGACGCTGCGACGAAGGCAGCTCGGCATGGAATTGCGCCGTCTCCGCGAGGCGGCACACGTCACCATTGATCATGTCGCCGAGCGGCTGGAATGCTCCGGATCCAAGATTTCCCGCATCGAAACGGGACAGACCGGCGTTACTCCCCGGGACGTACGGGACATGCTGGACGTCTACGGTGTCGATCCCGATTACGCCGAACAGCTGCTGAAGATTGCCCGGGAGGCCCGCCAGAAGGGTTGGTGGCAGCTCTACGGTGACGTGCTCACCGGTGCCTACGTCGGCCTCGAGGCGGCCGCCGACCACATCCGCTCCTATGAGGCGCTCGTCGTGCCCGGTCTGCTGCAGACCGAGGAATACGCACAGGCCATGATCCACGCGGCCCGCCCGGACATCAGCGCCACCGAGGTTGACAAACGGGTGCGTGTCCGTATGAGCCGACAGTCGTTGGTCTCTCAGGATGACCCGATTGATCTCTGGGTGGTGCTGGACGAGGCAGTGTTGCGCCGCCCAGTCGGGGGAAGAGCGGTCATGCGCCGTCAGCTCGAGCATCTGAGCATGGCGGCGGGGTGGCCGAACGTGACCCTCCAGATCCTGCCCTTCTCCGCCGGTGCCCATGCCGGGATGGACGGGACATTCACGATGTTGCTGTACGACGAGTCCGCCGGGCAAAACTTCGTGTTCGCCTCGAACGCGGCCGGTGGCCTCTTTCTCGAGAAGGACGACGAGCTTCAGCGCTACGGATTCATCTTTGACTACTTGCGCGCCAACGCACTCCGTCCGGACGAGTCAGTATCAATGATCGTGAAACTGACAAAGGAGCTGTAGTGGAAATCCAGGCCAAGGGCTTCAGCGTGAATCTTGACGGTGCCGGCTGGCGTAAGAGCACCCGCAGCGGTCCGTACTCGGACAACTGTGTCGAGGTCGCGTTCGTCGGTGGGGCCGTGGCGCTCCGGGACTCGAAGGACAAGGCCGGGGCGGTTCTGCTGTTCACCCCGGAGGAGTGGGTGGCCTTCGTCGGGGGGACCAAGGCCGGGGAATTCGATCTCGCGTAAGTAACACGCCAGGTCCGCAATCGACCGGTTCGGCCCGTGACGGTGGTATCGCCGTTGCGGACCGGGCCGGTCATCGTTGTATTTGACGAGCGCTCAGACCCGAACACACCCGAGTCAGATAAGGCTTGTATCCGATGAACAATGGCCCCGACAACTTCGGCAACGGATCGTCGAAGACCGACGACCGTTTCTCCGGGCAGCTCGGAAGCTACCGCCCGGGCGGGCGCCGGGACGTCATCGGCGACGGGCCGATCGACGAACTGTCGCCGCGCAACGGCTCGCCGCTGGACCGTGCTTCCCTGCCGCTGGACAACTCACCGATCGCCTCGTCGCTGACGCCGCCGAAGCTGCCCGAGTCGTCGCTGGTGGCAGACCTCGGCCCGCTGACCGAGCCGATGTTCGGCCGGTCCAACGTGCTGCAGGACTCCTGGCTGGACGGCCCCAGTGGCTCGATGGCCGACCACCCGCTGCTGCGCGGGCTGCTGCTGGAGCTGCCGCCCAAGGGCACGATGCCGCAGCAGGAGTGGCTGGACCGCTGGTTCGAGGCGGCCCGCTCGATCCTGGAGCTCATCTACTCGCAAGAGGCGCGCGGACTGAAGTAATCACCGAGCTCGCCGGTCGACAGGTCGGATCCCCATGCAGTACAAACGCAGGGAGACTCGACCTGGGGAGGTCGGGCGGGCTCCGGTGCGCGTGAACGCGCATCGGGCCCGTCGTTAGGTTGGGACGCATGAGCATTCCCAAGATCGAGCTGCACGTGCACCTCGAAGGGGCGATCCCTCCCGCGACACTGCTGGAGATCGCCCGCCGCAACGACCTGCCGCTGCCGGTCGACACCGTCGAAGGCGTGCTGGGGCTCTACGAGTTCACCGACTTCAAGAAGTTCGTCGAGGTCTGGATCCTCACCACGAACTGCCTGCGCACGGCGGAGGACTTCCGGCAGATCGTGGTCGACTACGCCGGCGTGGCCGCGTCGCACGGTGCGGTCTACCTGGAGGCGATCTTCTCTCCCGGGGAGCGGGCGCAGCGCGGGGTCGCCTGGGAGGACCTGTACGAGGGCTACACGGACGGCATCGCCGAGGCGTACGAGCGGCACGGCATCATCGTGCGGCTGACCCCTGACCTGTACCGCGGCATGCCGGTCGACGTGGCCGAGGACGTCGCCCGCTGGAGCGTCCGTTACGCGGACCGGGGCATCGTCGGCCTCGGGCTGGGCGGCAACGAGCAGGCCGGGCCCGCGGTGACCTACGCGAAGGCGTTCGAGCTGGCCCGCGACGGCGGGCTGGCGATCGTGCCGCACGCCGGCGAGTCGGCGGGTGCGGAGTCGGTCCGCGAGATCCTGACCCTCGCGCCGGACCGGCTGCGGCACGGCATCCGCGCTGTCGAGGATGCAGGTGTACTGGCTGAGATCGTCGATCGTGGCCTGGTCCTGGACGTGTGCCCGACGTCGAACCTCCGGACCCGCTCGGTGGCGTCCCTCGCCGAGCATCCGCTGCCGGCGCTGGTGGCGGCCGGGGTGCCGTGCACGGTCAACACCGACGATCCGGCGATGTTCAACACGGATCTGACTCAAGAGCACAAGGTCGCTGCCGATCTCGGTCTAGGTGCGAGGGACGCCTACCTGGCGGGCGTCGCGGGTGCGGCCTGCGACGACAACGTCCGGGCAATGCTGAGAAGCAAGATCAGTGATATCGGCTGAATGTCCGATTGGCTGGCTACGTTCGGGCCAGGTCGGTGTCGCAAAGTTGATGGTCGATCTTGAAATGTCCGCTTAGCTTTGGGCGGGTTCGCCGGTGGTACGGAAAAGGCAAGGGTGAGTGACGTGTCCGATCTGATGTTCGCAATGATGAGTGGCGGCGGCCTCCTGGCCCTCAGCATCGGCGCGTTCGGCGTCCTTGACGCCTACCACAAGCGCGGGATCGGCGAGAAGCGTGTCGACTGGCTGATCGCGCTCTACGCGTTCGGCGTCGTCATGAACATCGTCGCCTACGTGATGCTCGACCGCTGGTACATCGCGGCGCCGCTGGCGCTCATGCTGGTGCCGGCCGAGCAGGCGCTGGCGAAGCGCGGCACCTTCAAGCGGCGGGCCGTCAAGGTCGACGCGATCACCGGTCGCTGACCGCACAGACTTCTAGTTCGAGGCCGGCCCCCGCACGGGGACCGGCCTCGAACTGTGCCTTGAGCCGCTTGCGCCTCAGACCGCGAACGTGTTCAGTGGCTCCGTGGCCGGGGCCGGCGGGGTCGCCCGCCACAGGCGCGTCTTCTGCGCGCCGAGCCGGGCCAGATAGGCCGGGTTGAGCAGCACGTAGCGCTTCCAGAGCCGCTTGGGCTCCAGGCCGAGCCGCCACAGCCACTCCAGGGCGTATTTCTGCATCCACGCGGGAGGGTTCTTCAACCCGCCGGCGTGATAGTCGAACGCCGCGCCGACCGCCAGCATCGGCGCGTCCACGAGGTGGCGCATGCCGTAGACGAAGATCTCCTGCCGCGGGCAGCCGAGACCGACCATGACCACACGCGCCCCGGACTCCTTGATCCGGGCGGCGATCTGCTCGGGCTCACCCGGCTGCGCCGCACGGAACTTCGAGGCCTCCATGCCGGCGATCTTCAGCGCGGGGAACCGCTCGTGCAGCTTGGACACCAGCAGCTCGAGGGTCTGCTCGGTCGAGCCGTACAGATACACCGGCAGGCCCTGCTCCGCGCTGGCCCGCAGGACCCGCAGCGTGAGCTCAGGACCGTAGACCCGGTCGGCGAGCCTGGCGCGGTGCAGCAGGTTGAGCGCCCAGCGCACCGGCTGCCCGTCGGGCGTCACGAGGTCGAAGGCGTTGAGCCGGGCGCCGTGCGCCTTGTCCTGCACGCCGGTCATCACGCCGTGCACGGCGAGAGCCGTCACCGCGAGCGGCCGGCCGTCCCGGGCGGCGCTCATGACCTTCTCGACGGCGCTGTCGTAGTCGACGGCGCTGACATTCACGCCGAGGACGTTCTGCTTGCCCTGGTCGATCACCGGTCAGGCCGCCGGGGTCCACTTGCCGACGTTGGCCTCGTGGATCTCCTGCAGGATCATCGGCACGTCGTAGACCTGCTTCCAGTCCGGGTAGTCCAGCTGGAACCGCTCGTTGGACCCGATCCACCACTGGTGGTCGCCGACCCGGTTCGCCTCGTGATACTCGGTGATCATCTCCTGGCCGGTGATCCGCTGCGACTCCGCGAACGCCTCCAGCATCGAGGTGTTGGAGTGCCGCCCACCGCCGAGGTTGTAGACCGCCGCCGACCTCGGGTTGCGGAAGAACGCCTCGAACGCGCTGGTCACGTCGTGCGAGTGGATCGCGTCCCGCACCTGCTTGCCCTTGTACCCGAACATGCGGTAGGTCCGGCGCTCCATGTTGCAGCGCATCACATACGCCAGGAAGCCGTGCAGCTCGGTCGCCGAATGCGCCGGCCCGGTCAGCGTCCCGCCCCGGAAGCACGCGGTCTTCATGTCGAAATAGCGACCGTACTCCTGCACCATCACGTCAGCGGCGACCTTCGACGCCCCGAAGACGGAGTGCAGACACGCGTCGATCGACATGTCCTCCTTGATCCCGTTCTCGTACGGGTGGCCCGCCTCGATCTCCCACCGCGTCTCCTGCTCCACCAGCGGCAGGCTGTTGGGCCGGTCCCCATACACCTTGTTGGTGGAACAGTGGATGAACGGCGCCTCGATGCAGTGCTCCCGCACGTTCTGCAACATGTTCAACGTCCCGCCGGCGTTCACGTCGAAGTCCGTGAACGGGTCCCGCACCGCCCAGTCATGACTCGGCTGCGCCGCCGTGTGAACCACCAGCGCGACATCCTTGCCGTAGCGCTTGAAGATCTGAGCCAGCGCGTCCCGGTCCCGGATATCGGCGTCGTGGTGCGTGTACGCATCGCCCAGGTCGCTGGTCAGACCGACGACATTCCAGGCGGTGGAGGCCTCAGCCCCGAAGAACTGCTTCCGCATGTCGTTGTCGATGCCCACGACATCCAGCCCCAGGGAAGCAAAATGCCGAACGGCTTCAGACCCGATCAGGCCGGCAGACCCGGTGACGATGACGACGCTCACGAGAAGAACTCCTTGCGGCTCGGGCAGATCGGGCCGAGCATACCCCGCACCCAGGAGTCACCTTTTTGACGCACAGCAACCGAGAGGGCGCGTTACGACGTAGGCCCACCACCGACGCTTTTGAGGGGGTGTGGGTGGAGCGAAGCTCCCCCACCGGGGAGCGAGGCTTGCCTCGCGCGGAGGATCCACCACGTAAACGGCGAACGCTCCCCGCAGCGTGAGCAGGGAGCGTCCAACGTGGTGGGGAAGGGGGGAGTTGAACCCCCACGCCCTTTCGGGCACACGGACCTGAACCGTGCGCGTCTGCCATTCCGCCACTTCCCCTTGACGATCGGCGAGCCGATCATCTGGCAGTGCTCAGAGTAGCGTGTCCCAACTCGGCGTTTTGACCGGGTAGGGACTAGGCTGCCCTGGGCGCCACGGAAGAGTAGCACGGGCTGACCGGTCAGGTTGCAACTGGGCGTGCGACGTCCGGATACCATCATGACCTCGGAACCCGAGGAGGAACCGGTGAGTGTGCTGCAGCGCTTCGAGAAGCGCCTAGAGGGCCTGGTCGAGGGGGCCTTCGCAAAGGTCTTCAAGGGGGTCGTCCACCCCGTGGAGATCCTCAACGCCATGCAACGAGAGGCGGAAGCCCACAAGGCGATTCTGGCTGGCGGGCGCACGCTCGTGCCGAATCGCTACGTGATCGACCTTTCGCCCTATGACCACAGTCGGCTGGCGCCGTATGCCGCCGCGCTCGCCCAGGAGCTCGCCCAGTCTCAGGCGGAGTTCATCGGCGAGCAGGGGTGGACGGTCTATGGCGACGTCATCGTCGAGATCGAGCGGGGTGATGGCCTCGACACCGGCATGTTCCGGGTGACTGCCGAGGTCTACACGGGTGGCGAGCAGCCGCAGGCCGCTCCCGATCCGTATGGCGGCTACAACCAGGGTGGTGGCTACGGTCCGGGTGCCGGCGGTCCCGGCGGGCCCGCCCGCAACGTACGACTGGTGTCCGGCGACGGGCGAAGCTACCCTCTGTCGATCGGCTCGACCGTGATCGGCCGGGGCGATCAGGCCAACATGCGGCTGCCAGATGTCGGCATCTCGCGTCGTCACGCGCGACTCGACTTTGACGGTGCGCAGGTGGTGCTCACCGATCTCGGCTCGACGAACGGCACGATGGTCAACGGTCAACGCGTCTCCGCGGTCGCGTTGAATCCCGGTGACATGATCCAGCTCGGCACCACCACGCTCACCTACCGCGTGGATGGCTGAGTCACTGCACCACGTGGTCGACGTTAGGCGGATCTGGATGAGTGCACCTGCTCGACCGGGCCTTCACCAGGCCCCTGATAGGTCGTAGATGGAATTTGTCATTACGGTCGCCCGCTACGGGTTGCTCGTGCTGCTGTGGATCTTCGTGTTCACGGTGGTGGGAGTGATCCGGCGGGACCTGTTCGCGGGCTCTCGGTCGAGCCGGATCGTCGCCGCACCCCGGGGGGTTGGTGCGGTGACGGCTCCTGGCCGTCCGGCGAAGGTGAAGCGCGGCAAGACCGCTCACCAGCTCTTCGTCACCGCCGGTTCGCTGGCGGGCACCCGGATCACGCTCGGCGAGGCGCCGATCACGATCGGCCGCGCCGAGGATTCGACGCTGGTGATCACCGATGACTACGCCTCGGCGAAGCACGCCCGCCTCGTGCCCCGAGCCGGCCAGTGGTATCTCGAGGATCTCGGCTCGACCAACGGCACCTACCTCGACAAGACCAAGGTCGGCGCCCCTACCCCCGTCCCCCTTGGCGTGCCGATTCGCATCGGCCGCACTTCTCTCGAGTTACGGCCATGACCCTCACCTTGCGCTATGCGGCCCGCAGCGACCGCGGTCTGATTCGGAGTGGCAACCAGGACTCCGTCTACGCCGGACCGCGGCTGCTTGCCGTGGCCGACGGCATGGGCGGCATGGCCGCCGGTGACGTCGCCAGCAACATCGTCATCGCCACCATGGCGCCGCTCGACGAGGATGTGCCCGGCAACGCCATGATCGACACGCTTCGCGGCGCCGTCGACCTGGCCAACCAGCAGATCCGGGACGCCGTCGAGGAAAACCCGGCCATGGAAGGCATGGGCACCACCCTCACCGCCATGCTGTTCTCCGGCAGCAAGATGGGCATGGTCCACATCGGCGACTCCAGGGCGTACATCGTGCGCGACGGGGAGTTCGCCCAGGTGACCAAGGACGACACCTACGTCCAGATGCTCGTCGACGAGGGCCGGATCAGCCTGGAGGAGGCCAACAGCCATCCCCAGCGCTCACTGCTGACGCGGGCCCTCGACGGGCGCGACGCCGACCCCGAGTATTCGGTGCGCCAGGTCAAGACGGGCGACCGTTACCTGCTGTGCAGCGACGGGCTCTCCGGCGTGGTCAGCGCCGAGACGATCGAGTCGACGCTGCGGGAGTACGTCGACCCCAACCAGTGCGCGGGCCGGCTCATCGAGCTCGCCCTGCGCGGCGGGGGTCCTGACAACATCACCGTGATCGTCGCCGACGTCACCGACGAGGACATCGTCGAGGAGCGGCCGATCGTCGGGGGTGCCGCCGCACAGGACCGTGGCATGGCGACGTCCGCCGACCAGTCGATGTCCTCGGCCCGGGGTGCCGCCCTCGCGGCGCCGCGTCCGCCGGTGCCGGAGCCCGAGGAAGACGCACGGGCGCGCGCCGCGGAGAAGGCCCGCGACGAGGCCGGCCGGCCCAAGCGCCACCCGGTGCGCACCGTCGTGCTGCTCGTGGTCCTGCTCGGCCTGCTCGGCGGCGGTCTCTGGTATGGGTGGAGCGTCACCCAGTCCCGCTACTACGTGGGCGCGACCGACGACGGCACCGTCGCGATCTTCAAGGGCGTTCCGGGCAAGATCGCCTGGATCGAGCTTTCGGAGGTCTACGAGTCGAGCGAGCTCAAGCTCGACGACCTGACCCCGGCCGCGCAGGGCACCGTCAAGCAGGGCATCCAGGTCGACAACCTGGAGCAGGCCAAGGACAAGCTCGCCGCGCTGACGGACCCCGACAATCCGTCGCGGAAGCAGGCGTGCCCGACCGGCGACCCGACCACGGACCCGAGCGCGACCGCGACCGGTGCGACCAGCGCCGTGGCGCCGGGAGTCACCGGCACCGCCTCCTCCTCCGCGGCGCCGGCGTCGGGTGCGCCGACCAGCGAGCCCCCGACGATGGCGTCCGAGACCCCGACCCCGACCACCAGCTGCTGATCCGACGATGACCCTGACCGCGAGGCCAAGAGGAATTCTGCTGTGACCGCAACGGCCATCCCTTCCCCGTCGCCTGCCAACCCGGGTGACGGGGCGGGCGCGTACCAGCCGCAGCCGCGCACCAAGCGCAACGTCGAGCTGGGGCTGCTGCTGTTCGTCGCGGCGATCCTGCTGGTCTACGCGGCGGTCGTCGAGGGCAACGCGATCGGCGAGGTCACCGCGGACTTCTGGGTGCAGGTCGCGATCCTCGGGGTCATCTTCGCGGGCGCACACCTCGCGATCCGGTTCCTCGCTCCCTATGCCGACCCGGTGATCCTGCCCGCGGTGGCACTGATCAACGGGCTCGGCGTCGGGTTCCTGCGCCGGTTGGACCTGGGCCGGGCCAAGGCGCCGCTGCGCGCCGACCTGAGCGTGTTCAGCGGCGACGGCTTCCGGCAGCTCGGCTGGACCGCGGCAGCGATCATCGGCGCGGTCATCCTGATGGTGATCGTGCGGGACCACCGGTCGCTGTCGCGCTACGCGTATACGCTGGGGCTCTCCGGCATCGTGCTGGTGCTCATCCCGGCGGTCCTGCCGGCGCGGTTCTCCTCGATCAACGGCGCCAAGCTGTGGATCAAGTTCCCCGGCTTCTCGATCCAGCCGGGTGAGTTCGCCAAGATCTTCCTGCTGGTCTTCTTCGCCTACTACCTGGTGCGCAAGCGCGAGGTGCTGTCGATGGCCAGCAAGCGCTTCCTCGGCGTCGACTTCCCCCGCGGCCGTGACCTGGGTCCGGTCGTCCTGGTCTGGCTGCTGTCGCTGATGGTCCTCATCTTCGAGAAGGACCTCGGCACCTCGCTCATGTACTTCGGCATGTTCGTCGTGACGCTGTACATCGCGACGGTCCGGGTCAGCTGGCTGATCATCGGCCTCGGGTTCTTCCTCGGCGGCGCGTTCCTCGCGTACTTCCTCGGCAAGACCGTCGGCGGGCCGTTCCTCAACTTCTCCGAGCGCGCGACCACCTGGCTCGACCCGTTCGCCGACGCGGACAACAAGGGCTACCAGCTGGTCCAGTCGCTGCTCGGGCTCGGCACCGGCGGCCTGACCGGGGCCGGCCCCGGCGCGGGCCAGCCGCTCAAGGTGCCCGAGGTGCGCACCGACTTCATCTTCTCCGGCCTCGGCGAGGAGATCGGGCTCTTCGGCCTGACCGCCCTGCTCGTGGTCTACCTGCTGCTGGTCGAGCGGGGGCTGCGCGCCGCGATCAACGTGCGGGACTCCTTCGGCAAGCTGTTCGCCGGTGGCCTCGCGTTCACGCTGGGGTTGCAGGTGTTCGTCATCGTGGGTGGCATCAGCCAGCTGATTCCGCTGACCGGACAGACCACGCCGTTCCTCTCGGCGGGTGGCTCGTCGCTGGTGGCCAACTGGCTGCTGATCGGCCTGCTGCTACGCATCTCCGACGCGTCGCGGCGCCCGGCCGGCGGTGCGCCGTCGATCGGGATCGGCGGTGTGTCCACCGGTGGTGGGGGCGGCGCGCCGGTCCAGATCCAAGAGCTTCCCACGGAGGTCGTGCGATGAACGCCCCACTGCGCCGGGTCGGTGTCGTGGCGCTGGTGCTGTTCGCGATGCTGTTCGTGAATCTGAACTACCGCCAGGTGGTCAAGGCCGACGACTACCGGACCCACCCGCGCAACGGCCGGGTCCAGGCCAGCGAATACGAGCGCGCCCGCGGCAAGATCATCAACGCGCAGGGTGTGGCGATCGCCGACGCGCAGGAGACCGGCGACACGCTGAAGTTCCTCCGCACGTATCCGATGAAGGACAAGTACGCGCACGTCGTGGGCTTCAAGCCGGTCAACCTCGGCGCAACCAACCTGGAGAAGCTCAACAACGACTTCCTGATCGGCACCTCCGACAAGCAGGCCGCCGACCGGATCGCCGGGCTCTTCACCGGCAAGGAGGTCGCCGGCGGCAACGTGCTGCTGACGCTCTCGCAGGCCGCGCAGGAGACGGCGTACACGCAGCTCGGCACCAACAAGGTGAAGGCGAAGAGCGGCGCGGTCGTCGCCCTCGACCCCACCACGGGTGCGGTGCTCGCCGAGGTGTCGCTGCCCAGCTACGACCCCAACCTGCTGAGCACCCACGACATCAACGCCGCCAGCGCGAACTACAAGAAGCTGGACGGCGACCCGGCCAAGCCGATGCTCAACCGCGCGGTGCAGGAGATCTACCCGCCCGGTTCGACCTTCAAGGTCATCACCTCGGCGGCGGCGCTGTCCGCGGACTCGTCGCTCACGCCCGACTCGATGGTGCAGGGCGGCGAGTTCTACCAGCCGCCGGAGACCTCGTCGTTCCGCATCAAGAACGCCCACGAGGGCATCTGCCCCGACCAGATCTCGCTGAAGCAGGCGCTGACCGTCTCGTGCAACACCGTCTTCGCCCGCATGGGCGTCGAGCGGCTCGGGGCGGAGAAGCTCAAGTCGATGGCGCAGGCCTTCGGCTTCGAGGCCCAGCCGCGCTTCATCGAGGACCAGGACAAGAACTACTGCAACGTCGCGGCCAGCCACACCGGCCCGATGACCGCAGGCGCTGACAACCGCGTGGACCCGCCGGCCGTGGCTCAGTCGAGCATCGGACAGCGGGAAGTGAAGATGTCTCCGCTGCAAGGCGCCATGATTGCGTCGACGGTCGCCAACGGGGGACGCGAGATGCGTCCTTACATCGTCGACCGTCTGCAGAACGCCGACCTGTCCAACGCCGACCGGACCGACCCCAAGGAGCTTGGCCGCCCGATCAGCGGCGAAGTCGCCTCCGCCCTGCAGCAGATGATGTTCAGCGTCGTCACCTCCCGTGACGGCACGGGCCGCAACGCCAACATCTCCGGTTTGCAGGTGGGTGGTAAGACCGGAACGGCGGAAGACGGTGACGAAGCCGGTGATCACGGCTGGTTCATCGGCTTCGCGATGAAGGACGGCAAGCCGATCATTGCGGTCGCGGTCTTCCTCGAAAACGCTGGCAAGGGTGGCAGCGCGGAGGCGGCACGCATCTCGGGCCTGGTCATGAAGGCATACGCGGACGAAAAGGGCATCAAATAATGAGGTGCGCGACATGTTGAGCGCCGGCACCACGTTGGGTGGGCGCTACCGCCTGGACGAGCGCATCGCCGGCGGTGGGATGGGTGACGTGTGGCGTGGCACCGACGAGGTGCTCGGCCGCACGGTCGCGATCAAGGTGCTGCTGCCCGCGCTGCTGGAGGAGGCCGGCTTCGCCGAGCGCTTCCGCGGTGAGGCGCGCACCATGGCCACCATCAACCACCCCGGCGTGGTGGACATCTACGACTACGGCAGCGAGGGCGGCACCGCCTTCCTGATCATGGAGTACGTGGAGGGCGACGCGCTCTCCCGCACCCTGTCCCGCGTCGGCCGGCTCACCCCGGCCCGGGCCATGGCGCTCGTCGCCCAGGCCGCCGACGCGCTGCACGCCGCGCACGAGAAGGGCATCGTCCACCGCGACGTGAAGCCCGGCAACCTGCTCGTGCGGCCCAACGGCACGCTGGTCCTCACCGACTTCGGCATCGCCCGGTCGGCCGCCATCGCGCAGCTCACCGCGGCCGGCTCGGTGCTCGGCACGGCCTCCTACATCTCACCGGAGCAGGCCTCCGGCGCGCAGGCGACGCCACTGTCCGACGTCTACGCCCTCGGCGTGGTCGCCTACCAGTGCCTGTCGGGCCAGCGCCCGTTCGAGGGCGACAACCCGCTGCAGATCGCCATGCGGCACGTCCGCGACACGCCGCCGCCGCTGCCCGCCGACATCCCGCCGGCGATCGTGCAGCTCGTCGAGCGCGCGATGGCCAAGGACCCGGCGGCCCGCTGGCCCAGCGCCGCCGCGCTCGCGCAGGCCGCCCGCCGTGTCTCCGGCGCCGGTGGCGCCACGTCGGCCGGCCCCGGCATCCCGATGGCGGCGCCGCTCGGCCCGCCCGGGTCGCCGGTCAGCATGCCGGGCTCGCCCGTCGCGTACACCCCCGTCTCCGGCCCTCCGGTCTCCGGTGGCCCGATGTCTGGTGCGTTCGGCCACCCCGTCTCCGGCGGTGCGCCCACGTCGGGCGCCGGCGGCACGCGGATCATGCCGGGTGGCGCGATCCCGCCGCCGCCGGGTGCTGCCGCCACTGGTGGGCACGCCGCCCGCGGTGCGGCCGGTGTCCCGCCGCCGCCGAGCAACGAGACCGCCTACTTCCCCGGCGACGCCGGTGGCTACCAGCCGACGGGTGGCTACCAGCCGCCCACGCCGACGAACAACAAGCCGGGCGGCAACCGCAACATGCTCGTCGTGCTCGGCGCGGCCGCCGCGGTGCTGCTCGTGCTGTGTGGCGTCGGCGGCATCTGGTACGCCACGAAGGGCGACAACAAGGAAGACCCTGGCGCCACCGGCCCGACGACGGCGGCGGCCACGCAGGCGCCGGCCAGCACGAAGCCGTCCGGCAAGACGTTCAACATCCCGTGCGACTGGAACAAGGTCCAGTCGCGGCAGAACGTGGTGCGGCAGCTGGAGCGGTCCGGGTTCAAGGTCAAGCAGACCCCGCGCGACGACAAGAAGCCGATCCCGGGCCAGGTCACGGAGGTCAAGCCGTGCGGCACCGCGGTAGCCGTGAGCGAGCCGCTCGAGGTGTTCTACCAGGCCGGTGCCGGTGGTGCGGTGCCGTCTGTGGAGCCGTCGGACGACGGCGGCGCGGGCGAGTCGCCGAGTGCCGGCAGCTCGACGTCGCCGGCGGCCGGTGCCAAGCCGTCGTGCCCGCCGGGGCAGAAGCCCGTCGGGACGCTGTGCGTCCCGGCCTAGGCCGGAATGGGTTCTCGTCGCAAGACGTGGCAAGGTAAGAGTCGATGACCGAAGGACGACACGACATGACCGCCCAGCCTCGCCTCCTCGGCGGCCGATACCAGGTCGGGGAGTTGCTTGGCTATGGCGGCATGGCCGAGGTGCACCGCGGCCGCGACCTGCGTCTCGGCCGCGATGTGGCGATCAAGACGCTGCGCACCGACCTGGCCCGCGACGCGACTTTCCAGCTGAGGTTCCGCCGTGAGGCGCAGAACGCCGCCTCGCTCAACCACCCCGCGATCGTCGCCGTGTATGACACGGGCGAGGAGCGGGGCCCGGCGGGCGAGGAGCTGCCCTACATCGTCATGGAGTTCGTCAACGGCCGCACCCTCAAAGAGGTGCTGGCGGCCGAGGGCAGGCTCATGCCGAGACGGGCGCTGGAGATCACCGCCGACATCTGCGCGGCGCTGGAGTTCAGCCACCGGCACGGCATCATCCACCGGGACATCAAGCCCGGCAACGTGATGCTGACCCAGACCGGCCAGGTCAAGGTGATGGACTTCGGCATCGCGCGGGCTCTCGCCAGCGGCGCGACCACGATGACGCAGACCTCCGCGGTCATCGGCACCGCGCAGTATCTGTCACCGGAGCAGGCGCGTGGCGAGCCCGTCGACGCCCGCAGCGACGTCTATGCGTCCGGCTGCGTGCTCTTCGAGCTCCTCTGCGGCCATCCGCCGTTCGTCGGGGACAACCCGGTGTCGGTGGCCTATCAGCATGTCCGGGAAGACCCGCGGCCGCCGAGCAGCAGCAACCGCGACGTGACGCCCGAGATCGACGCGGTCGTGCTCAAGGCCCTGGCCAAGAACCCGCTCAACCGCTACCAGAGCGCCGGCGAGATGCGCGCCGACGTCATGCGCGCGGCGGCCGGCCGCCCGGTCTCGGCACCGCCGGTCATGACCGAGGACGAGATGGCGACCGTGATGGCGGCGCAGACTGCCTACCGGCCGCCGCCGGCCTCGCGTCAGCCCGCCCGCGCCGCGCAGCGGCAGAAGCGCAAGAACTCGACCGGCATCGCGGTCGCGCTCACCGTGCTGAGCATCTTCGCGGTCGCCGCGCTGTCCATCGGGCTCTACCTGGCCAACCAGGACCCGATGGTCGACGTGCCCGACCTCGTCGGCAAGAGCCAGAACGACGCCGCCAACGCGCTGCGCGAGGTCAAACTGGAGGGCGACCCGCGCACCGGATCGAGCGAGAACTGCAAGGCCGGCACCGTCATCTCGCAGAATCCCGGGAAGGGTCAGCAGATCAAGCAGGGCTCGCAGGTCGACTACGACATCTGCGGCGAGCCCACGCTGATCACCATCCCGACCGTGGTGCGCTCCACCGCGGAGGCGGCGAAGGCGCAGCTGACCAACCTCAACCTGAAGGTCGTGGTGGTCCCGAAGGACGGGCCGCAGGCCAAGGACGAGGTCATCGAGTCCGACCCGCCGGCCGGCCAGCAGGTCAAGGCCAACACCACGGTCACGCTCTACGTCTCGAAGTTCAACCAGGCGATCATGCCCGAGGTCGCGAACAAGACCTTGGCGCAGGCGCAGGCGCTGCTCGAGGCTGCGGGCTTCACCGCGGAGCCGAAGACGCAGGACACGCAGGTGACGGACCAGTCGAAGGACGGTCTGGTCGTCGGTGCGTCGCAGCCGACCGGCAAGGTGCTGATGAAGACCGACGTGATCACGCTGCGGATCGGCGTGGCGCCGGGAGGCAACCCGTCCGGCTCGCCGAAGCCGAGCAACTCGACGGCCTCGCCGAACAATTAGTCCGGTTCGGCCCCTTATACCCAGATCACCGTGCGTACCCTGTGGATAACAAGCCAGTTATCCACAGGGTTTTGCACAGGTGGGTCCCTGAGGTCCTACGCGAACGCGGCGACCCGCCGGGCCTCGACCTCGGCGACGAGCTCCGGCGCCCGCTCCAGGGCCGCGGGCAGGCCGCAGGCCGCCAGCCAGTTCGCCAGCAGCTGGTGCCCGCCCTGGGTCAGCACCGACTCCGGGTGGAACTGCACGCCCTCGATCGGCAGCTCGCGATGGCGCATCGCCATGATCACGCCGGACCCGGTGCGACCCGTCACCTCGATCTCCGGCGGCAGCGTCGACTCGACCACCGCGAGCGAGTGGTAGCGGGTCGCGATGAACGGGTCCGGCAGCCCCTTGAGAACGCCCTGGCCGCCGTGACTGACCAGAGAGGTCTTCCCGTGCAGCAGTTCGGGTGCGCGCGTCACGGTGGCGCCGAACGCCGCCCCGAACGCCTGGTGCCCGAGACACACCCCGAAGATCGGGATCTCGCCCTTGTACCGGTCGATGACCGCCATGCAGATGCCGGCCCGCTCCGGTGTGCCCGGGCCGGGGGAGAGCAGGATCCCCGCCGGCTTCGCCGCGCCGACCTCGTCGACGGAGATCTCGTCGTTGCGGCGGACGTCGCAGTCGACGCCCAGCTGACCCAGGTACTGGACCAGGTTGAAGACGAACGAGTCGTAGTTGTCGATGACCAGGACGCGCAACCGGCTCGCCTAGCTCGGTAGGACCGCTGGGGCGGAGGGGGTCTTCGTCGGCAGCTTGGACGGCACCTTCGACGGCAGGCTGGACGGCCCTGTGGAAGGGGCGTTGCTGGTCGGCGGCTCCATCTGCCCGCCGTCACCGGCCGGGTCGTCGGTCTCCACCTGGACGTCGTCGAACGGCAGGATCGGCTCGACCGCCGGGAAGACCTTGTACCAGAGCACGGCCGCGAGCGCGCCGATCAGGATCACCGAGACGAGCGACTTGAGCTGCCACTGCTTGAAGGGGATGTGCCGCCAGATCCATCCGTACACGCGGCTATCCCTTCAGCTCTGCGGGGTCACCGTCGGAGACGGGCTGGCTGTGGTCGAGCTTGGCGTGCACGACGAGCCGCTGATAGTTGTTGAACTTCGGGTTGCACGTCGTCATCGTCAGCAGGGCCTCGGTCGGCGCCACCCCGGGCTTGCCCGGCACCGGCGCGACGACCTGCACCGCGGTCGGCAACACGATCTCGTGGCCGCTGACCCGGTAGATGTACCAGGTGTCCGCGGTCTTGACGACGACCGGATCGTTCGGCTTGAGCTGGTCGAGGTCCCACCAGATCGCCGGCGTGCGGTGCCCGGCCATCGAGAAGTTGCCGATCTGCCCCGGCAGCACGGTGTCCGGATAGTGCCCCGGCGCGTAGCGGATGTCGGCGGGGGTCACACCCTGCACCACGGCCCACTTCTTCTTCAGCCGCGGGATGTGTACCGACGCGATCACCGCCCCGTTGGCGGGCTTGGCGACGGGTGTGGGCGGCCCGGACGGTGCGACGGTGGGGGAGGCCTCCGGCTGGGCCCACTGCTGCTCCAGCTGACGGTTGAGCTCGTCCTGGTGCGCGTCGACGATCGCGGACTTGCCCCAGACCTCGTAGCCGGCGAAGAGCAGCACGATGAGGCCGAACGTGATCAGCAGCTCGCCGGTGCCCCGGCTGACCGCCCGCACGACCGTGCCGAACGTGGTCCTCGTGTATTCGGAGTACACGCTGCGATAACCCTCCTGGGTGCGGACCGGCCGCAACGGCACGACCTTGACACCCTTTGGGATGTCAGGGTCCTGGGTCGCGTCCGGTTCATCCTCAGGGGTGGTTTTTGGTGCTGTTTCCGGCGTTTCGGCCGCTTCGGGAATCTTCGGAAGGACCGTGGTCGCCTCGGCCTGCTCCGTGAACCTCGGTATGTAGGCCGTGGCGTCCGCGGGCGCGGGTCCGGTCTCGGCGGGCGGGCGGTCGTCCCGGATGCGGGGGATCATCCGGGTCGCGATGTCATCCTGATCCAGGGCGCGATGGCGGGGCCGGTGCGGGTCGCTCATGTCAGGACCCGGTCGTGGCCGACCGCAGCGCGGTGGAGCCGTCGTAGGCCTTCGCCTGCACGTCTGCCTCCATCCGCACCTGATAGCCCAGGCCGAAGTTGTCCGCGGCGTCCCTGAACAGAGCAACTCCCTCCGTGTCGTCGAGGGAGCGCTGGAGGCGCACCTGGTCGCCGATCGCGGCGATCTCGAACGGTGGTGAATACACCTGGCCGTCGAGCAGCAGCGTGTTGCCAACGCAGCGTACCGCGCTCGTGGAGATGACCCGGACTCCCATGAGTGTCATCGCCTCGGCGCCGCCGGCCCACAACGCGTTGACCACGGCCTGCACGTCCTGCTGGTGGACGACCAGGTCGTCCGGGCGGGCCCCGGCCGGACGGCTGCCGTCGGGCCGCCTGGGGGCGTCGTCGAGCACCACCACGAGCCCGGGGCCGTGCACGGCGGTCAGGCCCGCGCCGGCCAGCTGGATCTCGCCGCGGCGGCGTTGCTCGTCGACGGCACCGTCCGCGCCCGCCTGCCCCTGCTGCTGGGTCTCGATCTCGCCACGAAGCCGGGCCGCCCGGGCACGAGCGATCGAAATTTCTTGTTTTCTTTCAGCGATCAGATTCGTCAGCTCGGGCCGGCGGTCGTCGCGGAGATCAGTGCCGCCGGCGGTCTTGGCCGTCAGCGAGAAGAGCAGCCCGGCCGCCAGGAACACCAGTGGTGTCGCCGCTGACCAGCCGAAACGCTGCCCTTTGCGCGGGTGCGGCAGCATAGCGCGACCGAGCCTGCGCAGGGCGCGAGCCCACGAGGAGCCGCCTGATGTGTACTCCACGACGACCCCTCCCCGCAGACGCGTGCCGACTTGACTACGCTAGACGTAGAACATTATTCAGGCCGACGCTGGCGGAGGTGGCGGCGTCACGTGGATAGTGTTGGCCAGACGACCCCTCCAGGAGAGCGCCGTGCCGAAGTCGACAGTTCGTAAGAAGAAGGTGTACACGCCGCCGGCGGAGTTGCGCCCACAGGAGACGGTGGCCGCCAAGCGCCGTCCGAGTCCGATCTGGGTGCCGATCCTCGCGGTGAGTTTCATCGTGATCGGCATCGGATGGTTGGTCGCGTATTACCTGACGCAGGGCTTCTTCGACGTGGAAGCGTTCTCCGCCGTCGCCAAGCTGCAGTACTGGAACCTGGCCATCGGGTTCGGGTTCCTCGTGGCCTCGCTCGGCGTGCTGTCCAAGTGGCGTTGATCTAGACCCGCGTTGCCAGCCCCTTCGGCGCATCCTGTGCCGAAGGGGCTTCTTGGCGTTATCTCGTCCCAATGTGAGAAGGGTGTCATAGCGTTTGCTGCGACAAACTTCACGTTACTCATGGGTAACCAAGGGGACTAAGGTCTTCTGAAGGACCAGCGGCGTTGGAGGCATCGGCATGGGCCCAGTGCAGGTCATCGCGACCAGTGTCGCGGCGGTGATCACCGTCGTGGCCACCGTGCTCGTCGTGCGCACCGTGCGCCGGATGATCTCGGTGGTGCGGCTGGGTCAACCCGACCCGTCCCGCGGCGGCTCCCGAGGCTTGCGCCTCAAGACGATGCTCGCCGAGACCCTCGGCCACACCAGGATGCTGCGCTGGGGTGTCGTCGGCGCGGCGCACTGGTTCGTCATGATCGCGTTCATCGCGCTGTCGTCGCTGGTGCTCGAGGCGTACTTCGAGGTCGCCATCCCCGACCACGGGCTGCCGGTGATCGGCGCCTGGAACGTCTACGGCCTGGTCACCGAATGGATCGGCGTGCTCGGCTTCATCGGCATCCTGGTCCTGATCGGCATCCGCCTGCGTAACCTGCCGAGCAACCCCAACCGGCGGTCCCGCTTCACCGGCTCGACGATGTGGCAGGCCTACTACGTCGAGTACACCATCCTCGCGGTGCTGCTCTGCGGCTTCTTCATTCGCGGTTTCAAGGCCGCCAACGACACCCTCGAGTGGCCGGTGTGGGCCGCGCCGGTCAGCCACGGCCTCGGTGCCCTGCTGCCCGCCAGCGCCGCCGCCGTCAGCCTCATCGCCATGGTGAAGATCATCGTCTCGATGACCTGGGTCATCGTGATCGCGAGCAACATCACGATGGGCGTCGCCTGGCACCGCTTCCTGGCGTTCTTCAACATCTACTTCAAGCGCAAGCCGGGCGGTGCCGGCTCCGGCCTCGGTGGGCTGCGCCCGATGATGAGCAAGGGCGAGCCGCTCGACTTCGAGGAGGCCGACCCGGAGAAGGACCAGTTCGGCGTCGCCGAGGTCGAGCAGTTCACCTGGAAGGGCATGCTCGACTTCTCCACCTGCACCGAGTGCGGGCGGTGCCAGTCGCAGTGCCCGGCCTGGAACACCGGCAAGCCGCTCTCGCCGAAGCTGCTGATCCTGAGCCTGCGCGACCACGCCTACGCCAAGGCGCCCTACCTGCTGGCCGGCGGCTCGACCGCCACCGACGAGGCGCTCGCCAAGGTCGACGTCCTCGCGCTCGCCGAGAAGGACCGCCCGCTCATCGGCGGCGTCGACGAGAACGGGGTCATCGACCCCGACGTGCTCTGGTCGTGCACCACCTGCGGCGCCTGCGTCGAGCAGTGCCCGGTCGACATCGAGCACGTCGACCACATCGTCGACATGCGCCGCTACCAGGTGCTCATCGAGTCCAACTTCCCGACCGAGGCGGGCGTCATGCTCCGCAACCTCGAGAACAAGGGCAACCCGTGGGGCGCGGCCCAGTCCACCCGTGACGACTGGACCAAGGGCCTCGGCTTCGACGTGCCCAACGTGGCCGACGGCGGCGACTTCGAGTACCTGTTCTGGGTCGGCTGCGCCGGCGCCTTCGAGGACCGCGCGAAGAAGACGACCCGCGCCGTCGCCACCCTGCTCAACGAGGCCGGCGTGTCGTTCGCGATCCTCGGCCAGGGCGAGACCTGCACCGGTGACCCGGCCCGCCGCATCGGCAACGAGTTCGTCTTCCAGATGCTCGCGCAGCAGAACGTCGAGACCCTCAACGAGGCCGGCGTCAAGAAGATCGTCGCGACCTGCCCGCACTGCTTCAACACCCTCGCCAACGAGTACGGCCAGCTCGGCGGCCACTTCGAGGTCATCCACCACACGCAGCTCCTCGCGCAGCTGGTCTCCTCGGGCAAGCTGACCCCGGTCCAGCCGCTCGACGGCGCCATCACCTACCACGACCCGTGCTACCTGGGCCGGCACAACCGGGTCTTCGCGCCGCCGCGCGAGGTCCTGGGCGCCGTCGCGGACACCGCCAAGCAGGAGGACGCCGGGCTGGTGGAGATGGACCGGTTCGCGGAGCGCTCGTTCTGCTGCGGCGCCGGCGGCGCGCGCATGTGGATGGAGGAGCGGATCGGCAAGCGCATCAACGTCGAGCGCGTCGAGGAGGCGCTGTCCACCGGCGCGAAGACCGTGGCCGTCTCCTGCCCGTTCTGCCTGACGATGCTCGGCGACGGCGTGACCGGCAAGAAGTCGGCCGGCGCCGCGCCGGAGGACGTCGAGGTCGTGGATGTCGCGTCCGTACTGCTGCGGTCGCTGGCGTCCAAGGATTCTTGACAAAACGGACTTTTAACCCTTAGCTTGGTCAGCGCTGGCCGATGACGTTCATCGCCATCGCCAGCGCGACCAGGACCGCCGCGGCCGTCGCGATCACCCGGAGGCCGCGAAGGGTCTCGCCCACCGCCGCCTTGCGCGCGGTCGGCACGAGCGCCTTCGTGCGGGTGTAGTCCAGCCGGGCCCGCTTCGCCTTGTTGTTCGCGCTGCCGGCGGCGAACCCGGCCACCACGGCTATGCAGACACCGATCAGTGCCGCTCCCATTCCGCCCTCCTTGCGTCGTTTCCACAGCATCCGCGCTGCCAGGGAAGGCGAGAAGACCCCGAAAGAGGGAGGGTGATCTACGCCTCTCTATGTCAACCGGTGCCGCCGTCGGCGGGTTGTGGGTTCACGTGGAACAATCGGCTGTCACCTTGAAGGGATCGTCGCGCGCGCGTGTTCACCACCCTGTTGCCCCTATTGGCCTTCGCGCTGCTCACCGCGGCGAACGCGGGCTTCGTCGCGGCCGAGTTCGCCCTGGTCACGGTCGACCGGGCGGAGATCGAGCAGCAGGCCAGCGCCGGCGACCGCAAGGCCCGCACCGTCCGGCAGGCGCTGCGGGAGCTGTCGTTCCAGCTGTCCGGCGCGCAGCTGGGCATCACCATCACCGCCCTGCTCGCCGGCTATCTGGCCGAGCCCGCCCTGGCGCACATCTTCGAGCCGGTGCTGGAGCCGGTCTTCGGGACGATGACCAAGGGCGCCGCCCACGTCGCCGCGCTGATCCTGGCCACCCTGCTGTCGATGCTCTTCGGCGAACTCGTGCCGAAGAACGCCGCGCTCGCCAAGCCGATGCCGGTCGCCCGGGCGACCGCCGGCCCGCAGCGCATGTTCTCCAAGCTGTTCTCCTGGCTGATCACCCTGCTCAACGGCTCCGCCAACTGGGTCGTGCGGCGCTTCGGCGTCGAGCCGCAGGAGGAGCTGGCCAGCGCCCGGTCGCCAGAGGAGCTCGGCCTGCTCGCCGCGATCTCCGCCCGCGCCGGCGCCCTGCCGCGGGAGACCGCGGTGCTGCTGCAGCGCACGATCCGCTTCGGCGACAAGCGGGCAGCCGAGGCGATGACCCCGCGCGTCGACGTCGTCTCGCTGCGCGCCGACGCCACCGTAGCGGACCTGCTGACGCTGTCGGTGCAGACCGGCAAGAGCCGCTTCCCCATCTACGTGCAGACGCTCGACCAGGTCACCGGCGTCGTCACGGTCACCGACGCGCTCGGGGTGCCGCCGGTGCGCCGGCCCACCACCCGGGTCGGCGCGGTCGCCCGCGAGCCGGTGTTCGTCCCGGAGAGCCTCGACCTCGACGGCGTCCTGCACGCGCTGCGCCGCGGCGGTGCCGACTTCGCGATCGTCGTCGACGAATACGGCGGCACCGACGGCGTCGTCACCGTCGAGGACCTCGTCGAGGAACTCGTGGGCGAGATCGCCGACGAGCACGACATCGAGGAGGAGCCGACCACCGCGCACGGCATGCCCGACCTCACCGCCCCCGGCGACGAGCGCACCATGCTCGTCGACGGCGTGCTGCGGGAGGACGAGCTGGCCGAGGTGACCGGCTTCCGGATGCCCGAAGGCCCCTATGAGACGCTCGCCGGCTTCCTGATGGCCCGCCTGGGCCGCATCCCCGCCGTCGGCGAGACCTGGAAAGAGGACGGCTGGGAGTTCACCGTCGTGGAGGTCGAGCGGCGCCGGATCGAGCAGGTGCGCGTCGTGCGTCCGGAGGCCTTCGATGAATGAGCTGCTGATCACGGTACTGCTGCTGCTGGGCAACGGCTTCTTCGTCGCCAGCGAGTTCGCGCTGATCGCCTCACGGCGCACGGTGATCGAGCCGATGGCCGCCACGTCACGACGCGCCCGCACCGCGCTGCGGGCGATGAGCGAGATCCCGCTGATGATCGCGGGTGCGCAGCTCGGCGTCACGATCTGCTCGCTCGGCCTCGGCGCCCTGGCCGAGCCGGCGCTCGCCCACGGGCTGGAAGGGCCGTTCGAGGCGCTGCACGTACCGGAGCAGCTGATCCATCCCGTGGCGTTCATCCTGGCGCTCGGGGTGGTCGTGTTCGCCCACACCGTCGTCGGTGAGATGGTCCCGAAGAACCTGACCCTCGCCTCGCCGGAGCGCGCGGTGCTGTGGCTCGGCCCGCCGATGCTCGCATTCTGCATGGTCTTCAAGCCGGTCCTGGTCGCCATGAAGTGGGCGTCCCGCACGATCCTGTCGCTGTGGCGGATCGAGACGACCGGCTCGGTGAAGACCGTCTTCACCGCCGAGGAGCTCGCCGGGCTCGCCGCCCAGGCCACCACGGAGGGCCTGCTGGCGCCCGAGGAGCACGCCCGGATCACCGGCGCGCTCGCGCTGAGCCAGCGCACGGCCCGCGACGCGCTGCGGCTCTGGTCGGAGATCACGACCGTGGCGGAGGACGTCTCGCCGGCGTCGCTGGAGGTCCTTGCCACCCGCACCAACCGGTCCCGCTTCCCGGTCGTCGACCGGGCGTCCCGGCGCGTGCTGGGCTTCGTGCACGTCAAGGACGTCATCGGCTTCGTCGGCCCGCAGCGGCGCGCCCCGATCCCGCCCGACCTGATCCGCCCGCTCGGCATCGTGCCGCCGACCCGGACCCTGGCCGAGCTGCTGCTCGCCATGCGCCGGGAGCGGCAGCACATCGTCCTCGTGAGCGACGGGCGCGTGCCGATCGGCGTGGTCACCCTCGACGACGTCCTCACCGCGGTCGTCGGCGGCGAGCAGGCCGTCCCTCTTTAGGGTTTTGCCGCGATCCCGGCATCCGCATTTCGGCATAATGTCCGGTTATGCGTATGTGGCCCCCCGTTCTGCTTGCGCTTGTCTCGGTGGTCGCGGCCAGTGGCTGCGCGGCTCGCCGGGTGCCTGTCGAGACGCCATCGGCCCCGCCGTCCTCCGGTCGTGGCTCGGTGTCCGCCGTGCCGACCGAGGCGGCCCAGCCGGCCTCGGCGCCGGCAGCCGCCACGCATCCGGCGACCGGCATCCGGTACTCCTTCGACGCCGGCGTCATCGGCCCGGTCCTGGACGGCGCGGGCAGGCTGCCGCTACGGGTCCGCAAGGTCGGCGGGGAGCTGTCCACGGTGCCGCACAACGGCGGACTCGCGGTGCGTTTTCCGCAGCCGTGTGAGCATTACGGTGCGGAGAGTTGTGCCCGCGCCATCCTGCAGAGTGGCCCCGCGGAATTCCTCAATCCAGGAAGCGGCGCGTTCACCTATGGCGCCAGTGTGCTCGTAGCGCCGCATGAGACTTCCAAGGGCGCCAATGTGCTGCAAAAAGGGTTCTCGGTTGGTGACAGTCAGTTCAAGTTGCAGGTCGACGGCGCCGCGGGGTATCCCAGTTGTGTGATTGTCGGCACTTCTGGACCTACCATTTACGTAGCCCTCGCGTCGCTGACCGTGGCCGACGGGCGGTGGCACCGAATCGAGTGTTCGCGCAGTGACGCCCTGCTCACAGTGGCTGTCGACGGTCAGATCAAGGGAAGATCACCGATCCCTCCGTCACTGTCCATAGTGAACCCGGATCCACTCTGTATTGGTGGCAAGGGAACCAGTGCGAACAACGACCAGTTCATCGGTGCAATTGATGACGTGTATGTCACCGGAGTGGCCTGACTTTTCGCCCAATTCGGACAACAATCGTGGATCGACTTGCCCGTTGGGAGCGGTCGCCATACCGTGATTTCCGGTCGGATGGATGTCCGCGCCCAGCACGGGCGCGCCAGACGGCACCGCCGAGTCAAATTTTTGAACCGGGGACCCACCTGCGCCATTTGGGGTGAATCCGCGACACGGTCGCGGTAGGACGACCTTCCCGTCCGAACCCGTCAGCTAACCCGGTAGGCGGCTGGAAGAAGGAGTATCTCCTCGATGCGGCCCAACCGTCTGGTTCGGCTCCTCGTCGCTACACTCGGCGGTCTGTCGCTCGCCGTCGGGATCACCGGAGTCGCCAAGGCGGACCCGACCCCGGCCGAGCTCGAAGCGCAGATCGACAAGAAGTGGAATGAAGTCGAGCCCATCATCGAGCAGCACAACCAGCTCAAGGGCGAGCTGAAGGCCAACCTTGCGAAGCAGACGGCACTCAAGAACCAGATCGACCCACTCCAGGCGCAGGTCGACACCGCCCTCCTGCGGGTCAGCGCGTTCTCGGTCCTGCAGTACAAGACCGGCCGCGTCTCCAGCTTCAACGCGCTGATGACGACCGGCTCGCCGGACACCTTCGCCGAGCAGCTCGTCATGCTCAACATGCTGGCCAAGGACGAGGCCGCCGGCATCAAGGACGTCATGGACAGCAAGAAGGTCCTCGACGACCAGAAGAAGCCGCTCGACGAGCTGATCGCCACCCAGAAGGCCGCCGAGGCCGAGATGGCGGCCAAAGAGACCACCATCAACGCCGAGATCAAGCAGCTCAACGACATGCGCACCAAGGCGTATGGGTCCAGCGGCGCGACCGGCGAGCTGCGCCCCGTCGCCTGCCCGGTCGAATACTCCGGTGGCGACGCCGCGAAGGCCGCGCAGGTCGCCTGCCAGCAGATCGGCAAGAAGTACGTGTGGGCGGCCGAGGGTCCCAACACGTTCGACTGCTCCGGCCTCACGCTGTACGCGTGGAAGCAGGCCGGCCACACGCTGCGGCACTACACGAAGTGGCAGTACTCGGACACGAAGCGCGTCAGCCGGGCCGACCTGAAGGCCGGCGACCTCGTCTTCTTCTACAGCGACCTGCACCACGTCGGCCTGTATGTGGGCGGCGGCTGGATGGTCCACGCCCCGACCTCGGGTGACGTGGTCCGCATGAAGAAGATCGACAGCGCACCGATCGCCGGCTACGGCAGGGTCGGCTAGCTTCCGGTTCCTACGTGGCGGTGGGCCAGGTCCTCCAGTTCTGGTAGGACCGGCTCGCCGTCGGGCCGCGCTGGCCCTGATACCGGCTGCCGTAGACCTCTGAGCCATACGGGTGCTCCGACGGGCTCGACAGCCGGAAGATGCACAGCTGCCCGATCTTCATCCCCGGCCAGAGCATGATCGGCAGATTGGCCACATTGGACAGCTCGAGCGTCACGTGCCCGGAGAACCCCGGGTCGATGAACCCCGCGGTCGAGTGCGTCAGCAGCCCGAGCCGCCCGAGACTCGACTTGCCCTCCAGCCGCCCGGCCAGCTGATCGCCGAGACTGATCACCTCGAGCGTCGAGGCGAGCACGAACTCACCCGGGTGCAGCACGAACGGCTGCCCGTCCTCGACCTCCACCATCGCGGTGAGATCGTCCTGCTGCGTCGCCGGGTCGATGTGGGTGTACAGGTGGTTGTTGAACACCCGGAACCAGCGGTCGAGCCGCACATCGATGCTCGACGGCTGGACCAGGTCTTTTTCGAAGGGCTCCAGCCGAAGTTGGCCGTCGGCGAGCTCTTTTGTCAGGTCACGGTCGGAGAGCAGCACGCTGTCGACCCTATTACGCCGCCTCTTCGGCGGCCCTCGCGGTCGCCTCGTTGATCTTTTTGATGACTTTTGCAGTGATCGCCAGCTCGTCCTCGTCGAACTCCTCCAGCGCCCCGCGCATGTGCCGCCCCAGCGGCGCGAAGAACGCCTGCGCCAGGTCCTTCGCCGGCGGCCGCATCACCAGGTGTACCCGCCGCCGATCGGCCATGTCGTGCCGCCGCTCGACATGGCCGGCCCGCTCGAGCCGGTCCAGCAACGCCGTCGTCGCCGCCGGACTCAACCGCAACGTCCTGGCCAGCTCCCCGGGCGTGAGCGGCGTGTCCTCCTCCGCCGCCCGCCAGATGTACGCCACCGCGTTCATGTCCGTGCGGTGCAGCCCGTGCGCCCGCGTGAACACCTCCACGAACCGGTCCGCCTCGAGGTTGAACTGCCGGAGGAGGTCGATCAGCGCGTCGGTGTCACCCACCGGACCATTGTCCTTCATTCGTGGAATCACACACTTTTCGTACACGTGTACGAGTAACTTGGAGGCATGGCGACGTGGGCATCATTCTCCGCGGCCGAGCCCCTCCTGGCGACGGCCATCCGCACCCTGATCTGCCAGTACGGCCCCGGCATGGGCTACCTGGCCACCATCCGCCCCGACGGAGGACCCCGCGTCCACCCCGTGATGCCCGTCATCACCGATGAGGGCCTCTACTGCTTCATCCTCCCCTCCCCGAAACGCCACGACCTGGACCGGGACGGCCGCTACGCGCTGCACAGCTTCCCCGCCGAGGACACCTCCGACGAGGCGTACCTCTCAGGCCACGCCGCCCCGGTCATGGATCCCCTGGTCGTGGCCGCCCTCGCCCTGCAGATGCGCGCAGCCCAACGCGTGGACTGGAAGCTCTACGCCCTCACCATCGAGGTAGCGATGATCGTCCAACGCGACTCGCCCCTCACCTCCACCAAGACCCTCTGGCGCGACCGCTTAGCCCGAGTTCCCAGGGCCCGCCGGAATGGTCCGTGCACGACGCCCGCGGATTCGGTACAGTAGGCGTCGCTCGCGGGTGTAGTTCAATGGCAGAACATCAGCTTCCCAAGCTGACAGTGAGGGTTCGATTCCCTTCACCCGCTCGGACCTGGGGACCCCCGGTTCGCGGAAAGCGCGAACCGGGGGTCCTTCGCCATTCCAGCCTGGGGCCCGAGCCCCAGACCCCACGATCTGTGGTGCTCACCGTCGTGGCTCCGACTACCAAGCACCTTCATCCCCTTGTCGGCTGGCACCTAGCTGTCGGATCGGGACGGTCTTCGAGCAGTTGCCGTCGCCAATCGGCGAAGCGCGCGCATGGCGCTGAGGTGGTCGGTGTCGGCGCCGCAGAAGGCGAACCGTCTGTCGGGGTAGCGCTCCAGCATGGCGAAGGGGTCGGCCAGGACGCCGAGGTCGAAGCCGACGATAGCGTCATTTTCAGGCGGGTCGGTGAAGGTGGTCCTGGTTGCTCGGTCAACTCGAGGCCGACGACTCTCGTGGATACCTATAGCATCGATGCTATGGCCTGGGCTCCGTTGAGTTGGAGCCAGAGGTTCGGGAGTGGCTCGAAGAGCTGACGACTGTGCAGTTCGCCCGTGTGGCGTTCTACATCGACCTCTTGGCAGATGATGGGTCGCTGCTCGGTGAGCCGTACACCAAGCAGCTCGACGGCAAGCTTCGTGAGCTGCGGTTTCACCTGGAGCGTGACGCCGTGCGGATCACCTATTGGATCGCGTCAGGAGAGCGGATCATCCTTCTCACGGTGTTCCGTAAGACCCGCGACCGCGAGACCAGTGAGGTCAAGCGGGCTCGGCGGGCACTGGCGCGATGCATGGCCGAAATGCACACCGTCGAAGAGGGGGCTGAGGAATGAGCGGCCGCAGCGATTGGAACGAACTGCGCAGCCGGCGGATGGCCGAGCCGGGCGCTGCTGAGGCATACGAGTCGACCAAGCTCGCGTTCGAGCTGGGACGAGCGGTTCGGGAGCTTCGCGAACGCCGCGGCTGGAGCCAAACCGAGCTGGCGGATGCAGCCGCGATGACGCAGTCTGCGGTGGCACGCTTCGAGGCCGGTGGCACAGTGCCGACCTTGCCGGTTCTGGAGCGACTGGCGCGAGCACTCGACGTCGAGCTGGCGGTCGGATTTCACGCCAGGCCCGATGCGGCATGATCGAGTCGGCGTGCCATTAGCGTGCCATTAGGGCAGGCGTCGTGGGGGCGCTCCAGGCCGCTCAAGGCAGACCCGGCAATAGGTTATGAGCGTCTGAGGCGCAGAACCTGGCCGACGATCCATACGAGGGTCACGGCGGTCCATGGGGCCGAGCTCTACCCTCAGCAGCTTGGGTTCCACGAGCCCTGGGACGGCGAGTACGACACCTGAGGTGCACGCCGACATGGTCGGTTCAATGGGCTCTCCTGCTTGCGAGGCGCCGAGCGCTCGCGCGCCATCGCCAGACTCTCAGCTTGCTGTGCGTCAATGGCGTGACTCGTCGCAACTGGTCAGTGGACTACCGTGAACGTGAGTCACGTGACGGTGGAGGTGCAGGATGAGCAAGGACGACGCCCGAGCGCCGCTCGGGTCGCGCTACGCGGACCAGCGTCCGTACGTCGTCGTGACCGACCTGGGCGAGTTGCGTGGGCCGACGACCGGTGAGGCACGACTTGACCGGCGGCTGAACTGGTCGGGGCGAGCTGTCTACGATCTCGGCAACCCTCGACGGTTGGCGAGTATGTACGAGACCGTGCTTCGTGAGGCCACGCATGTCGAGGAACTGCACACGTGGCTTGATGGGCCGACGTTGCTCATACTCTGGCCTGATCTCGTGCTGCCACCGCAGGTTCGACAGCTTTGGGAAGCCCAGTTCCCTGACCTTGCCACCACGCGGCAGCCTGCTGCCTAGTGATGCGCGACAACGCACCGACGCACCGACGGCTCGCGGAGATCGGACTGCAGGCCGGTGGACCGCTGTCGCCGCTTCCTGAAGACTGACCCCTAGCGGATTTTTGAATCTTGACCCCTCCTCTTTGAGGATCTTGGAGGGTGTTGAGCGTGGAGGACTGG